>JAEZDC010000032.1 GCA_023429825.1 Bacteroidota bacterium | reverse complement strand
ATCTAAGAGAGAACAAAGACAAATATCTCACAGCAAAAAAACTCTTCGACAGTTTTTACGAAGCGATATTGAATAATTCAGATACTTCTCCTCAGTATGCAGCGATTAAGAATATTGGTGACGAGGGGGGTGAGTTTGTATTTATAAAGAAGTAACCTATGAATAAAATGCTTTTTTGCCTGGTTACAATACTAATAGTGTTGCCAGGTTTGGTAGAAGCTCAGAAAGAACCTACTACCGCAACCGAATATGTAACACGTGGTGGAACTTTTCTGCAGAACGGAGAATTTGATAAAGCGATCGCCGATTTCAACTCGGCGTTGGTAAAAGATCCTGCTAATTACGCTGCCTTCTGTTACAGGGGTATTTGTTATTATCAAAAAAAGTTATACAACGATGCGTTGGCTGATTTGAATGCATCGATATTGAATAACGGCAAGTTTTATTTTGCATATCATATCAGGGGTGCGATTTACCAGGAGCAGGGTAATTATGATAAAGCAATTGCTGACTATACACAATCAATAAGCCTGTCACCGGAAACTAATGATAGTCGAATAGCAAGAGGTCAACTCTATGCATTAAAACGTGATTTTGAAAATGCGTTGAAGGATTGTAACGAGGCGATTGCAAAACAGCCCAAAGAAGCCAGTGCGTATGCCGCAAGAGCGTGGGTATATATCAAAAAAGAGGATAACTACAGTGCTTTATCCGATCTCAACCAGGCTATACTTACCAACCCTACCGATTTCACAGCTCTTTCAAACAGGGGAGATCTTTACTATACACTGGGCGATTATGATAAAGCTATAGCAGATGGTAAAGAAGCAATAAAGCACGCTACTGTATTTGATAACATAGGATTGGCTTACATTAATATAATAACCGCTTATGTCAGGAAATTGCAGTTTGAAGTAGCTGCAATGTATTATAAGGAGTACAATGAGAAAAAGCTTAGTTCCTTTGTTGATGAAGATGCTAAATTCTATAAACATTACTTAGCTACAATTTCTGAGCAGATACCGCAAAATAACTATAAGGGTGCATTGGAAAATCTTGACAAAGCACTAAGCGAATATTCCGTAGAAGTGACAACGCCCGGCGATAAGAAAAACGAATACATAGCCACGCTGGTACTTAAGGCGTATATCTTAGAACAACTGAATAATAATAATGAAGCTAAAGATGTGTACCATCAGGCTTTGGTGGTGAATCCTAATCAGCCTGACATTAAAGCAGCACTGGCAAGAATAGAAAAAAATGTAACACTGGTTAAGACTGCCGACAAAATTCCTCCAACGATTGAATTATTGTCGCCACAGGCGTCAAGAGGATTAGATATAGTTGCCTCTAAAACAGAAACACAGGTGATTGGTAGAGCAAAGGATGTTTCAGGAATTGCATCAATAGTGGTAAACGGAGTTAAAGCAAAATCAGAAGATGATGGATTGTTCTTTTCCGCTGTTCAATTGAGTCCAGGTGCTAATAACATTACCATCACCGCTACAGATCAACAAGGAAATGCCAGTACCAAAACTTTTACAATCCAGGGTAAGGTAATTGCTCAGCAGAAAGAAGTCGCAAACGATATTGTACCTGTAGTTAATAATACCTCAACGCCGCAGTACCACGCGATAATCATTGCGGCAAAAGATTATAATGACCCTTCCATACCAGACTTAGATAATCCTGTTAAAGATGCAGCAGAATTAAAATCGATCCTTGAAACACAATACACTTTCAACGCAAAAAATATAAAAACCTTATATAATAAAAATAAAGACGACATCATGCAGACAATTATTCAAACGAGTAATAGCCTGTCTGAAAACGATAACCTGCTGATCTTCTATGCAGGTCATGGCATTGCAGAGAAAGATAAGTTTGGTGACGTAGATGGATATTGGATTCCTTCCTCTGCAAAAAAGGGATTGGTATCTACTTACATTTCTGCAGATGATATAAAAAAAGCTTTGAAGCGCAGCGATTCTAAACATGTTCTTGTAATTGCGGATGCTTGTTTCAGCGGTGCGTTCACCAGAGCACTTTCTTCCGATGCATCGGCTGGTATTCAAAAGCAGTATAATGTGGCAAGCCGTAAGATCATGGCCAGCGGGAACATGGAACCTGTGCCTGATAACAGCAGGTTCATCTTTTACCTGAAGAAAAATCTCAGGGAGAATAAAGAAAAATACCTCACAGCTAAAAAACTCTTCGATAGTTTTTACGAAGCGATATTGAATAATTCAGATACTTCTCCTCAGTATGCAGCCATTAAGAACATTGGTGATGAAGGAGGAGAGTTTGTATTTATTAAAAAATAGGTTTAAAACAGTAACGTTATTTATGCTAACCCAATTGAGATCCACGACACTGGTTGCTGTAGTGATTTTACTTCTTGGTATAGAAGCGAATGCACAGTCAAAAAAAGAACGACAGGCAGCGAAGCAACAGGAGAAGATCAATAAGAGTATACAGGAGCAGATGGAGAAGATCTACGGTAAACCCATAGACCCACCTGCCGAGTATAAGCAGGCCGAGCAATTGGCTGCGACCGCTTCATTGGAATTACAAAACGGTAACATCAATAAAGCAGACTCACTAATCACAGTCTCAATAAGTCTATATCCCACAAAATCTGTGGTTGACTACTGCAGGGAACTTTGCAAACTCCCTGACGTAAAGCAAGCGAATGCTGTTGCGGAGCGGTTAATGCAAGGGGTCAGGAATTTTTCTAAACCCGAGTTGCTTTGCCTCGAATCGATTCCTATGACATATGTAAATGGGAAAATGGAAAGAGGCCTGAAGTCTATCGAAAAACAACGGGTTTTATTCAATACCGCAATGGACATCTACGGCTTAAACCGTGAATTTGGCGATATCAATTCTTGTATACGATGGCTTACGGTAATGGCAGAGATTCCGCTAAAGAACACCACAGATGAACAAAAAGGTACTTATGATGTTGAATTTAATCAACAACGTTCCTATGCGCTATATCTCTTAATGGCGAAGAAGGAATATGATAAAGCGCTTGCTTTTGCTGAGGCAATGCCGATCACCAAGTTCAATACACAGGAAACGAAAGACATGAGCCTGGGAAGTATCTATTTTGAAAAAGGTGATTTCCCAAAAATGCTGGAGATCATTGATAGACTTCCTGCCACCTATGAAACCGTGAAGGATATTTGGAAATTCATGGCTTATGCGATGATGGGAAAGAATACTGAAGCTTTGAATTACTATGAGAAATACCGGAAAACACCGGGGTCCATTCAAACCAATCAGTTCTTTTATTTTTTGGCGATGATCGATCTAAACAAATCGGATTACAATGGAGCTTTACGAAACCTTGACAGTGCGCTGAATTATAGGCTGACGGGCACTAACGCGTGGATGGCAAGCATGCAGCTGGTAGACCGCTGGAAATTATTTAAATCCATCGGTGATGCATATGCTGGTCTTAAACAATTTGATAAAGCCAAGGACAACTATAATATTGCATTGCTTGCTTATCCTGATTATGAACCTGCGGTCGCAGCACTCACCAAACTCGAATCGTCTGTCGCAACCACTACTTCAACTGATAAAACACCTCCATCAATAACTGTCACAGAGCCTTCTGTTAAACGAGGTTTGCAGGTAACAGTTGCAGGTAACGATGTGTTGGTAAGAGGTAATGCCATTGATCCTTCAGGGTTAAAGTCAGTGAGCATAAATGGCCAGGCTGTATATGCACAAGCGTCGGGAACGTTTTGGGGCAACGTAGTTTTAAAAGATGGCAATAATAAGATTACGATCAAAGCAACGGATGGGGCAGGTAACGTAGGTGAGCAAACTTTCGAGATCACCAAAACAACTGCAGTTGTTACGAATAATACCGAGATCATCACGCCGGTGGTAGAGAAAGAAGGAAAGAACTATTGCCTGTTGATCGCTGCACAGAATTACAAAGATGCATCCATCCCATCTTTGGATAATCCCATACAGGATGCCGTGCGATTAAAACTCATTCTTAAGAAGAGCTATAATTTCTCGGACGAGAACATCATCACACTCTTCAATCCTGATGCAAATGATATCAAGAGACAATTACTCGAATTAACGAATACCATCCAGCCTGAAGACAATCTGCTCATCTTCTATGCCGGTCATGGCATCTGGGTAGAGAAAGAGAAGAAAGGTTATTGGCTGATGACAGATGCAAAACGGAATGATCCAAATACATGGGTGTCTAATAAAGATGTACTGAATCTTATCGCTAAACTTCCATCTCGTCACACATTACTCATAACTGATGCATGTTTCTCAGGCGGTGTATTTAAAACAAGAGCAGTAGGTAAAGATGCATCAGCCTCAATCAAAATGATGGATGAAAAAATTAGTCGTGTAGCGATCACTTCGGGTAATGATACTGAAGTGCCGGATGAAAGTGTGTTCATGCGCTATCTCGTAAAAGCATTGACTGAAAACAAAGACAAGTATATGCCTGCGCAGAAAATGTTCATCAGCTACATCATGGAAGCGGTGATGGCTGAAGGCAAGACCGAACCAAGATATGGAACCTTGGAACTGGCAGGGCATGTAGGCGGTGATTACATATTTATAAAGAAATAAAAGGTTCATGAAGAAGGTTATTTTATGTAGTATAGTTGTTTTTACCACCCTTACATTATCGGCTCAGTCAGCGAAGGAAAAGTACAAAACCTCTGCAGCCATAGTAGAACAAGCAATCCAGAAGTTGAAAGAGGGGTTTGCTAATGAAGCCAATAAATTAGTGGATAGTGCCATTGCAATTTATCCTACAAGGGAAGTGGTAGATTATGCAAAGGAGTTATTCCTCATGGCGAACAATAACCGGGCATATTACTACCTCGATAAATTATATGATGCGGCAGCATCGATACAGGATGAATCCCTGTTGATATTCGATCCACCTCATGTAAAACTTTTTGGTAGAAAGCAAACATTGAGTACCTGGCGTAAATGGACAGGCGTATTTTATTTAATGGACGAAGCAGTTAACCTCAATAAAACACTAGGGAGCAAAGCTTATGAAATATCATTGAAGCGCAGGCTCACTTCTTTTGAAATCTTTAAAAGAGATGCCACGGCTCGGCAGATTCAACATAATTACAAGATACACCTGGCAATTGAAGAGAAGGACTTTGAGAAAGCGCTGCTACTTGCCAGGGAAAAGGATTTTAGTGCCAATACTCCAGATTGGGTGGTATCCATTTATCTTCAAAAAAGAGACTATCAAAATGCCTTACAAAAAATCAATGAATATGGTCGTGACCGTCTCGGGTATTATTACACTTTTTTATTTCAAGCTAACGCTCAGTTAGGTAATACTGAAGAGGCTTTGAAAGCGTTTAAAAAGATATCCAGTAAACTAGATAACAACCAGGACTTTTATTACCTGGCTATCATCGAACTCAATAGAAAGAATTACGATTCGGCACTTGCACTTTTGAATAAAACAAGAGACTTCCGACTTACAGGTAAATATGCAGCTTTCGCTGAGGGAGTACTAATTGAGCGTTGGATACTTCATAAATCCTACGGGGACGTGTATGCAGGACTGAAACAATACACTAAAGCAAGGGATAACTACAACATCTCCTTATTGTCTCATCCTACATATGAACCTGCCATCGAAGCGATGAGCAAGCTGGAAGCAACTATTGCTACTACTACAACAACAGACAAGGAGCCACCTTCCATCACAATAACGGAACCATCTGTAAAAAGAGGATTGCAGGTAACTGCTGCAGGTATAGATGTAATGGTGAGAGGTGTCGCACAGGACCCTTCTGGCCTAAAGTCAGTTACCATCAACGACCAGGTGGCGTATGCACAGGAAGGAGGAAATTTCTGGGGGAATGTTAGCCTAAAAGAAGGCGTTAATAAGATCACTGTTAAGGCAACCGATGGAGCCGGTAATTCCGCGGAACAAACGATCGAAGTATCGAAAACGGTAACACCAGCTCCCGAAACGGATGTTATTCCTGTAGTGGCCAAAGAAGGTAAAAATTACTGCCTGCTGATCGCTGCGCAGAATTATAGAGATGCCGCAATTCCTTCGCTTGATAACCCAATACAGGATGCTATAAAACTGAAACTTATTCTCAAGGCTAACTACAACTTTACCGACGAAAATATCATCACCTTATTCAACCCTGATGCGAACGATATAAAAAGACAATTGCTTGAACTAACTAATACCGTTCAGTCTGAAGATAATTTGCTGATTTTTTATGCCGGACACGGCATATGGGTAGAAAAAGAAAAGAAGGGTTACTGGTTAATGTCTGATTCAAAACGCAATGATCCGAATACATGGGTGTCTAATAAAGATGTACTTAATCTTATCGCCAAACTTCCATCACGCCATACACTACTCATCACTGATGCCTGTTTTTCTGGTGGTGTGTTCAAAACAAGATCAGTTGGCAGCGATGCATCAGCATCAATCAAGTTAATGGATGAAAAGATCAGCCGTGTAGCGATCACCTCCGGCAATGATACTGAAGTGCCCGATGAAAGTGTATTTATGAAATACCTGGTAAAAGCGTTAAGTAACAATAAAGACAAATACATGCCTGCACAAAAAATGTTCATTAGTCATATCATGGAAGCAGTGATGGCGGAGACCAAAACTGAACCCCGTTACGGAACGTTGGAACTGGCAGGGCATATAGGTGGTGATTACATCTTTATAAAAAAGTAAAGAATAATTAAAAGAGATGAAAGTTAGGAAGTACTATGTAACGGTTTTAATAGCAACGTTATTTTGTTTCGTTGCTCAGTCTCAATCACAGGCTGATTTTAATATGGCAGAGGCAACAGCCAAAGAAGCGATTGCCTTATTTAATCGGGGTGAGGTTAAGTTGGCTGACTCCATGATACGATCATCTATTCGTTTATATCCAACTCGGTTGGTTTGCGATTATGCAGCACAACTTGCTAGAAGCCCTGACATAGCCGGAAGTAATCTCGTAATGGATGCATTACTAAATAGAGTGAAGAATTTTGAAAGGGCAAAGATGTCTTTCAGAGAGGTCGGGTTTATGAATAGGGAAACACTCGTAGAGATCCCACTGGAGTTGGCGAAGTTTAAATTTGCAAAGGAAATATTAAACGTTAATAAGGCTTTTGCCAACCACGGTATAGTGGAACGCAGTATGATAAAGGCATTGGAACAGCCAGTGCCAGAAGGCAAAAAGTCTATCGACAGGATAATGTATTTTACTGTAAAACTCGAACTCGCAATACACCAAGGGAAATATGATGAGGCATTTGCTGTGAATGATGAAATGAAGAAGGAAAAACTTGCTCAAGGTGCAGCTTACACTATTGTCAAATCTTCAATATTAACAGAGAAGGGAGCTTACAATAAAGCGATCGCTGAACTCAAAGGCGAAAAAAGTGCCGACTTTCTTTTGTTTATGAATTATGCTTTGTTGGGTGAAAGCGATAAAGCTTTAGAGTCATACGAGAATTATAAAAAGAAATCAGCAGGCCTGGGAACTTTTTTTGGAAATGCAGCAACACAAGCGAGCCCTCGCGAGGAATACTACCTGGCGCTTATAGATATGAATCGTAAGTTTTATTCCGCTGCTCTGGAAAAGCTTACTAAAAGCATAGAGGGTAGGGCAAGTGCGGGAATGGACGTATACAGGCAGGAACCTCTATGGAAAGTTTACAAATTAATGGGCGACGCTTATACAGGTCTCAAACAGTACGATAAGGCCCGCGATAATTATAGCATTGCATTACTTAGTTATCCCGGATATCAGCCTGCTTCAGATGGAATGACAAAACTAGAATCACTTTTGGCTAGCGAGATATCGATCGATAAAACCCCGCCGTCCATTACTGTTACAGAACCTTCATTGAAGCGAGGTTTAAAAATAACCGCTTCAGGAAATGACATCATGGTAAAAGGGATTGCCCCTGATCCTTCAGGGCTTAAATCTGTATTCGTGAATGGACAGGCAATTTATTCTCAGCCTG
The DNA here is from genome assembly GCA_023429825.1 of Bacteroidota bacterium. GTDB lineage: Bacteria > Bacteroidota > Bacteroidia > Chitinophagales > Chitinophagaceae > JAEZDC01. The sequence continues at coordinate 83,605 of JAEZDC010000032.1, read as the reverse complement.
CTGGCAACTTCTGGGGTAATGTGAATTTGAAGAATGGGACGAATAAGATCCTCATCAAAGTAACAGATGGTGCAGGTAATTCAGCCGAAGAAAGTTTTGAGATCACTAAGAATGCAGCAACCGCTTCTGAAACTGATATCATACCTGTTGTAACAAAAGATGGGAAGAATTATTGTCTGCTCATCGCTTCACAAAACTATAAAGACGCTTCTATTCCTTCATTAGATAATCCTATACAAGATGCGACCAGGCTAAAACTTGTATTAAAGAATAATTATCATTTCTCTGATGATAACATCATCACACTTTTCAATCCTGAAGCAAATGATATCAAAAGACAACTACTTGAATTAACGAATACCATCCAACCAGAAGACAATCTTCTCATCTTCTACGCAGGTCACGGCATATGGGTGGAAAAAGAAAAAAAAGGCTATTGGTTAATGACCGATGCAAAACGGAATGATCCAAATACATGGGTGTCTAATAAAGATGTACTGAATCTTATCGCTAAACTTCCATCACGTCATACACTACTCATCACTGATGCATGCTTCTCTGGTGGTGTATTCAAAACAAGAGCAGTGGGTAAAGATGCATCTGCTTCCATAAAAATGATGGATGAAAAGATCAGCCGTGTAGCCATCACTTCCGGTAACGATACGGAAGTACCTGATGAGAGTGTGTTTATGCGTTACCTGGTAAAAGCATTGACTGAAAACAAAGACAAGTATATGCCTGCGCAGAAAATGTTTATCAGCTACATCATGGAAGCGGTGATGGCTGAAGGCAAAACTGAACCACGTTATGGAACGTTGGAACTAGCCGGACATGTAGGCGGTGATTACATATTTATAAAGAAGTAAATGAAAAAATTTTTATTGTCGGCAACATTCCTATTCTGCGTCTCATTATTATGGGCGCAGTCAAATAAGGAAAAGTATGAAGACGCATCCGACCTGGTGCAACAGGCTATTCAAAAACTCAGAGATGGCTCTGTGATCGAGGCCAATCGTGTGGTGGATAGTTCATTTACGATCTACCCTTCAAGAGACGTGGTGGATTATGCAAGAGAATTATTTGTATTGTCCAATAATAGCCAGGCTTACCATTATTTAGATAAACTCTACGAAACGGCTTCAGCATTAGATGATAAGTGGATCACCGTCTTTGATCCTGCAAACATGGCGCTTGCCAATCGCTCAAAAAGAAAAGTTACAAAATACCCTAAGTGGACAGGCGTATTTCATATCATGTTGGAGGGGTATAATTTGAATCGTGAGTTTGGCAACAGGGCTTATGCCATTTCTGTGATGAAAAAAATGGCTGCATTAGAAATTTCTAAAGCACTGAATTGGACAACCAGGACACTGCAGCAAGACATCAGGGTTAAACTGGCCATTGCAGAGAAGAGATTCGATGATGCCTTTGAATTAGCCGATGATAAGGAGTTTCGTTCAATGAAAGCCCAGTGGGATGTGTTTATTAGTTTTAGTAAAGGAGATTATGCGGTAGCATTAGAGAAAGCCAGGGATTATCGTTCTGTAAAGCTATCCAATTATGAGAATTGGAAGTTTGTGTTATATACACTCTTGAATGACGAAAGAGTAAGTGAATACAATACTCCCCCGGTATTCAACGCTGCAGTCAAAAATGGTAGCAACGAAGCCTTATACTATTTAGGTTTAATTCAATTGAACAACAAGAATTATGATTCTGCTTTAGCCTTATTCAATAGATCACTCACCGCTCGTATGCAGGGAAAGTATAAAGATCTGGCGCAACAGTTCTTAATGGATCGATGGGTCATCTATAAATCAATAGGTGATGCATATGCAGGACTAAAGCAATATGAAAAAGCAAAAGACAATTATAACATCGCCATATTTTCCGATCCCGGTTATGAACCTGCTATCGCTGCACTCACCAAACTGGAATCATCCGTGGCAACAGAAGTATCCACCGATAAAACACCACCCACTATTGTATTAACAGAACCTTCCCTTAAAAGAGGTCTGCAGGTAACCACTGCTGGTGTAGATATCTTGGTAAAAGGCACAGCGCAGGATCCATCCGGACTAAGATCAGTAACGGTGAATGGACAACCTGTTTATACACAATCAGCCGGAGATTTCTGGGGAAGCGTTACTCTGAAAGATGGCTTGAATAAGATTACTATCAAAGCAACAGATGGTGCCGGTAATGCCGCAGAAGAAACATTTGAGATCACAAAAAATGCAACAACTACTCCGGATACAGATGTAATACCTGTAGTGGCCAGGGAAGGTAAGAATTACTGCCTGTTGATCGCCGCGCAAAACTATAAGGATGCATCTATTCCATCTCTTGACAATCCTATCCAGGACGCGGTGAGATTAAAGATCGTGTTGAAGCAGAATTATAATTTTTCGGAAGAGAATATCATTACGTTATTCAACCCGGATGCAAATGATATTCAAAGGCAGTTATTGGAACTCACGAATATGATACAACCGGAAGATAATCTCCTTATCTTCTACGCAGGTCACGGCATATGGGTGGAAAAAGAAAAAAAAGGCTATTGGTTAATGACCGATGCCAAACGCAATGATCCCAATACATGGATTTCTAACAAGGATATATTGAACCTGATTGCTAAACTTCCATCACGTCATACACTACTCATCACTGATGCATGCTTCTCCGGTGGTGTATTCAAAACAAGAGCAGTGGGTGCAGATGCTTCTGCTGCTATCAAAGTAATGGATGAAAAGATCAGCCGTGTAGCGATCACATCAGGTAATGATACAGAAGTGCCGGATGAGAGCGTATTCATGCGTTATCTCGTAAAAGCATTAACAGAGAACAAAGAAAAATACATGCCTGCACAAAAAATGTTCATCAGTCATATCATGGAAGCAGTGATGACAGAAACGAAAACGGAGCCCCGATATGGAACATTAGAGTTGGCAGGACATATAGGCGGTGATTACATATTTATAAAAAAATAAAACAATCCTATAGATGCGTACATTATTACTGGTGGTTCCATTATCCCTCATTTTTTTGATAACCCATGCCCAGCGGGGTAGCGTTATTGGCGGATTATCCAAATCGGCAAATAATGACAGGGACGAAGCAGTGAAACTTTCCAGGCAAGCAAAGAAGCTATGGAAAGACGAACAATATTTTGAAGCAGAGAAACTTTACTTTAAAGCAAACGAATTATTCCCGACTGTAAGTTTCATGAAAGAATTGGCTGATCTGCAATTTGATCTTGGAAATGTGAAAGGAGCCAATAAGGCCTGGGATGAATGCATACATCGATTGTCGTCAACCACCCTTTATTCAAAAAAGGAGATTAGCGATATGCTGTACCAGGCATATTACTATAAGATAGACGATAATATCAAGCGGGGAAGTGGTGCCGTTGCTCTTAAAACAACCGTCTCTGCAATAGAGAATTTAAAGGATGATCATAAAAACATGTTTTCATTTTGGAAAAGCCCCAGTTTCAGCAACCATATTCTTTTTGTTGCTGAGCTTGCCTTTTATTTAGAAGAGAAGGAAAGCCTTACCAAAATGCAGGCCCTGTTACAGCACAACTTTGAAAAGGCTGATGGCCCTCAATTCTATGTGGATGTTTATTTGAAAATGCTGGAGGGGAAATATGATGAGGCAATAGCAAGAGCTTTAGAAGTGGAAGATAAAGGCGGCGATTTTTTTTCGTCTAAATCGGTATCCAGGTTTATGCTGCCCATGATGTACGCATATAAAGGCGATTTCGAAAAGTCCGAAGAATGGATGAAAAAATCAAAGCGGAATATCCTGATTGGAGATAAAGCCTTTTTTGCCGTAGATGGAAGAAATGCTCTCACACAAAAGAAATATAAAGAGGCAGTAGAGTTCTTTAGTGCAGCGATCAAGCCAAGAAACATTATGTTTTCCTCTATTGAACAGCCGGGCAAATTTGCCAATTACACAAAAAGAGCTGAGGCATATGAAGGAATGGGAGATTTTGTGAATGCAAAAAAAGATTTTGAATCGGCATTGGTGTATGAAGCTGAATACGAGCCCGCTCTCACCGGTCTTGCCCGCTTGGAAGGAAGGGTTATATCTGAAAGGAGAAAAGATAAAACACCTCCGGAAATACTTATCACAGAACCCTCACAACTCAGCCGGGGCTTAAATGTTACAATAGCTGGTAACGATGTAATGATCAAAGGCATTGCAAAAGATTCTTTTGGAATAAAGTCTGTCACCATCAATGGCAATGCAGTGTATGCAAAAGAAGATGGTAACTTCTGGGGTAATGCATTACTTAGTGCAGGTAACAATAAAGTAACGATCACAGCTACTGACCTGGCCGGTAATACTTCAAGTAAAACTATAGAAGTAGAACAGAAAGTAAATCCTGTCACCACCACCGAAGAGATCGTTGCCGTTGCTGAAAAAGAAGGAAAGAACTACGCATTATTCATAGCAAGCCAGAATTACGATGATCCTTCTATTCCATCTTTAGAAAACCCGATCACTGATGCAGTGAAGCTGAAAGTAATATTGAAGAAAGATTATGGTTTCAAAGAAGATAACATCATTAGCTTATATAATCCGGAGAAGAATAATTTTAAACAACAGTTCCAGCAACTGACTGAAGTATTGCAGCCGGAAGATAATCTCATCATCTTCTATGCAGGTCATGGTGTCTGGGTAGAGAAAGAAAAGAAAGGCTACTGGCTGTTAACTGATGCCAAAAGAAATGATACGGAAACCTGGATGCCTAACAAAGATGTACTGGATATGATCTCTAAACTCCCCACACGTCATACATTATTGATCACAGATGCCTGTTTCTCCGGCTCTGTTTTCAAAACAAGAAGTATCGGTAAAGATGCACCGGTGGCTATGCAAAGCATTAGTCAAAAGATCAGCCGTGTAGCGATCACTTCAGGCAACGATACAGAAGTGCCGGATGAATCCGTGTTCATGAAATATTTAGTGAAGGCATTAAGTGAGAACAAAGACAAATACCTCACTGCTCAAAAAATGTTCATCAATCACATCTTTGAGGCGGTGATATCTGAAACCAAAACAGAACCACGCTATGGCACCCTGGAACTTGCAGGCCACGTAGGTGGTGATTTTATATTCAACAAGAAATAAACGAAAACTAACCGGATCATGAATCTTAGAAAGATTGGATTATTCCTGGCTATAACAACATTCTTTGTTTTTAATGCACAAGCCCAGGACAAAAAAGCAGATAAAGAAAAACACCAGGAAGCAGCAAAGCTGAATAATAAAGCAGCCAAGCTCTGGGATAAAGGCGAAAGGGTAGAAGCTGAAAAACTATTCTACCAGGCGCATGAATTATATTATGTGATCAATGGCCTGAGAAGTCTTGCTAATTTGAAAATGAATGAAGGTGATGTTAGAGGGGCTAACAAATGCTTTGACCAGGTGATCAAAAAGCTGGAAAGCTACAATGGTGAAGTAATGGTGTATTCACCCACTATGACAGCCTGGAGCTCTGATTACAAGTACACTGGAACAAAGGATATCATACTCAGCGTGTATATAGATAAAGCTGCAGCAAACTATCTGAAAGGTGATATAGATATGGCTTTGAAAAGCTATCGCACTTATTTCGATCTGGGGGGTGATAAAGGAAATCTTCCTTATGCTACGCAGGCCGCTTTTTACGGTGAAGACAAGCAGGCCTTACTTGGCTTTATGAAAGACCTGGAGACGGCTTCTTCTAAAGAAAGAAAACATCTTGACTTCTGCTATGCTTTTCTCGATATCCTCGATAAAAAATACCCTGCTGCAATTGAAAAGTTATTGAAAATAGAAGACGATGGTGCCGGATTTGCTTATTCTAAAATGTTTGCCCGCCACTCATTGGCATTTGCATATGCATTAAATAAAGAGCCGGAAAAGAGTGAAACAGAGATAAAACAGGTACTCAAGAATATTATCATAGGTAAGAACTTCCCGTTCCTTTCCTACTTCAGGGGGCTTAATGAATTGACGAAAGGCAATAACGATGAAGCGATCAGGTATTTTACCGAGGAAATCAAGCCGAATAAAGGTATCTACTCAAGGAATGCATTGGCAATGTTTAAGCACTACGCTGGTAGAGCTGAAGCATACATGGCTAAGAAGGATTTTGTTAAAGCCAGGCAGGATTTCGAATCTGCACTCTTATACAAATCTGATTATGATGCAGCATTGATCGGTATTGCGAAGCTGGAGGGTAAAGTGATACAGGAACGGAAAACAGATAAAGAGCCTCCTGTGATCACTTTAACGGAACCATCTGCTACACGTGGCTTAAAAGTTTCTTCAGCGGGTTTTGATGTTACATTCAGGGGAATAGCAAAAGATCCTTCAGGTTTGAAGTCGGTGAACATCAATGGTACAGATATCTACGCACAGGAGAATGGTAGTTTCTGGGGCAATATCACTTTGAAAGAAGGAATGAATAATGTAGTGATCAAGGCAACAGACATTGCAGGTAACGTAGGGCAATTGGAAGTAAAGATCGAGAAAGTGGCTCCCGAAAAGAAAGAAGAGATCATCCCCGTAGTTGCGAAAGAAGCAAAGAATTATGCATTGATCATTGCCAGCCAAAACTATGACGATGCATCTATTCCTTCATTAGAGAATCCCATCACGGATGCAGTAAAGCTCAAGTTTACGTTAAAGAACAACTACAGTTTTTCGGAAGACAACATTTTCACGCTGTTCAATCCGGGTGTAAATGATTTCAAAAAGAAATTCACTGATCTTATGGAGGCCGTTCAGCCGGAAGATAATCTGATCATCTTCTATGCCGGCCATGGTATATGGGTAGACAAAGAAAAGAAAGGTTACTGGCTGCTCGCAGATGCGAAACGTAACGATGTAAATACCTGGCTGTCTAACAAACTGGTATTGGATTACATTTCTAAGATACAATCCCGTCATACCTTACTCATAACAGATGCATGCTTCTCCGGTTCGGTTTTCAAAACAAGGAGTATCGGTGCCGATGCGTCACCTGCGGTAAGAGAAATGAGTGAGAAGATCAGCCGGGTAGCCATCACTTCAGGCAACGATACAGAAGTGCCGGATGAATCTGTGTTCATGAAATATTTAGTGAAAGCACTAAGTGAGAATAAAGACAAATATCTCACTGCGCAGAAAATGTTTATTACACAGATCATTGAGGCAGTAATGGCAGAAAGTAAAACGGAGCCTCGTTATGGAACGTTGGAATTAGCAGGGCATGTGGGTGGTGATTATATATTTATTAAAAAATAGAATAAATGAGAATGAAAAAGATACTTGTATTGGTTCTGGGGCTTATAGCAATGCAATCGTCAGTTATAGCTCAAAGGCATAACGAAGCGAATTGCACCAAAAGCATGAAGTTGATCAAAAAAGCAATTAAAGAATATAAAGATGACGAAATAGTAATTGCTGATAGCCTGGTGAATGAGGCTTTAGAAATGAATCTTAATTGGATAATGGTCATTGAATATGCAGAACTAAAATTGAAAGAGGGAGATATAAAAGGTGGTAATGCCGTTTTTAATAAAGTTCATAAAGTCATAGACACCTATCCTGCTGGAGAGATCCGTGGGTGTATTGGAGTTACCCCCGCAAGAAAGGATACGCATGAAGGATTTCACAGGGCTGTTTATAACAAAACAGCTGAAATGAATTATATGTATGGCGATATCAATATTGCTATCGAATCCTTGAAAAAAGCTTTTGCGATCGGGAAGAATGATGATTATTTATTTTATGCTTTGCAGGTTGCTTTTTACGGTGAAGACAGGGATGCAACTGTGCATTTCATGAAATTGATAGAGCAGGCTGGAGGTAAGCAGTTAAAATACCTGAAATATGCGGAAGCATTTGTAGACATTCTTGATAAAAATTACACTGCAGCAGTAGATAAATTGTTGAAGTTGGAAGACGATGGAGGAGGGTTTCCTTATTCTAAATTTTATGCTAGGCACACAATGGCTATTGCTTATGCCTTAAATAAGGAATACGAAAAAAGTGATGCCGAAGTAAAACAAATGCTCAAAGATCCGATCATCGGTAAAAACTTTCCATTTATTCCATATATACGCGGGATCAACGAAGCCACTAAAGGAAACTATGATGGCGCCATAAATTTTTTCACCGATGAGATCAGGCCGAATAAAGGTATGTACTCAAGACAGACCATGGCCCAGTTTCGTTACTATGCAGCAAGAGCAGAAGCTTATGCGGGAAAAAAAGATTTTGTAAAAGCAAGAAGGGATTTTGAAACTGCTTTATTAATGAAGCCGGATTATGCCAGTGCAATAAATGGTTTGGCAAGATTGGAAGGGAATATTATTACAGAGATTGCGAAAGATAAAACACCCCCACAGATCACTATTACAGAACCAGCTTTATCAAGAGGGTTGAGTGTGGAATTGGCAGATGGCAACTTATTGGTGAAAGGTGTAGCAAAGGATGTTGCAGGAATAAAGACAGTTTTTATTAACGGACAGCAGGTTTACAATAAAGAGGATGGAGATTTCTGGGGTAATGTTCCTGTGAAAGAAGGTTCCAATAAAATAACAGTTAGAGCTACAGATAATGCAGGTAATTCAGCAGAGCACACATTTGAAATGCAGCAAAAGAAACCTGAGGTAATTAGTACTGATATCGTTCCTGTTATCAGCAAGGAGTCTAAAAATTATGTACTCATTGTAGCTGCGCAGAATTATGAAGATGCAGCGATTCCTTCATTAGAAAATCCGGTGATAGATGCTGTTAAACTAAAACAGGTATTAAAGGCCAACTACAATTTCGCCGACCAGAATATTAAAACACTATTTAACCCCGGTATAAATGAATTTAAAAAGTCATTTGCTGATATCATGGAAGTGATCCAGCCCGAAGACAATATCATCATCTTCTTCGCAGGCCATGGAATATGGGTGGAGAAAGAAAAAAAGGGCTATTGGTTGCTGGCTGATGCAAAAAGAAATGACATGAACACCTGGCTGGATAATAGAATAGTGTTAGATATGATCGCCAAACTCCCGGCCCGCCATACACTACTCATCACCGATGCCTGTTTCTCTGGCGGTGTTTTCAAAACCAGAAGCCTCGGCGCAGATGCGCCCCAGGCTATGCGAGAGATGAGTGAGAAGATCAGCCGCGTGGCAATCACCAGTGGTAATGATACAGAGGTGCCCGACGAATCTGTTTTCATGAAATATCTTGTAAAAGCATTAAGTGAAAACAAAGACAAATACCTGACTGCACAAAAGATGTTCATCAATCATATCATAGAAGCAGTGATGAATGAAACCAAAACAGAACCACGTTATGGCACTTTGGAATTAGCGGGACATCTGGGTGGAGATTATATATTTATAAAGAAATAGCTAATGAAAAAAATCTTTCTATTTTTATCATCCACCCTTATAATGCTACATACACTGGCTCAAAGACCTAGTGGTGCAGATTGTAGAAAAACCACAAAGCTTGTAAAAGCAGCCACCCGTGCATATAAAAATGGTGAATTAGCTGAAGCAGAAAAGTTATTTAAGGAATCTCTGGAAACAAACGTTAATTGGCCTGTGATCAGTTGGTATATCGCCGAAATGCAGAAAGACGGAGAGCTTCGTAGCGCAAACGTCATGTATGACAGGATAGCAAAGGAAATTTCGGCTTTTCCTGCCGGGCAGGTTAAAGTTTGTTTGGGGGAAGTTCCGGCAAATGAGAAAGATGGGAAGGAAAGTTGGTTGAAATCCGTTTATATAACCAAGGCTAATTATAATTACGAAAGCGGAGACATAGGAGTTGCAATCGATAGTTATAAAAAATATTTTGAATTAGGTGGTGATGAAGAATATTTATTTTATGTGTTACAAGCCGCCTTTTATGGAGAAGATCGCAATGCAATTGAGTATTTCATAAAGCAAAATTTAAAGGCAGGAAATAAGTATGTTAAGTACGCAAGATTTGGTGAGATCTTTTTAGATATTCTCGATAAAAAATATAGCGACGCTATTTTGAATTTGGGAAAGATTGAAGAAGAAGGTGGCGATTTCAAAGGCTCTAAATTCTATGCACGTCACACTTTGTCGATCACCTATGCGCTGAAAGGTGATCATGAAAAAAGTGAAGCAGAGATCAGGCAGATGTTGAAGGATCCTTTAGTCGGAAAGAATTTCCCTTTCTTCGGCTACGTCCGTGGTCTTAATGAAATTACTAAAGGAAATTACGACAAAGCCATTGATCATCTTACCGAAGAGATAAAACCTAATAAAGGCTTATACTCCAGGAAAACTATGGCTTTGTTTCGCTATTACGCTGCAAGAGCACAGGCGTATATGGGTAAAAAAGATTACGCAAAAGCAAGACAAGATTTTGAAACTGCATTATTATACAAGGCAGATTACGAAGCTGCACAAATGGGTATTGCTAAGCTTGAAGGAAAGATCATCACAGAACGTAAGACGGATAAAGAACCTCCGGTTATTTCGCTTACTGAACCTGCTGTTACAAGAGGTCTCAAAGTATCCTCTGCAGGATTGGATGTAACCTTCAGAGGAATCGCAAAAGACCCTGCAGGTTTAAAATCCGTTAGTATTAATGGTACAGATCTATACGCACAGGAGACCGGAAACTTCTGGGGTAACATCACATTGAAAGAAGGTATAAACAATGTGGTGATCAAAGCAACGGATGTTGCCGGCAATGTGGGTCAATTGGAGGTGCAGATCGAAAAGATCGCTCCTGAAAAGAAAGATGAGATTATTCCTGTGGTGGCAAAAGAAGCAAAGAACTATGCACTCATCATCGCTTCTCAAACCTATGAAGACCCCTCTATTCCTTCATTAGAAAATCCGGTAACCGATGCAGTGAAACTAAAGTTTACGCTAAAGAACAACTACAATTTCAATGAAGACAATATTTCTATTTTATTCAATCCTGCAGTGGTTGACCTTAAGAAGAAATTCTATGAGCTGATCGAAGCAGTACAACCCGAAGACAATGTGATCATCTTCTACGCCGGTCATGGCATTTGGGTAGATAAAGAAAAGAAAGGGTATTGGTTGTTAGCAGATGCAAAAAGAAATGATGCCAATACGTGGCTGCCAAACAAAACGGTGCTTGATTTAATTTCTAAAGTTCCTTCCCGCCATACCTTATTAATTACTGATGCATGCTTCTCAGGTTCCGTTTTCAAAACAAGAAGTATAGGCGCAGATGCACCTGTAGCAGTAAGAGAAATGAGTGAAAAGATCAGCCGTGTAGCGATCACTTCAGGCAATGATACGGAAGTGCCGGACGAAAGTGTGTTCATGAAATACTTAGTAAAAGCATTGAATGATAATAAAGACAAATACCTCACTGCACAAAAAATGTTCATTACGCAGATAATAGAAGCAGTGATGGCAGAGAGTAAAACAGAGCCACGCTACGGAACCTTGGAATTAGCAGGCCATGTGGGCGGTGATTACATATTTATAAAAAAATAGTTTATGAAGTACCCCTTATTGAAAACGTTATTACTTGTGTTCCTGTTTGCAGGAACCGCTGCATTTGGTCAAATGACCGAGGAAGAAGAGAAGAAAGCAAAAGAGGATTATAACAAGGCCAGTGCATTAAGAAGAAAAGCCAAAGAAGCTACAGGGACTGGCTGGAACCCTTTTAAAAAAGACCTGGCTAAAGCAGAACAACTTTACGAAGAAGCCAATAAAATTTACCCGGCGCATCATACAATGCAGGGAAATTTCGATCATAACTATGATGCATTGCCCTTTATACGGTTGGACAAGAAAGATGATTTACGTGGCGCAAATAAGGTATGGGGGGAAGTAATCAAACGAGTTAAAGAGATGAAAGCTGTTTATACCCCTAAGCCTTTCGGCCATCATTTTATTCCGTCCAATGATTATTTGCGCAGGATTCATGCAATAAGAGCTTCAAAAAATATAATTTCAGGCGATTTTAATCTCGCTGTAAGTGATATAAAGTTTATTGCTTCATTGGAGTTTTCTAAGAAAGAATACAAGGACAATTACGGTGTACCAAGTATACAGGGGCTTTTTCAAACGGGGCAGTATGTAGCGTTTTATAATGAGGACAAAGAATTGATTGAGTTATTGCAACCAAAATTTCAGCAGTTTGGTGAAGATATTTATTACGATATGGGCAATATATATATTGCCATATTGAATAAGGACTATCCTAAGGCTATTGCTTTGTCTGAAGCACTTGAGAAAGGAAATAGCGTCGATCGTACAATGGCGAGGTATTTATTAGCATGGACATATTCATTAACCGGACAAACTGAAAAGTCGGAACAATATGCAAAGCTTTCAGTGAAGAACTTATTTGTAACCGACAAAACATTAAGCCGCGTACGTACTATGAACGCCTTAGCTGATAAAAAGTACGATATCGCTTTAAAACTTTCGAATGAAGGCTTGAAACCCATGAAATGGTTGTATCTCAGCTATGAACAGCCAGGAAAATTCTTTCTGTACACACTTCGTGCTGAAGCTTATATGGGGCTCAAACAATATGATAAGGCAAAAGCTGATTTTGAAAGAGCCCTTCTTTATAATGATAGGTATCAACCTGCTATTGATGGGCTTGCTAAACTGGAAGGTAAAACGATTGAAGAAAGAAGAGGTGATAAAACCCCTCCATCTATAACTATTACAGATCCGGTAAACAGGGGTTTACAGGTTGTTACATCAGGTGTTGATGTACTCGTAAGAGGAATTGCAACCGATCCTTCCGGTATCAAAGAGGTGAAGATCAACGATCAGGTTGTTTACCTGCAAACAGAGAATTTCTGGGGAAATGTGACACTATCAGAAGGTGTCAACAAAATAAAAATAACGGCAACAGACAAAGCGGGCAATACGGCAGAGCAAATACTGGAACTGGAAAGAAAAGCTAAACCGGAGGTAAAAGAGGATATAACCCCTGTTGTTACTAAAGAATCTAAAAACTACGCACTGCTAATCGCTGCTCAAAATTACGAGGATGATGCGATCCCATCTTTGTCCAACCCTGTTGCAGATGCTATTAAATTGAAACAACTGTTCAAAGGCAATTATAGTTTTTCTGACGATAACATCTTTACACTCTTCAATCCAACGGTGCTCGACGTGAAGAAAACCTTTGCCGAGATCATGGAGATCATCCAACCCGAAGACAACATCGTCATATTCTACGCAGGTCATGGTATATGGAAAGAAAATGAAAAGAAAGGTTATTGGCTGTTAACGGATGCAAAGCGAAACGACGTAAATACCTGGTTCTCGAACAAGCTCATGTTAGACTTAGTTGCCAAACTTCCTTCACGGCATACGTTACTCATTACCGATGCATGTTTCTCAGGTTCTGTATTTAAATCCAGAAGCTTAGGTGCAGATGCGCCTCAGGTAATGAGAGAGATGAGTGAAAAAGTGAGTCGTGTGGCAATTACTTCGGGCAATGATTCCGAAGTACCTGATGAATCAGTGTTCATGAAATACCTGGTAAAAGCGCTGAGTGATAACAAAGAGAAATACCTCACCGCTCAAAAAATGTTCATCAACCACATCATTGAAGCCGTGATGAATGAAACCAAAACGGAACCTCGTTATGGCACATTAGAATTAGCGGGACATGTAGGCGGAGATTATATATTTATAAAGAAATGAGTAAACGTATCAAACATTGGTCGATCGCTTTGATGCACGGGATGTTCCTGTTCGTCATATGCTGGATATGGTTGAGCATGTACTCCACTTATGGTGAAGAAGGAACTTTGATCAAGTGGGCGTCTACCATTAAACGAACCGTTTTTCAAATGGATGATGATCCGGGCAGAAATGAATACCTCTTCATCAACCTTGCTTACGATAAAGAATTAGTGCCCAGTGCCGACATGATGGGTAAAGAGGTGATCACCGATCGTTGCCAGTTGAGCTCATTTTTATCTATCCTTAACAAATACAAAACAGCGCACAAATTTGCGATCTGCGATGTGAATCTTGTAGGAGATGCTCCCTGCGATTCCGCACTCACCTCAGCAGTCGCCGGTTTGCCGAATATTGTTTTCCCTATTCACGACCAGGGAGGAGATACGATTGAAGTACCCAAATTTCCTACGCATTATGGTATTGCAGATTATAAAACCAAAGAGGATTATTTTCTGAAGTTTCGCGTGGTGCAGCAGCAAAAGCATCCTTCCATCCCTGCGCATGTGCACAATGTATTGGACGGGGGAAACATTGAAAATGGATGGCTGTATAATACGGATAGAGGCAGACCCATCTTCAACAGTATGATCATCGATTTCCCGATCAGGACGTTTGAAGTGTTTGAAGGAAAAGAATATCCTGTGGTGAATCTTGCAGAGATCATGCTACTTCCCGAAGAAGTGATCATCAATGAATTTGTAAAGAATAAATTCATCTTACTGGGCGATTTCAATACAGATGTGCATTCAACCATGTACGGCAGCACCCCCGGTACACTCATTTTATTGAACGTATATCTTACTTTAAAGAACGGGTATCACCTGGTAAGTCCGTGGTGGGTGCTAATGATGATCCTGCTGTTTACATTGGTATCATATTATCTTTTTTATCATGAAGAAAATATTCCTGCCAGGCTGCAGGACAATAAACGTTATTCATTTCTTGCCTCGCTGCTTAATTATTTATTAGTCTTCGGCGGCATTTCAATTCTTTCATACATACTGTTTAATGTATACGTGAATATTCTGATCCTCGCACTTTACGCCAATTGTTTGGGCTTTTTAATTGGTGTTTTTAAGAAAACAAAGCATTTTCCAACTCCAATAGATATTTTCAATAATATTAAATCGTTTTATTTCAGTTTTAAATAGATCAACATGAGAAGCATTTTAGTTATCGTATTTGTAATCGCTGCACAATTCGCTAACGCAGAAACCTATTATGTAACTTTTGTGAAAGGCACTGTTAAGCTGAGCACCCAGGCAAAGAACCTTGCAGTGGGAGATAAGTTCACTGAAAAAGACCAGTTGATATTTATCGATAAGGCAGCAAAGATTTCCTGCATCAGCCCGGGCAAAGGGAGGTTCGATATTACTGCTGACAAGTCTTCTCAGAATGCAAAAAAAGAATGGGTTGCGATAATCAAAGATGCACTAATGCCTTCGTTTGCCGCAAAACAACTCAGCACCAGGGCATTCGGTGATGATCAAACAGACATTGAAAAATCATTGAAAGGAAGTCACCCCAATAATCGCATCCTTTTAATAGAAAATGAATGGATCTCATTGGGTTCAAAATACCATCTTACTGAAGGTGGCTTCTTCTTCATCCAATATGATGTAGATGGAAAGACCACTGTAAAGAAGTTGCCTTCTTCTGAATCAGCCATAGCTTTCAATCACTCATTGTTTGTTAATGCAAAGGGAGAAACCATCGCTCCGGAGAACATTACATCTGTAGCATTATGTATGCAGGAACTGAAGAACGGTTCTAAATCTTCCCGTATCGTTTTAAAATTTGCTCCTTCAATGCTGTCATTGGATGATTTCAAGTCGCAGGCAACTGTATTAAAGAATAATTTGCAGGGATTGAAGCCCGCACAGGTGGAAACAGAATTATACAATCATTTCTTCAGCAACTACGGCTACATGGATGTGGCAACATTTAGAAGATTGATCAAAAGTTAATAGATACCGGTTCCGGTACATTGTCAAAGCGCAGTAGACTCATATTGGCGCAGAGCTACCAACCATACCAGCGTCGGGTAGCGCATACTCACGCCATGGTTAAGCCATACCAAAGGCATATCAAAGCCCTATCAAAGCCCTATCAAAGGCATGTATGGTGCATGAGGAGTGCATGAGAGATTGATATCGCAATCATGTTAGAACAATGTAAGGCTGATCAAAAGTCAACCGCTGATCATCAGTCCTTGTAGACATTTACCAGGGACCACGTTCGGGTCTGGTTCGGGTCACGTTCGGTCATCCTTCGTCTTTTTCTTAGCGAAGCAGAGGCGACTTTGGTACGGCGCAGACCCGAAGCAGGTCCGAACAAGGGGCGACTAAAGTTCTTGGTGAGAGAAATGTCACAGGCTATTTTTACCGATCACCGTCCAGTCATCACCACCGTGACCTTTTTCGATCCAACGGTCCATTTCCGCTGCTATGGCAGGCATCACTGCCAGTGTACGTTGGGCTTTATTTGCGGAATCTATGAATAACCGTGTGTCCTTACGTGCCATGCTCAACTTCCATGAAGGGTGATCATAAGAGCCACTGGACATACGTTTGAGTCGGGGTACCAGCATAGTTCCGGGATTCCAACTATCAAACAGGGCTATCACATCAGCAGAAGGAATATCTAAAGAAGTAGCCAATGTTAATGTATCACCAACCGCAGCAGTAAAGCCTACAAGAAAACAATTGCCTATTAATTTCATTCCCGCGGCCTTACCAGTCTCTTCACCAAGGTTGATGAGTTTGCCTGTCATCCGTTCTAATTCCGGTGTGAGTTGTTGAATGAGTTGTTGATCACCTGATACCAGCATGATACCTGTGCTCTCCAGTGCATTCACCGGTCCCATAAAAACAGGTGCATGGATATATTTGATTCCGCGGCCCGCCCAGCGTATAGTGCGTTCTCGGGCGCCTTCAGCACTTGTCGTGGTATGATCAACGATCACAACCCTCGGTTGCATGCCCTGCGCAGCGGCCTCCAATACTTCATTTACTGAAGCATCATCTTTCAATGTAAGATGAATGCGTGATGCACCTTGTACAGCATCTGCAGCATCATCAAAAGATGTAGCGCCATACTGTTCCAGTTCTTTGGCTTTCGATGCAGTGCGGTTCCACACCTGCACCTGCTTTCCATTGCGAAGAAAAGCCCGCACAAAATTGCTGCCCAGTAAACCGGTTCCGAGATATGCGATCATAGAAAATTGATTTGAACAAATATAGCGGCATCAGTAAGTACTTGTTTATTTCTGGAGTTCTGACAAGCAAAAACAGTATCGTTCTCTTTCGCTGTTACAACTTATCGCTTCAAACCAACTAATTGCTTATTTTCAATCCACTAATTGCTGAATATGAGAGTAGTTCCCTTCCTTATCTCCGCCGTAGTCACTGCAGGACTTATCATTGCATTGGATGTGCAGTTTCCCAGCGGTACAGCTAAAACACCACGCTTTGGTTATTTCCTGTCTCCACAAAAAGGATTCTGGCAGAATGCAGAGCCTGTAGATATCAGCTATAATGTGGATATAAAGCTACCCGGGCTAACAGGAAATGTACAGGTGGCATTTGATGAAAGATTGGTGCCCCATGTGTATGCGGATAATGAACAAGACCTCTATTATGTTCAGGGTTACCTGCATGCGAAATTTCGTTTGTGGCAGATGGATTTTCAAACGAGAGTAGCAGCAGGAAGATTGAGTGAGATCACAGGCAAGACGAATATTTCTATTGATCGTTTCTTCAGGAGATTGGGAATGGTATATGCTGCAGAGAATAGCCAGAAAGCAGCGGAAGCCAACCCTATCACTAAAATGGAAATGGATGCATATACCGCGGGAGTGAACGCATACATTAATGCATTGAAGCCTTCTGATTATCCATTAGAATATAAGCTGCTCAACTATAAACCCGAAGCATGGACCAATCTCAAAACAAGTTTGTTTCTCAAGTTCATGTCGTTCGACCTTGCTTCTTATGAAATGGATTTTGAGTTGACCAATGCAAGAAGAATACTAGGTGCAGTTGATTTTGAAAAGTTGTACCCAATCATACAGGACAGTTTGGTTCCCATCATTCCCAAAGGAACTGTTTTCGCAGCGCCGGGTGTTGTGGCTAAACCGCCTGCAACGTTGGATTCTACTTTATTCAATAATAACATCGATACGTCTGCCACAACAGCTTTTGTTGAACCCAAAGCGGATCCGGATAATGGAAGTAACAACTGGGCAGTAGGTGGAACCAAAACAAAAAGCGGGAGACCCATCCTTGCAAACGATCCACATCTTGGATTGAACCTTCCTTCACTCTGGTATGAAATGCAGTTGAGCTCACCACAAATGAATGTGTATGGCGTAACGTTTCCCGGTGCACCATCTGTGATCATTGGCTTTAATGATAGCTGTGCATGGGGCGTCACCAATGCAGGAAGGGATGTGAGAGATTATTATGAGATCAGGTTCAAAGACAGTACGATGCAGGAGTATTGGTTCAATAATCAATGGACTAAAGCAGAGACACGAAAAGAAGTGATCAAAGTGAGTGATAGCGCTGAACTCACAGAGAATATTGCCATGACAGTCTTTGGTCCTGTGATGTATGATACCAAATACCCAAGTCGTTTGAAAGATGGAAAGTATTACGCCTGCAGGTGGAAAGCACATGATCCCAGCAATGAATTACTCACTTTTAATAAGCTGAATAAGGCAAAGAATTATAGTGATTACTTAGAAGCGATCTCCACTTTCCAGACACCGGGACAAAACTTTTTATTCGCATCTAAAACAGGAGATGTCGCCATCAAACAACAAGGACAGTTTCCTGCTAAGTGGATGCGGCAGGGGGACTTTATAATGCCGGGGCAGGATAGTAGTCATATGTGGCAAGGCTTCATACCGGTTAATGAAAACCCTTCGCAGTTCAATCACCCTCGTGGTTATGCCAGCTCAGCCAACCAGTTACCGGTGGATGCAACTTATCCGTATTATTTAAGCGGATCATTTCCTCCCTACCGTGGTATCAGCGTGAACAAGCAACTGGACGCAATGAACAATATCACGCCCGATGATATGATGCGATTGCAGACAGATAATTATAATGTATTTGCAGCTACGGCCATGCCGCTGCTTTTAAAATATATAGATGAAAGCATTTTGTCAGAAAAGCAGAAAGAATATTTTCAATTGGTTAAATCCTGGAATTTGAGGAATGATGTCGGTGAGAAAGGTGCCACTATTTTCAAATTGTGGTGGGATAGTTTGGAAGTGTTCGTTTTTAAAGATGAAATTGACAAGCTGAATGGTATAAGTAAATGGCCGGATGAAAGCACTTTGGTTGAAGGTTTATTAAAAGATAGTACTGATTATTTATTCTTAAAAGGTAATGGGTCTACCACAAATAATTTGCGCATGTTAGTTACCGCTGCTTTTGGTAAAGCATGCGCCAAGCTGGAAATGCTTAAATCACATAACACGCCTTTGGAATGGGGCGGGTTCAAAAATACCGGCGTAAGACATCTGCTTCGAATTCCTGCATTGAGCCGGTTAGGACTGAATATCGGTGGAGGAGAACACATCATCAATGCAACAAAACAATATCACGGGCCAAGCTGGAGAGTGATAGTGCACCTTACGGATGATATAGAAGCGTATGGTGTTTATCCCGGCGGGCAGAATGGAAACCCCGGAAGCAAGTATTATGATACATTCATCGATCACTGGACAACAGGAAAATATTATCCATTAGTTTTTATCCGAAAAGAAGAAGCGGATAAAACCAACAAAATAAAGTGGAGAATGACATTCACTAAAGCATAACTGATACAATATGAAATTCATTATAGCACTTTTATTAACGATGTTATTGAGCTTTGCTGCAGGGTTATTCGAGGTATTTCCCTGGTGGAGTTTCGCTATTTGTGCTTTCGTTGTTGCGATCGCAGTACATCAAAAGGCAGGAAAAGCATTTCTCGCAGCATTCATCGCACTATTCCTGCTGTGGGGCGGGCTGGCATTTTACAAAGACGCACAGAACGAACATATTTTATCTACAAAAATTGCAAACGTTCTTCCTTTAGGCGGATCATACATTTTGTTGATCATTGTAACGGCGCTGATAGGCGCATTGGTTGCAGGCTTTGCAGCAATCGCAGGAAGTTATTTAAGAAAGCGGTAGAGGCTTCTGTAACGTATGTAGCCTCATTAAAAGTTCATGTATCGTACCATCGCTGATCCGGGTGGAGAAATATCCATCTACAAACTTATCCGTCCAGATGATGTAGGTGATCAGCTTCAATACTTTTTCTTCCGATAGAGCTTTGAACCAGTCTTTATTATCCTTTTGTTGCCTGGCTTCAACCTGCAGGTTCATGTAATCATTATCTGCCAGTTGAAATTCACAAAAAGTACTGATAAAAGATTCGATGTCTTTAGACTGTTTAGTGGTTTTGTTGGCAACAACAGGCTTGCCCGGATAAAACTTATCCTGGTACTTCAGCAGTTTTATAATTCCGTTGTTTCGGTATTCCTGGGTAAACATGGAGGGTATTGGTGCGTCCAAATTATAAAGGCTGGTAAGCATTTGCAAGTGTTGTAACTGATTTAAACTCATTTTAATAAATGCCTTCCTGAGTCCTGCTGGCCTTAATAACTCTTTAAGTTTTCAGCAGTATCTTTGCATAGAAATTTTGCCTGGCCTGCAACCGGGTCCATATTATTAATGGAATATTGTCTCGCCTAAGGCGAGATGATGTCTGAAATTAAAAGAACATGCCCGTATTACACAATCGCATTTCCAACGAGGAGTTGAAGCAACGCCTTATGGAAGAGACAGAGCCGAGAACGACCATTAGTTTCTACCATTATTTTCCTATTCAAAATCCACAGGAGTTCAGGGATCATCTCTATAAGCACTTATATGAATTGAAAGTGTTTGGAAGGATCTATGTGGCTAAGGAAGGGATCAATGCACAGGTCAGCGTGCCTTCATCTAACTATGAATCTTTTAAAAGCTTTTTGTACAGCATTCAACCGCTTAATGGCTTGCGCCTAAACATAGCAGTAGATGATGATGGTAAAAGCTTTTGGGTATTGAAAATAAAAGTGCGTGAGAAGATCGTTGCAGATGGTATTGAAGATCCCAACTTCAGTATGGAGAACAAAGGTAGGTATGTGAACGCTGAACAAATGAATACTTTGCTGAAAGATCCCAATACGATCGTCATCGATATGCGTAATCATTACGAATATGAAGTAGGTCATTTTGTAAAAGCCCTCGAGATTCCTTCCGATACTTTTCGCGATCAGCTACCGATGGCGGTTGATATGATGAAGGGCAATGAAGAAAAGAACATCATCATGTATTGTACCGGTGGTATTCGCTGCGAGAAGGCCTCTGCATATATGTTGCATAAAGGATTTAAGAATGTATTTCACCTCGAAGGCGGCATCATCAACTATGCACAGCAGGTAAAGCAGAATGGTTTGGAAAGCAAGTTCATCGGCAAGAATTTCGTATTTGATAACAGGCTGGGAGAACGTATCACTGATGATGTGATATCTAATTGCCACCAGTGTGGTAAACCCTGCGATGTCCATACCAATTGTAAGAATGATGGTTGTCACTTACTCTTCATTCAATGCGAAGATTGTGCTACTGAGTATCATGGTTGTTGCAGTGCAGAATGTAAAGGCACATTGCACATGCCTGTAGAACGCCAGAAGGAAATACGAAGGGGTATAGATAAAGGACAGAATATCTTCAACAAGAGTAAAGCAAGGCTAAGACCTAAACTGAGCGAGCTGAATAAGAAGTGATGTTACAAATAGTGTTGCACAAAATCTTTCATCTTGATGCCGGGTTTATGCAATTCCTGCCATGCGGCTTCTGAAGTGAAAGACTCAGGGTAGTTATAGATCGCTTCTAAAATGTTACCTGCATAATTCATTCGCTGGTTGAATTTGCCGAAGAATTTCATCATGAACAGCGGGGCTTTCATCATCCTTAGCATTCCTTTAGGATAATTCTGCACTACGATCTTTGCAGCCTCATCCCAGTTCATACCTTCTGGTCCCTGTACATCGTATTCTTTATTTAATTTCTGCTGTTTGAAAGCTTCTACCACCATTTTGCCGTAATCCAGCGAAGAGATAAAATAGTTACGCTGCTTTGAGCCTGTGGCGTGCATCAACTTATTTTTGTCGATCAGTTCTGAGAAAGTATCCATAAAACATGAAGGGTAGAATATCGTATAGGGAATACCGGATGATTTGATCGCATTAACTGCAGCATGCTTGATATCGAACACCCACCAGTTAAAGCCTTTCATTCCCTGGTAACGGATGACAATAGCGGAGATATAAATGATGTGTTTGATGCCTACTTTTTTTGCTACGGATAAGATGTTTTGTATCCCTTCTCGTTCAGGCTGCGGTTGTTGCTTATTAGATTTTTGATCGGCACTCAGGTTAATGTATAAGCCATCCATTCCTTGGAGGGCCTCTCGAAGAGATGTTTTGTCAAATACGTCACCGTGAACCACGGATGCCTTAAACTCATTTTGATCGTTATTAAAAATAACAGATGCTGCTTCGGTATTTCTTGCAACCACCGTTACATCAAAACCTGCATAGATCAATTGCCAGGCTACGGGCTTGCCCAACATGCCGGTAGCACCGATCACTGCTATTTTCATATGGCTTTTAATTCGTGTAAAGAGGTAATGATGCGTTTCTCGGTTTCTGAATCCTCCAATTGTTGCGGAATGAATCGTTCTCCTGTTACCTTCTCGTATAATTCAATATACCTGTCAGATATGGTTTTAACCCATTCGTCACTCATCGCAGGAACTGTTTGCCCTTCTTTCCCCATAAAATTATTGGCGATCAGCCACTCTCTCACAAATTCTTTACTCAGTTGTTTTTGCTTTTCACCTTTAGCCTGCCTTTCTTCAAATCCTTCCGCATAAAAATATCTTGATGAATCAGGCGTATGCACCTCATCCATCAGGTAGATCTCATTGCCGATCTTTCCGAATTCATATTTCGTGTCCACCAATATCAATCCTTGTTTCGCTGCTATGGCTTTTCCTCTTTCAAATAATGCCAGGGCGTAGCGTTCTAAAATTTTCCAGTCTGCTGCAGTAGCCAATCCCTGTTCAATGATCTCATCTTTCGAGATATCCTCATCATGTCCTTCTGCAGCTTTAGTCGACGGAGTGATGATTGGGGAAGTAAAGAGATCGTTTTCTTTTAATCCTTCCGGCAATTCAACACCACATAATTTTCTTTCCCCACTATTATAAGTTCGCCATGCATGACCGGTGAGGTTCCCCCTTACTACCATCTCTATCCTGAACGGATTACATTTTTTTCCAATAGATACATTTGGTGCCGGCGTACTCATGAGCCAATTTGGACAGATATCTTTCGTGGCATTCAACATGTACGCTGCAACCTGGTTGAGTACTTGCCCCTTGAATGGAATAGGCTTAGGCAATACAACATCAAATGCAGAGATGCGGTTACTGGCGATCATCACTAACCAGTCATCACCGATATAGTACACATCCCTAACTTTTCCTTTGTAGAATCCGGTTTGTTGGGGAAATTGAAACTTCATATTTCAAAATTAGTTGAGGCAGTGTGAACAAGGTGGCGCATTATTACTTTTCTTATCACAACGTGGGGATAATAAAAATTTCAATAACAAACCAACAATTGCTATTTTGCTATTATAAACTAAAATTTAACCTCTTATGAGAATTCGCATTAGCTACTTGTTTAGTTTGCTAATGGCTTGCATTCTAAGTATTGCCGCCTACTCCCAAACATCAACGATCTCCGGAACGGTTACGCACAGCGTGACAAAAGAAGCGGTTCCGGCAGTTTCAGTTACGATCAAAGGAACTTCAATTGGAACATACACTGATGATAAAGGGAACTTCAAACTATCCACCAATCAGAAACTTCCATTTACACTTGTATTTACTTCTATTGGCTTTGCTGCACAGGAAGTGAACGTTACAAGTGCTTCTCAAAACGTAACGGTGAGTTTTGTACAGGATTACGGCCTCGGACAAGACATTGTTGTGGCTGCATCTCGTGTACCGGAGAGGATTATGGAGTCTCCTGTTTCTATTGAACGCGTTAGTACTGCAACGATCAGGAATGCAGCAGCACCATCTTATTATGATGTGATCGCTAACCTGAAAGGTGTGGATATGACTACCTCGAGTCTCGGTTTTAAAACAGTGAGCACAAGAGGATTTAACGGAAGTGGAAACCTTCGTTTTAACCAATTGGTAGATGGAATGGATAACCAGGCTCCTGGTTTGAACTTCTCGGTAGGTAGTATTATAGGTCTAACAGAGTTGGATGTTGAGAATATGGAATTGCTTGTAGGTGCATCTTCGGCTTTGTACGGTTCAGGTGGACAGAACGGTACCTTACTCTTCAACAGCAAGAATCCTTTCAAATACCTGGGTTTGAGCTTCCAGGTAAAGCAAGGTGTGAATCACTTTGATAACGCACAGAGAAAAGCTGCACCTTATTATGACTGGAGTTTCAGATGGGGAAAGAAAGTGTCTGAAAAATTCGCTTTCAAATTAGGCGGCCAGTATATACAAGCACAGGATTGGCAGGCAAGAGATGCAAGAAATCTTCAGCGGAATAACGTAAACAGTTCATTGAAGGGTGGTGACAGAACCAGCGATCCAAACTACGATGGGGTGAATGTTTTCGGTGATGAAGCCAGTGCCAGCATGCAGGCATTTGCCCAGGCAGTAAGAGCACAGGTAGCAGCGCAATTGGGTACAACCAATTACAACGCATACAATACGAATCTCAATGCACTGATCAGTGGAGGTGCATCTGCAGCGCAGATAGCACAAACATTCGGCGCAACTCCGTTCGCTTCTTTGAATCAGTATTTACCTTTTTTCCTGCCTACTAATAATGCTACCGCGGATCCTCGCAGTTTCAGAACAACATATATTGGCGCAACAGGTGCAGGTTTTGTGAGCCGTATGGGATATGATGAAAGAGACCTCGTTGATTACAATCAATACAACGTTAAGTTAAGCGGTGGTTTATACTATATGATCACTCCAGGCATCGAAGCTTCATTGACAGGTAACTGGGGAACTGGTACAACGGTGTATACAGGAGCTGACAGGTACTCTTTGAAGAACCTGAAAATGGGACAGTATAAATTAGAGGTGAAAGGAAAGAACTGGATGTTAAGAAGCTATACTACCCAGGAAAATTCTGGAGACTCATACACTGCAACCACTGCAGCCGTTGCTATAAACAATGCATGGAAACCTAATGCTACATGGTTTCAGCAGTATACAGGTACATATGGTGCAGCTCGTTTAGGATTATTACCTACGGCGCCGGGTACAACTCTGGCTGATGCAGTAGCACATGGTGCTGCAAGAAGTGTAGCAGAAGCTGGCCGCTTTACCCCGGGAAGTGCAGCTTACCAACAAGCTTTCAATGCTGCGATCAACACCCCGATCAGTAAAGGAGGCGCTAAGTTTGACGACAGAACTAACCTCTATCAATTAGAAGGTCAGTTGAATCTTACTCCATACCTAAATAATGTTGTGGATGTAATAGTAGGTGGTCATACGCGTTATTTCTCTTTAAATTCTAATGGTACCATCTTCGCAGATACAGTAGGTAAGATCGGGATTCGTGAACACGGCGCTTATATCCAATTACAGAAGAAATTATTGAATGACGTATTAAAACTGACCGGTTCTGCCCGTTATGATAAAAACGAAAACTTTAAAGGTCGTTTTACACCGCGTTTGAGTGCAGTAGTAAAAGTGGCGAAGGATAATAACATCAGGGTTTCTTATCAAACAGCTTATCGTTTCCCATCTAACCAGGATCAGTGGATCAACCTTCAGACACCTGCGTCAAGATTGATCGGTGGTTTACCTGAATTCAATACCTTCTTTAAGTTCAATACCAGTCCTGCGTATACTTCTGAGAGTATATTGGCTTACCGTGCTTCTATCGCTACGGGAACACCAAATCCTTTATTGCTTGTAACTGCACCTTTTGCTGATCTGCAACCGGAGACAGTGCAATCAATCGAGGTTGGATATAAAGGGTTGATGATCTCTCAAAAATTATTGATCGATGCATATGCATATTTCAGTAAGTATGAAGATTTCATTGGCCGTGTAGCGGTAGGCAGAGGTGCCAGCGGTATCGCAGCTAATGCACCGATCGAATTAGCTAGTCCATTCACTACCACCAACTATTCTTTTGTAACCAACGTAAGTACACCTGTAAAAGCTGCAGGCTGGGGATTGGGAGCAGAGTATAAAGTTTATAAGAATTATACCGTAATGGGTAATGTATATGGAGATAAACTCAGGGATGTACCTGCTAACGTAGTTACTTTCTTCAATACGCCCGAACTGAGATTCAACCTTGGCTTCAGCAATCCTGATGCATACAAAGGATTTGGATTTAATGTAGTGTACAAGTGGCAGGATGAAGTAAACTGGGAAGGTACATTTGGTACAGGTCCTGTTCCTTCTTACGGAACATGGGATGCAATGGTGAGCTACAAGCTTCCAAAAACCAAGAACCTGCTTAAACTAGGTGCTTCTAACCTTTGGAATAAATATTATCAAAGTGCGTTTGGTAACCCAAGTATCGGCGGATTATACTATATTAGCTTTGGCTATAACGTATTCTAATATATTCAACGATATTACGGGTTAGTAAAAGTCCCCTGCCGAACAAGCGGGGGATTTTATTTATAGTTTAATTGAATTATAAGTGCGGAGCCTTTCATTGATACTTTAAAAAACAAACTTTTGCAGTCGAATGTTCCGACGTCCCAAGCCATGGTATTATCGTTTAATGCATAGCTATGCGTTTCTGCTGTTGATATGGCTGTTTACCGGGTTTGCACTAGGAACTTTGATATTGCTTTTTCCGTTGCGTTGGTGGGTAGATTATGTGAGACAGAATGATCTTTCTCATACTGTTGAAAATGCAGGTGTAGTGGTTATGATGCTTCTTCTTGCTGCACTTTCTTTTATTCTTAGTTTCAAAATTTTCAGATGGCATACAACTCAACGAAAGACTTTGATTACGGTCGTTGCTGTACTTATCCCATTTTTCTGCGCCGCTGCCGCGTTAGCCTTGTTTATGAATCCGGATTATATCAATGCAGGAACGGAAACAAACCAGGTTTCGCAGCAGTTTGTAATTGGTCCCTATCCTACAAAATCTAAGATCACTCAGTTAAAAGAAGAAGGATATACAGGTATCATCAGTTTATTACATCCGGCAGTTGTTCCTTTTGAGCCTTCATTATTGAAAGATGAAGAAAGTGCTGCGAAAGAATCTGGCATTGAGTTGATAAAGGCGCCAATGTTACCTTGGGTGGGAGAGAATACATCATCGCTAAAAAAGATAGAAGCCATCGCTAAAACAGGTAAAGGAAAATATTACATTCATTGTTACTTAGGAAAAGACCGGGTGAATGTGGTCAAGAACCTGATTGCGAAGGTCACAGGTAATTCATCTGGTATCGAGAATAAAAAGTCTACTTCAAGAACATTTGAAAAACAGAAAGTTTTCGAAAGAGGGGAGATATACAAGTTAGATGAAGGAGTTTACATGACGCCTTTTCCAACAAATGAAGAATTACTAGCTTTCTTTCTTGCCGGACAGCTTCAGACTGTTGTGAATCTGATGGATTCAACAGAGGCAGAAAGCAAGCCATGGATAATAACCGAGCATAGAGAGCTGGATAATGCAGGAATTACTTTTAAATTGTTACCCGCAAAAAGGTTTGAGATGTCCAGGGTAATAGATTCTATTATATCTTTTAAAAAGCCGTTGGTAATACATAGCTGGAAAACAAACACTTCATCAGCTCAAAATTTTAGAAAAGCTTTTTCCAACAGAACAGGGAAAGCTGCTATTAATCTTGCTACAAATGCTGCAGAAACTTATTGATCAATTTCTTCCCGACCAGGAGCTGATTAACCAGATCGGGATAACCACGTTTATTTTAATGATCGGAATAGCAATATTGGCAGCGATCATTTCAGGATGGATGAAAGTAAACAGGAAGATCAGGACGCCTTATACACGAAAGACATTTCATTTTATAATTTTTTCAACTGCCGGCGTTCTTCAATATAACTACGGTTTAAAAGCAGTGACCTTTTTTGGCGTCCTGGTTTTTTTGTTTGTATTGATTGCTGTGATCTTGGGTGAAAGATTTGCATTTTATAAAGCGCTCGCCAGGGAAACCGATGCACCACATGAAAAGAAATTTATCATCCTCCCCTTGCTGGCTACTGCTTTGGGCGGAGTGCTAAGTAATATATTCTTTCCGGCTGCAGCATACATCGGTTATTTTGTTGGCGGATGGGGAGATGCTGTAGGAGAGCCCGTAGGAACAAAATGGGGGAAGCATCGTTATACAGTTCCTACGCTTTTTGGTGTGAGAGCAACAAGAAGTATCGAAGGCTCTACTGCAGTAATGCTAGTGAGTATGATCATTTCTGCAGGATGCATGTGGCAGATAACTGAAGTTAGCCTTGTTGGATGCTTATTGACCGGTTTCTTATGCGGACTTGCAGCCTGTTTGGTAGAAGCAATAAGCAGTCATGGGCTTGATAATCTTACAATGCAATTAACTGCTGCGGGCGTTCTTCAATTTTTCCTCGATAATCCATACCTGATAAAGTAACAGTTAATTTAGCTGCAAATAATTGTACTGAACGTCTGCTGATGAGAAGATATATTTCCCTGCAATATTGGACCAGGCAACGACTATTATTGCTGGCTTTGATTGTAGTGCATACGATCATCATCACGGTTGTATATGTTCAACATCAGCCACTCACCAACGACGAAGCAGATTATATCGAGTACAGTAAACGTTGGTTGAAGGGCGAGCCACTTAGAATCAAAGATGTTGATGACAGTAAAACACCTGTAACAGCG
The DNA here is from genome assembly GCA_023429825.1 of Bacteroidota bacterium. GTDB lineage: Bacteria > Bacteroidota > Bacteroidia > Chitinophagales > Chitinophagaceae > JAEZDC01. The sequence continues at coordinate 54,877 of JAEZDC010000032.1, read as the reverse complement.
GTAGCATGGCTTCCCCGGATCATTAAGCAGATATCTGATCCTTCGTATAAGGAAAATGATTGGGGAAGAAGAGATCAACTTGCAGGAAGATACATGATGATCGTCTTCTTTTTTGGCATTGTCCTTTATGTGTACTGGTGGTCCAAATGTTTGTATGGAGATAAAGGATGGATATTCCCTGTTTTGTTATTGGTTATTGATCCACTGTTCATGGCCTTTACCCCTGTTGTTACCAGTGATGTAGCATGTGCTTTTGTGCTGCTCGCGTGTATGTATCATTTCTACCAGTATTGTAACCAAGGAACATGGAAACAATTTATCCTGGCTAGCGTATTTACAGGAGCAGCGTTGATCACGAAATCCAGTCTTGTTTTTATCCCTGTTATTTTTCTTTGTATTTATTCTGTTACACTAGTTTTACATCGACGCTCTCTTAACTATAGTTCAATTATAAAAGGACTGCTGTTTATTTTTATTTGCTGGGTGATTGTCAATACGGGATTTTATTTCTATAACAGCTTCAAAACCTGGGGTGAAATTGAATTTAAAAGTGCACTCTTTCAAAAGGTTTTCAATTCATTTTCTTTTGTTAAGTCTTTACCTGCATTACTGCCAGAACCATTCATACAAGGATTCGATCAACTGCAATATCATAAAGAGGTGGGACCATTCAGCCCGGACTTTCCCTTTAAAGGAGTGTTTATCTTAAATGAAAAGCACGCAGCAGGAGCGTGGTACTATTACATCGTAACAGCTTTTTTAAAACTACCGATTGGATTGATAGTTCTCCTGGTAACAAGTATTGTTTTATTTTTTACCCGATTTAAAAGCAAGGCATTCAGCAGGAGATATATTTTTCTGATCATTCCTGTCATATCATACGCTTTTATTCTCTCCTTCCTGAACCCATTTCAGCAGGGATTACGACATGCGTTAATAATTTTTCCTTTTCTGTATTTAGGCACGGGTTATTTATGGAACTACTACAAGAACGACATCCAATCAAGAGTGATAATGATCTTACTGATCTGCTGGCATATTTGTTCAGTTGCTTATTGGTTTCCCGATATCATGCATTATACAAATGAATTTATCTGGAGAAAGGAGAACACTTTTAAATATATAGCTGAGTTTAACTACAGGCAAGATAACATACAAAGAGATATACAACCTTTCCTTCAACAACATCCAGACTATTCTATTGCGCCGCAATCACCTTCAAAAGGAAAGTTTATTATTCCTGGCGCTTATGTTTATAATACAACTTATGAGATCCATCCAAAATATGCATGGCTAAAAACAAACAAACCTGTAGGACATTACAGGCTTGTGTTTCTATTGTATGATATTAAATAATTAATATTCGTTCTCATTTTTCGGAGGTTGCTTTTTGGCAGGAGGCTTTGGGGTAGGAGTAGTTTGTTTCTTCTTTTTTTCTTCTTCCTCTTTAGCTCTTTGCATATTCTTCAAAGATTGCTCCCATAATTTATCTTCATTGGTTTTACCCGTGATGTTATCCTTTATAGGTACTTCTACGGGGGCTTTGCCATCAGTCAATTTAAAATCAAATAACTTTTCTACATATATCCATTTGCCATCTTTCCACCTGAAACCTTCCTGGTCTCCATCCGGGATCAAGGTTGCTTTTCTTGAGGGATCTTTCGCTTCACTCACCAGGTGATCAAAAACTATAACGTCAAGTTCAGGATCGTAATTCAATCTAGCTCTTGCATCTTTTTTATATTCTAAACAGAAGCGATACGAGTTAGGTGGCGGCTTAATAGTGTCTGCGGGAAATACAAAGTATCTGCCACCAAATCTAGGGTTGTTCTGCTCGTCGAATGTCAAGACCTCCAGCCACTTTTTTGTCGTGGTGAAATTATTATCATCATAACCAAGAAGTGTATAATACCTTTTATTATTGAAAGTTTTCATGATCATGCCATAGTATATCGCACCGATCCAGTTAGTATTTGTTCTTACAGAATCATAAGGATTTTTTGTGAATTCACTCATGTCGAACAATGGTATCAATTTGAGGCTTCCATCATTTGTTCTCATTTGGATAGCACCTCTCTGGCGGAAATAACTTTCATCTTTCATGAATTGCCAGGTAAAAATCCTGAAACTGCTATCAGGTGCATACATCCTTGAAACTGTCTCGAGGGAATCAAAAGGGTAATAAAATGAATTAGGTGTTTTTAATGCTCTTACAAATGTTTTAATGAATGAGCTATCTGCTATAAAGCGAATAGACGCAACATCTGCAAAGACCATTGCTTTAGAATGTTGCTTTAACGTGTCCTCACTTTGCTGTAATTGCCTTAATTGTTGTTTACCTAATTGAGCATTGCCGGCTAAAGCAAACGTAATCAGCAAACACAGGAGGAATATTTTATGATATCTCATCCCTGCTAAATTACTATTATGCTAATAAGTAAAGAAGTTACAAACTGTTAAGTAAGAATTTTAAGATTTCGTTACAGCCGTGGCGAATTCAGGTAAGTTGTTAAACCTGGCATCGATCAGTGGATTAGGAAAGGGAACTTCGGGATTCGTTGTAGCGACAAATAGAGTATGCATACCCGCATTTCGGCCAAATTGCATATCGCTTGGTTTATTGCCTACCATTAGTGCTTTGTTAAAATCAATATGTGGAAAATCTTCTTTAGCCTGGAAAGCCATGCCAGGATTTGGTTTTCGGCAATGGCTCGCATTTTCCAAATCGGTGCAGAAGTAAACTTTATCGATCCTTCCACCAGCAGCTTTAATTTCTTCCATCATATTGGAATGAATACTGGCAAGATCATCAAGTGTCATCAAGCCCCTTCCAACACCTTTTTGATTGGTCACCAGAACGATCACCCCAAACTTTGTATTCAGTTTTGCAAGCGCTTCTTTAACACCATCATAAAACTTGAATTCAGACCAGTTTCGAATATAGTCTTCCACTTTTTCATGATTGAGAACACCATCGCGGTCAAGAAAAAGCGTCCAGGTTTTATCAATTAAGGATAGATCGAGCATACAAGTTAAGTGCAGGATAAATGCACTGTAAAAATAGCAACCTTATTGCTTACGCCATAAAAAGTAAAAAATGCTGCCTTCATTTTCTTTCGACTCAACCCATATCTTACCTCCCTGTTCTTCAACGATCATCTTCAACATATTTAAACCCACACCTGTGCTACCATCTACACCTTCTTTGTTAGATGCGGTTTCAAACAATTTGAATATTCTTTTTGAATCATCTCTTGCAACACCGGGGCCATTATCCTTTACACGGAATTCATAGAAATCATCCTTATCTGTAGCTCCAACTTCTATAACCGCCTTTTCTTTGTTATTGTATTTGATGGCATTTCCTATGAGGTTTTGAAATACCTGGCGCAATTTGGCCTTGGTTGTTTTGATTACAGGCAAGCCTTCACAAACAATTACATCAAGTGGTTTGTTTTGTTTAAGCATGAAAGCAACTTCATTAACCAGGTCGTAAGTGTTTACTTCTTCGATTACTTGCTCTGTTAAACTTTGTCGTGAATATTCTAAAATAGAATTGATCATCTCGGATAACTGATGGCCTACCTGGCAGGCCATATCCAATTGCATCGTTAACTCAGCGCTTTCTTCAACTTTTTCATGTTTCATGGTCATATCCAGTAGCATGATAAGAGATGCCAGCGGTGATTTCAGATCATGTGAAACAGTATAGGTAAACCTTTCCAGTTGTTTATTCACTTGATGCAGTTTGCCTGCAGTCAATTTCAAATCTTGCTGTAAGTGGTACAATTGCTCAAACACATTTACTTTGGCTCTTGTAATATTTATATCTAACGGCTTATGAAGATAATCAACAGCACCTTCGCTGAAGCCCTTTAAAACATATTGCTCCTCTTTTGAAATGGCCGTTACGAAGATGATAGATAGGTCTGTTGTCTTAGGATTCAACTTTATCAATCTCGCTACTTCAAACCCATCCATCTCCGGCATTTGCACATCCAGCAATATGAGACCGATCTGGGGGTTTTTAAGCAATAGTTTCAAAGCCTCGTTTCCTGAAGAAGCTTTTAAGAAGGTCCTGTTATCTGCCTGTAATATCTCTTCGAGTGATATAAGATTCTCGGGCCTGTCATCTACCAATAGAATAGTAAAGAGCGGTTGCGCATCCATAGTTTTATCTGTTTGCGATTTGTGAAATATAGTTTACTATTTCAATAGGGGTGTATACAATCGCTTCGTTGTTATGGTCAATAGCAGATTGAACCATCAATGGATAATCTGCAGTGGAAGGTTCCTGCACAATAGCCTTTCCGTTTTTACTGAGTACAGCTTCTATTCCTTTCGATCCGTCTTTGTTAGCGCCGCTCAGCAGCACTACAAGGGTTTTATTTTCAAACACACGACTAACGCTTTCAAACGTTACATCAATTGAAGGCCTGCTAAAATGTACAGCTTCGGAATAATCCAGGCTGAATGTTTTATTTTTTTCTACCAATAAATGATAATTCTGAGGGGCGAGGTACACATGCTTATCTAGGATCGCCTCTTTATCTTCAGGCTCAGTCACCTTCATCCTTTTTCCTTCGAAGATTTTTGCCATTTCACTTACTACATTTCGCTGCCTGTGTAATACGATAACGATTGGAATGGAGAATTCTGCCTGTAATCCCGCCAATATCGCAGATACTATCGGAATGCTACCGGCTGATCCTCCAATCACTATGATATCGTAATCTTCATTATTCATTTTTTCTTTCTGAAGATCTTATTTTTCAGATCGATTACCTCAAACTGGTTTTTAATTTCAGTAAATAATAATGATTCTTTTATTCCTAAAGCCAAATAACTCAATGGCGCAAGGCTTTCATAAAATAATTTGATCACTCTATCCTGCAATTGTTTATCAAAGTAGATCATTACGTTCCTGCAGAAGATCAGTTGAAACTCGTTGAATGCAGCATCTGTTACAAGATTGTGCTGAGCAAAAACAATATTGGTTCTTAATTCAGGACTGATCAAAGCGCCTTTATACCTCGCTGTATAATAATCAGAGAAATCACCTTTGCCACCACTTTGCAAATAGTTTGTAGTGTACTCTTTCATTAATGTTAGAGGAATGATTCCCGTTTTAGCTTTTTCAATATTTGCAGGGTTAATGTCTGTGGCATATATCCTTGTTCGTTGCAGTAGACCCGCTTCATGTAAGAGAATGGCCATTGAAAAAACTTCCTCACCACTTGCGCAGCCTGCATGCCATATTTTAATGGAAGGGTAGGAGGCCAGTCGCTCCAAAACTTTTTCACGTATCGCTTTATAAAATTGAGGATCGCGAAACATCTCTGTTACATTAACAGTAATGGTTTGCAACAGCCAATCAAAGTTCTTTTTATCCGATATTATATATGTCTTCAGTTCCTCTGCATTCTTTAGCCTGGCTTCTTCCATACATCGGAGAAATCGTCTTATTAATGATGCACGGGAATAACCCATGAAATCATAGCCATTAGTGTCCCTTATCAACAGCAGTACACTGTCTAATTCTTCATCTGATATGCTGATGTTTCTGTATGGCATATTATTGCGATATCCAAACTCTCATCAGAGATAATAATTTGGGAAGGTCTACAGGCTTTGTGATGTAATCAGATGCACCTGCTCTAATCGCTTTTTCTCTGTCATCACTCATTGCCTTTGCTGTTAACGCGATGATAGGGAGTTTCTTCAGGTTCATTTCCTTCCTGATATATTTGATCGCTTCATACCCATCCATCTCCGGCATCATGATATCCATTAATACCAGGTCTATATCTTTTTCCTGCTTCAAAATGTCAACAGCTTCTTTTCCATCACTGGCAGTAACAACAGTCATATCGTGCATTTCAAGGGCTGCATTCAGGGAAAATACATTCCTCATATCGTCATCAGCAAGTAATATTTTTTTGCCCGCTAACTCATTCAGGTGTGTTTCACCTGATGCTAATTCTTTTAAACGGCCATTCCCTGTTTCCTGCACCTTATATAAAAAGAGGTCTAATTCTTCAAGCAATCTTTGATTGGAAGATGACGATGTTCTTATCACTACATCTGATAGTTTCTTCAACTCCATTTCTATAGAAGCGGAAATATCCTTATCAATACAAATAATAAATGGAATGGTCGAGCTGCCAAGGGATTGTTTTATAGCATGGATGTTCTTCAGTTCTTTTTCTACATCCTTACCCATGTCTATAATGATACAATCGCAATCTATCTCATCGCATTTTGTGCGAATGTCTTTCAGTGAATTGACATAATCAATATCTATGTTCTCGTTGTGCTGCAGCAAATGTCTTACTTCGTCCACCATCGATGCATCGTTACTGTACAATAAGATTTTTTTCAGGTTAGCATGTAACACTTCCTGTATCTTACTAAAAGCCTTTTCAAGATCAGCTTCAGAAACCGGCTTCTCCAGCCAGGCTATTGCTTCGGACGGAACCATTGATTTATTAATAGAAGCCGATATGATGTGTACGGGAATATTCTTTGTTCGTTTATCTGCTTTCAGTTTTTGTAGCAGCGAACCTCCATCCATTTCCGGTAACTGCATATCTAATATAATAGCAGACGGTTTGTATTCAAACGCGTAATGTAATCCTTCATCACCCGCCATTGCAACAATTGTTTGATATCCTTTTGATTTTGCATAATCCCTCAAAATCGTTGCAAACGTTTCATCATCTTCAACTATCAGCATCGATTTTACACCTTGCTTCATCTCTTTCCTGTCATCTTTAACTTTTGATTGCTTTGAAATTTTTTCAGCAATGATTTCGTTGGAGGAAACGGGAGCTGAACTTAATGATTCTCCTTTCCTCATGGGAAGGATCAATCTGAATTCACTTCCTTTCCCCAACTGACTTTGCAGGTCTATCTTACCACCGAGCAACTGCATTAATTCTCTGCTGATAGAAAGACCTAAGCCTGTGCCACCATATTTCCTGCTGGTCGATCCATCTGCTTGTTGAAAAGCTTCGAATATGAGGTGTTGTTTTTCTGAGGAAATACCAATTCCTGTATCCTTTACACTTATTCCGATCAGATTATCGCTTTCTTTTTTGAAATCCAGCGTAACCTTTCCATCCTCTGGTGTGAACTTGAAAGCGTTGGACAAAAGATTTTTAATCACTTGTTCCAAACGTTGCTTGTCTGTTTGTAAAGTAGCAGGTAAAGAAGGGTCAATGTTGGTTTGAAAGTCAACTTTCTTTTGCTGCGCCAGTGCCTGGAAAGTTAAACTTACATCAGTAGCAATATCGCTGATGGATGTCTCTTCGATCTCCAGGATTACTTTACCTGCTTCTATCTTAGAAAGGTCGAGAATGTCATTAATGAGTTGTAACAGATCGTTACCGGCTTTATGAATGATCGATGCATATTCAATTTGCTTTGGTGACAGATTCTTAGGCTGGTTATCTGAAAGTAATTTTGCTAAAATGAGAATACTATTTAAAGGAGTACGCAACTCATGAGACATATTGGCTAGAAATTCCGACTTGTATCTACTTGTTTGCTCAAGTTCTTTAGCTTTAATATCCAACGCCCTCATAGACGTTACAACCGCTTCATTTTTCTCTTCCAGTTCCGCGTTGATCTGCCTTAACTCTTCTTCCTGCACTCTTAATTCTTCTTCACTGGCTTGTAGTTCTTCAGCTTGTTTGGATAATTCTTCATTCGTTTGTCGTAGTTCCTCTTGCTGGCTTTCTAAAATTTCCTTTTGATGTTGAACTTCTTCCAATAATGCTTTTGCTTCTGCCCGTGCTTGGGCAGCGTTGATCGCAATAGCGATATTATTGCCGATGGATCTGAATAAGTTCAGTTGCTCATCTGTAAAGCTGCTCCATGAAAATATTTCAATAACACCTTTCAGATCATCTCCCATCCACAACGGGATATAAGTGGCTTGAGCTGGCTGTCCTTTTACTATCGCTGACTCAATATTAGCGTAGTCAATAGGAATGTTATTACTTATAACAATGTCCTTTCCTTTTGATGCAAGGCCTGCAGGACTTTCGTTTATTTTATATTCCCTTTTACCAGGCTTGTTTACTCCTGAAGTGGCTTCCAGTACCAGCGTTTGTTTATCATTACTCAGAACATATATCGCGCCTGCTACATTGCCGGTATACTTAATAATTGAATCCGTTAACGATGTGCAAAGCTGTTGTAAGCTATTCGATCCCTGCAGACTATCGTTTACGACACCAACGCCTCTCAGCATCCAGTTATGTTTATCACTTTCAGCATTTAATTGAACTACTTTTTTGTAATTGTCTTTAGCTTCCTGCTCGGCTATTTTACGGTTCCTGAATTCTTTTAAGATGAAGAACATCAAAGCAATCACAACAATCAGTATCACGAATGTTCCAAAGAGTAAGATCGCTCTTGCGTCGGCCAGTGCTTGTTCACTGTCGTTGCTTCTATGTTCAAGTAATACTTTTTGTCTTTCAAATATTTTGTTTACTACAGCTCTTACTTTATCAACTTTTTGTTTCTCGATGGTTGTGTTGGTTAAGGCTTCAGAAGTGTTAACTACTCCATCATCCAAACTCCTCCAGAATTGCAAAGCACTGTCAATAGCGTTTTCCAATTCCGGTATGGTCCTTTTGTTAGTAGAGTCAACCACCGCTGCTTTAAGCTCATTGATTAATGGTGGCAGATCTGTTAATCCTTTTTTATATGGTTCTAAAAAACTTTCCTGCTTAGTCGCCCTGTATCCCCTTCTACCGGTTTCCATGTCAATGAGCGTTTTTAGAACACGGTCTGCATGGCTTTGGACTTTGTAGGTATGAGTTACCCACTTTGCATCTTCTGATTGACGCTCTAATCCAAAATAGCTTGATGCACCAACGGCAAAAACAAGAAATAGGGCGAAAGAAAAACCAATATATATCTGGTAGTTGAGCTTTGTTTTCATGTACAAAAACTGAGTAAACGAATATAAGCTTTATTGAAGGACAGCAGTGCTGGGTATAGTTACCATAAAAATCGCCTGTATATGTGTCTATATTAATGCTTAGTTCTTTTCTCTTACATTATTATGATGAAAACGAACATCCCGATCATTTTTTATAATTATTTGGAAGATGTTATCCTGCACTATTATTTTGCACCCGGAGAGATGGCAGAGCGGTCGAATGCGGCGGTCTTGAAAACCGTTGACTGTAACAGGTCCGGGGGTTCGAATCCCTCTCTCTCCGCTGGTTTACGGACCATTTGAACGCAAAACGCAGCAGTGACGAGGCCTACAGCCTATGAGCTCGCAAAATGCCTTCAAATGCCTACAATAGCTCAAAGAAGTACTTCATAATCACAGGAGTTTTCTTTGAGCTTTTTTATTTACTATCTCACATAATACCTCATTTATAATCTTATGATCGTGAACATGCTCTTCTAAGGCGATATATCACTTGCCATAACCTAGGAAACTAATCGCTTGTTGTATAAAGGGCCATAATTTGCCAATAACCTTCTAAATGATGGGCTGAGTTTATATGTACCCGTCTCTCTGGGCAGTCTATTCAGATAGTTAATACGTAATCTGTTCCTTTATTGCTGGCTTTTATCTATTAAATCATCTCAAACCCATCTTTCACCAGGTTCCAGAATTCATCCAGTGCAATAATACGGGGTTTAAAAAATGATATCAGTTGCGGCCAATGACCTTTGTTCATGATGACAACTCCTTTCATTTCAACATAAATGCAACTGATCGGTTTATCATTTTCATCTTTTGCATTTTCCATCCACAACCATTCTTCTTTCATCACATCCCGGAATATATTTTTCAGCTGTACGAATCTTGCGAAGTACTGCTGTCTTAATTGTTCATCTTTATGGGTGATCTCTATACCAATTGATGCTCCTTTTCCTGCATGCATCCGGAAATGAATGTGCTTAATGCCGGTTTTATAATTCACCCAATTGATCTCTTCACCCTCCGATGAACGTATTGGCTGCATGTAACGACCAAACGCTGTCCAGAAATCCTGTCGTATCCTTGAGGCCTCCTGTCTTGAGTACATGTTCTTCTGTTATCGGTTAATATCCACCACCTCCCAGAATGCTTTCTTCGGCTTCAGATCCTTATCAAACAGCAGGGGATAATCTTTGCGCCGTTTCACCGGGAAATTATCCAGCCAGCTATGCCTGTCGCTGATATTCCAGAAAGTGACGCCTGTAATATAATTCCTGTATTTGCGAAATAGTTCAAAGATCATCCGGTACTTTTCTCTTTGCTGCAATTCCCGCTCTTTAGTAAATCGAATGTCTGTTTCTTCAAGCGGTCTCAGTTTCCTAGCATCATGAACTTTGGGGTACACAGAAATATCCAGCTCAGTAATCTGTAACGGCAATCCCAGCGAACTGAAGTCTTTTAACGTTTGTTCTAATTCATCTTTCTTGGGCTCGTTGATGGCCCAATGTCCCTGCAATCCAATGGCGTGAACAGGCACACTTTTCGCTTTCAACTTTTTGATCAATGCAATGATCTTCGCTCTTTTCACAGGTACCACCTCGTTATAATCATTGTAAAATAGTATTGCGTCAGGATCTGCAGCATGTGCCCATTCAAAGGCTTTCTCTATGAATTCCTCACCGCAAATTTTAAACAACTTCGACTGCCTGTACATTGTATCCTTCGCATCTGCGATCGCTTCATTCACCACATCCCATGCGTAGATATCATCTTTATACCTTCGCACCACGGTTGTAATATGATCTTTTATTCTTTGCAGCAACACTTCTTTCGTCACCTCTTTCCCAGCAGAATCTGTGTAGAACCAATCCGGTGTCATCTGGTGCCAGACCAATGCATGACCTCTTATCTTCATTCCGTTTCTTTTCGCAAACGCAACGATCGAGTCCGCATCTTTCCAATAGTATTGATTCGGCTTTGGTTGCAGCGCACCCATTTTCATCGCATTTTCTGCACTGATGCTGCCGAAATGTTTTTTGATCAGTTCCGCTTCATCACCCTTCAATGACTTCGGCGAAACCGATACACCAATAGTAAAATGACTTTTATAATGTTCATTTAAACCTTTCGACGAGTCGATCGCGGTTTGGGCACTATTGTTATTTCCACACGATGAAAAAAACACTACACATGCAATGACTACAATGTTCTTCATGTATTATTTTATGATATCAACACTATCACTTTTTTCCCCTTCTATTGCGTCGCACTCTTGTACACCTCCAATTCTATGCAGCTTTTTATAAGTATTAAAGATTTTTCTCCATTTAAACAATAGCATTAATACTGAAAGATTTCTGCTACTATCCCCGTCCTTTGTATTGGATTGATAATCTTACACATCCATGCTTACTTCGTGAAAAAACCATCTTTTATACTCCTCATAACCGTTGGGTACCTCATCACCGGGTTTTTATGGATCTGGCTCAGTGATTATATACTCATATTACTTCAAGCAGAGCAATTGCAATCTATTAAAGGCTCTTTGTTTATTTTGATTACTACTCTTGCACTATACCTGCTGCTCATTCGCTACGAACAAAGAATGAAACAACAGGAAGCGGCAATATTACGTATGGTCAATTCTTTCCCGCAACCCATCGCGATATTCGATATAGACTCTGGTAGCATCTATCTGGCCAACAAAGCCTGGAATAATCAACTGGGCCTGGCGATCTCCAATATCAGTAGGGTGCTTTCACCGCACGACTTGAAGCAATTGCAGCATGTAGCGAAAAATTCAAATTCAGGTCTTTTCGCTGCGGGGGTTCATGAGTTCAATGCGGTGAATGATGCAGCGATGTTCCTTGATACCTATGGCTTTCAAACAAATTACAAAGGCAAACAGGTATATGCCTTATTAGGGATTGATGTAACCAATCATGTTCAGGTGTTAAGTAAACTCATGTCCAGTGAGGAGGCATTGTTGCAAACACGCAGCAGTTTAAAAGATGTGGCGTGGATGCACAGCCACGAGCTTCGTAAGCCACTTGCCAACATTCTCGGTCTTATAGATCTAGCAAAAGTGAACATAAATGATAGAAATACATTACAACAGCTTCTGCAAATGTTGAAAGACTCAGCAACTGAAGCGGATGAAGTGCTCAAACATATTGTAAACAAAACTTATCATTTGGAATAATTACGCATCAACGGTTGGTGGGTCATCAACTGGTTTAGAGATGAAAAAAAGTTTTCTCAGTTGTTTTTTGTTGGATCTGGCTGCCTTTCCAGGTGGCCTTTTTATTTAGCAAAATGCCTGGGAGCTTCATAAGAGATCTAAATGCGGAGTAACATAATTTCATAGGTTAGCAACTATCTTTTATCACCATCCTTTTGGATATTCTCCACGTTACATTGAAGGCCTGTATTGATTTCTGCTTTGTCAGATTCTGTCTCGGAAGCATTCACCTTCTTGCGGGTATAATCACCCATTTGGATAATATTCGCACCTGTTTGGAAGGTGTTACTTCTCATTTGCATTTTGTCAAAATACATCTTGATGATCCTGCCGTTCATTTCTCTGATGAATGTTTCTTTTGTTGCAGGCAAAATAGAACACCACTTTACTACAATCAATGGTATTTGTACTGTTTTTTATTCAGAAAATTTTTTGTAAACAAAACCGTATTGAACTATCTCGCCAACCAATTGAGCACTATATATATTATGTTTTGGGAAGAAACACAGAGAAGCAACTGCCTTCTCCTCGTATACTTGATACTGTAATAAAACCATTGTGATTGGTTGCAACTTTCTTTACGATGGCCAGCCCAACGCCTGTACCTTCATACTCAGCTTTACCATGTAATCGCTGGAATACCTGGAATATCTTCTCAGCATATTGCTGATCGAAACCAATACCATTGTCTTTGATATCTATCTTGTAAAAGGTTGCTTTCTGAACGGCTCCTCTTATAACAGGATCTTCAGCGAGAGTACAACTGATATTTATTTCAGGAGCAACATTCGGTTTTCTATACTTGAGTGCATTGCTTATAAGGTTATGGAACAATTGCCTGATCTGCCGCGTATGTCCTTTGATTTCGGGAAGATCATCTTTTGTAATAACCCCGCCTGTAGCAATAAGAATGTTTTCCATATCCTGCAATACATCATCAACTATCTTATCAAGATCAACGGATTCTGCAGGGCCATGCTCACTACCGATCTTGGAATATGATAACAGGTCCTCGATCAATTGCTTCATTCTTCCTGTTGAGGAGATCATTCGTTGTATAGTGTCTTCCTGTTCTTTAGATGCATGTACACCTAATGTATCCCGCAGCTTTTCTGAAAATGTAATGATCTTCCTGAGAGGCTCCTGCAGGTCATGTGATGCTGCATAGGCGAATTCAGCCAGGTTCTCATTTGATTTCCTGAGTTCCTCTACTGTTTTTTCTAATTCAAGATGTGCCTCTCGGATAGGTGTCACATCGGTAAACACATGTATAAGATGATTACGATCTAAACGAGAAACGCTGAGCTCAAGCCACTTGCCATTAGATTCCATCTGGTATTGCATTACAAATGGCTCACCCGTTTCAAGTGTATGTACGCAAGCCCTGTAATATGGAGTTTCAAAAATGCCTGGCTCTATTTCTGTAGCTTTTTTGGTAAGATAAATTTCTTTCGGTAGCCCGATGTATTTAATGGCAGCATCATTTGCAAGAATAGTAAGTGCATCTATTATCTTATCTGTCTCATCTCTCTCTACAACACTAACTGAAATCCCGCTGGATGAATTTTTGAGGATATTATCGAGTAATGTCTTTTGCTCATCTAATTGTTTAATTGTTTGCTGCTCCTCTGTCCTGTCTTGTATTATAGATAGAACGCCATCCCTGAATTTTACTCTTATTACTCTTGCATATTTATTGACTGCAGCATTGTAAATATCATAAGAGGCAGACTTGCCCGTATTATATATATCAATGAGTTCCTGCAGTACTTTTTGCCTGAGATCATCTGTAAGAGAGGCAGTGTTAGAAATTCGCAAGCCTTTTAACTGTTCAGGTTTAAGGTTCATAAACAACAAACCTTCCGGGTTACAATATGTATATTCAAAGTCACAGATCTGTGTGTGATCCACATTCCATATAGGCCGCTTCCATATTACTGCCTGCGGTTGAACTCCATAGAATTCATCAAACAAAGCGCTGTCAAATGTGTTTTCCATAATGATGCGGACAGCCAATTTACATCTTTGCCGTACTTAATAGATATCTTCCTAAAAAAATCTGCATTAAAATCTTATCCCTCGTATTTAATCAATGAGTACCATACTATCGCAAGCATCGAAGATGTGCAATTACCATTTCGTAGTACAATAAAATTTTGTGGATGTCAAACGAAGCCCCATATATTTGCACCAGTTCTTTAATCAATCACTTATCAAGAAAGGCTGAGGGAATGGCCCGTTGAAGCCTTGACAACCTACTTAAATTATTCTTGTGAATAATAAAAGAAAGGTGCCAAATCCAACCACTATTGCAGTGGGTAGATAAGTCAGATACAAGCTTTGAAGATCATTTGTTTCAATTGATATTTTTAGCTCTTCTGATTTATCGGGAGAGCTTTTTTTATGTCGCTATGTGACAATAAGCTTCATCCCGGTAAGCCTCTTTTGGTAAGTGTTTTTATTCATAAAAAAACCAAAAGAAATGAGCAACAACACACAGATCATTCACAGTGTACCTGTAGACGAATTAACCGGAGCGATATCAGTTCCTATCTACCAGACTTCAACATTTATCCAGGAATCGCCAGGCGTTAATAAGGGTTATGATTATGCACGAACGAACAATCCTACAAGAGCTGCATTGGAAAGCATCATTGCACAGTTAGAGAAAGGCAGCACAGGGGTGGCGTTTGCCAGCGGTCTTGCAGCGATCGACGCAACCGTAAAACTGCTGAAGAGTGGAGATGAGATACTGGCGGTCGATGATATATACGGCGGTGCATTCCGTTTGTTCACACACATTTATGAGAAGTTCGGCATCAAAGTAAATTACGTAGATACTACCAATCTTGAGAATGTGTTCAATGCTATTACGCCAAACACGAGGTTGATCTGGATTGAAAGCCCTACTAATCCGACGCTTAAGATAACTGACATCGAAGGCATTTCTAAAATTGCGAAGGCGTGTAACTGCCTGCTTTGTGTAGATAATACTTTTGCCACACCTATATATCAACAACCTTTGTTGCTTGGTGCCGATATCGTTATACACTCCGGAACAAAATATCTTGGTGGGCATAGTGACCTGATCGCTGGTCTCGTAGTGACAAAAGATAAAGAATTGGGAGATAAAATAAAGTTCATTCAAAATGCAACTGGTGCCATTCTCGGCCCATTCGATAGCTGGCTGTTGATCAGAGGTATTGAAACACTCAACCTTAGAGTAGCGAAGCATACGAGTAATGCAATCGAGATCGCAAAGGCATTGTCACGGCATCCCGCAGTGAGCAAGGTATTTTATCCAGGCTTAAAAGATCATCCTAATCATACAATCGCAAAGCAACAGAGTAAAGGTGCAGGTGCGATCATCTCATTTACACTGAAAGAAGATACAGAAGAAGCTGCAACAACATTTGTAACAAATACCAAACTCTTCAAGCTGGCAGAAAGCCTTGGTGGTGTGAAAAGTTTGTGTTGCCACCCGGCTATGATGACACATAAATCAATTCCTGAAACTAAAAGAATAGCTGTCGGAGTAGCACCAAGCCTCGTGAGATTGTCGGTGGGATTGGAAGAAAGTGACGACCTGGTGAATGATATAACACAGGCACTGGAATATATTGAAAGATCGAATACAGTAAAGCAATTTGATCAATCTATCTAATTTTAAAACATCATTATGAGTAAGCAACTGGTAATAGGATTATATGGGTTTGGAGTAGTGGGTGAGGGGATCTACGAAGTATTAAAGAATACACCCACCTTAAATGCGGTCATAAAACGAATATGTATCAAGCACGCTGATAAAAAACGGAATGCTCCTGCATCTCTATTCACAACAGAATCACTCGACATTCTTGATGATAATCAGATCAACCTTGTAGTTGAGTTGATCGATGATGCGGATGCTGCATATTCAATAGTATGCTCAGCGCTTAGCCGGGGCAAAGCTGTAGTTTCAGCAAATAAAAAAATGTTGGCAGAGCATCTTCCCGAATTATTGGAGTTGCAAAAGAATTATGAAGTGCCATTACTCTATGAAGCTGCGGTATGTGGAAGTATACCTGTAATACGCAACCTTGAAGAGTATTATGATAATGACATGTTGCAAGGAGTATCAGGCATAGTGAATGGTTCTACCAACTTTATACTTACACAAATGCTGGAAAAAGACCTCGCTTATAAAGAAGCATTGCTGCAGGCACAGGCCTTAGGATTTGCAGAAAGCAACCCGCACCTGGATGTAAGCGGGAGAGATGCGGTAAACAAACTTTCGATCTTGTTATTACATGCATACGGTATCTATGCCAATCCTTCAGATTTGTTGTATAGAGGTATTACTTCTGTTGCCGCAGATGATGCGGTGTATGCTGCTGAAAAAAAACTAAAGATTAAACTGGTTGCATCTGCGAGAAAGTTAAGTGATAATAAGATCGCAGCTTTTGTGTTGCCACAATTTGTACAGCAGGATGAACAATTATATAATGTAAGCAATGAATACAATGGGGTGGTGATCGAAAGTAAACTGGCAGATAAGCAATTTTTATATGGTAAAGGTGCAGGAAGATATCCTACATCATCAGCAGTACTAAGTGATATCGCAGCACTTCGGTATGATTACAAATACGAATACCGGAAGCTTACACTTCCCGGTGGCTTTGAACTAACAAATGATTTTTATCTCAATGTTTATGTAAGTTTTGAAAATAGCAGTGACGTACACAAATGGGATTTTGAATCGATTGACACATTCTATAGTACGCAGGGCCGGCATTATATCAGAGGCGTAATACACTTTGAGAAACTGAGAAATTGTTCATGGATAGATAATGATAAAGTGAGCGTGATCGTCTTACCAAATGGTATCGTGCAAAAGAACGAACTGGTAAAAAAAAGTTTAAAGCATTTGAGCCTGCAACTGGCAGGAGCAAGTTGAATTGTTTTGTATAGGCATATTAATATCCAGGCTTATTTAAGTTATTTTAAGTAAAGCCTGATTTCTTGAATTGGTATCAGAACTTCTTCAATACTGCATTCATCAATAAGCCAATCTCTTTATTGCAAAGGTTATTGATCGAACCTTCGTGTGTGTGATTGATATTAAAGGAAGAGTGATCGGGAAATTCTCCTTTGTTTATTTGATCCCCTATAATTTTGTAAGCCTCACGGAAACTGGTACCCGTATTTACGAGTTCATTCACCGCTTCTACGCTGAATAGATATTTGTATTTTTTATCCTGCAGGATATTGTCCTTTACTTCTATATTAGAAAGCATTAAGACAGTCATCTCCAGGCAGGTCTTCAATTCTTCTATAGCAGGAAAAAGGACCTCTTTGGTAAGTTGCAGATCTCTATGGTAACCGGAAGGGAGATTGTTCGTAAGTATAGTGAGTTCATTAGGTAAAGACTGTATGCGATTGCATTTCGCCCTGATCAATTCAAATACGTCAGGGTTCTTTTTGTGCGGCATGATACTGCTACCCGTTGTGAGTTCGGAAGGAAAAGAAATAAAGCCAAAGTTTTGATTCAGGTAAAGACAACAATCCATCGATAACTTAGACAATGTAGATGCGATACTACTGATACCTGCTGCAACAGCTTTTTCTGTTCTGCCCCTCGTCATTTGGGCATACACAGAATTATAGTTCAAAGCAGCAAAGCCTAACAATGTTGTAGTGAGCTTCCTGTTTAAAGGAAATGACGATCCGTAACCAGCGCCACTGCCTAAGGGATTTTTGTTTGCAATAGCATATGCGGCTGCCAACATTTCCAGGTCATCTACCAAGCTTTCAGCATAAGCACCAAACCACATTCCAAAAGAAGAAGGCATTGCAATTTGCAGATGTGTATATCCCGGTAGCAGCTTATCCTTATTACGTTCACTCTGGTCTGTTAGCAGATCGAACAACTGCTTAACAGACTCTTTTATATGTAATACTTCTGCCTTTAAATACAGCTTGATATCTACGGCAACCTGGTCATTTCTGCTTCTCCCGCTATGGATCTTTTTTCCTATCTCACCAATTCTTTGAGTAAGCAGGTACTCCACTTGCGAATGCACATCTTCTATTCCATCTTCGATCCTGAATTTTGAATCTTCTATCTCCTTCTCGATCTCTTTCAGTGCAGCAATAGCAACATCTGCTTCATCTTTTGACATCAATCCAACTTCTCCCAGCATATGAGCATGCGCAATAGAACCCAGCACATCATACTTTGCAAGTAGTATATCAAATTCTTTATCTCTTCCCACAGTAAATTTCTCTACTGCTTCTGCGATAGAAGTATTTTCCTTTTGCCAAAGTTTCATAATACACTATTTAATAGTTCGATGTAATCTTCTATGCCAATGTTGATCTCATCAAGATACACAAACTCATCTGCAGTATGACTTCTCGCAGAATCTCCCGGCCCGATCTTCAATGAAGGGAATGGCATCAACGCTTTATCTGAAGTAGTAGGGGAGCCGTAGTATGTTTTACTCATGCGGAGGCCTGCCTGTACGATCGGGTGATCTAACGGAATGCCAGTAGAACGCATCCTCATGCTTCGCGGTGTCACTGTACTATTCAGTTTAGTGCTGATGATTTCCAGTATTTCTTCTAATGAATACAGTTCATTCACCCGCACATCTGCTACAAACCTGCATTCACCCGGAACTACGTTGTGTGCTTTATTTTCGGTTTCTATCACAGTTACAGTGCAGGTTATTTTACCCAGTAGTTCGCTTTCTTTTTCGAACCTGGTATTCTGTAAGGTATTAATGTCTTCTATTGCTTTATACAATGCATTTTCGCCTTCATCTCTTGCAGCATGACCTGCTTTACCTTTTGCCACACAATCAAGCACCATTAGTCCTCTTTCAGCAATCGCCATTTGCATCCGGGTGGGTTCACCCACAATTCCAAATTGAATAGGGGGCAGGTGTGGAAGTAATGATTCAATCCCATTTACTCCTGATATTTCTTCTTCTGCAGTGGCACCAAGTATAAGATTGTATTTCAGATTGCTTTCATCGTGGAAGTGAAGAAAAGTTACTACCAAACTTACTAAAGATGCACCGGCATCATTACTGCCCAGCCCATACAGTTTTCCGTCTTTTTCAATTGGGTTAAATGGATCGAGTGAATATCCTTTGTTAGGTTTAACGGTATCGTGGTGAGAGTTCAATAAAATGGTAGGCTTTGCTGTATCAAAAAACTTGTTGGTAGCCCATACATTATTTAAATGCCTGTTAGCTTTTACATCATGCGTTTCTAAAAAAGAAAATATTACATCAGCAGTTTTATCTTCTTCTTTGCTATAGGAGGGAATTGCAATCAACTGTTTCAGTAATTGTAAAGCTGATTGTTGGAGATCATATGTTTTTTTATCACTCATTTCACAAGGGTAGTTCCGTGATTACCATCGATTAGTCCACCTAGCTTCTCTGCTTTCCCTATAACAACTTTTTTCACACCTGCATTCAATGCTGCAAAAGCGTTTTCCAATTTTGGAAGCATGCCTGCATAGATAGCATTCTCCTCTTTCAATAGCCCGAATTGTTCAGCATTAATTGAAGAAATGACACTGCTTTTATCATTCATATTACGCAATACACCGTCCTTCTCAAAACAATAGATAAGTGAAACATTGTATGAGCCGATCATTGCTTTAGCGATTTCCTGAGCAATGGTGTCGGCATTCGTATTCAATAAAGTTCCTTGCCTGTCATGCGAGATGGAACATATTACGGGGGTCAATCCTGTAGTTAAAAGATCAGTGAACAATGTGTGGTTCACTTCATCCACATCTCCAACAAATCCGTAATCGATCTGCTCGTGTTTTCTTTTATGTGCTAGGATCGCGTTTCCATCTGCACCACTTAATCCAATTGCATTGCACCCATTTTTTTGCAAATCTGCTACAATATTCTTGTTGATGTAACCTGCATACACCATCGAAACGATCTTGAGGGTTTCCGCATCTGTGATCCGTCTCCCCTCGATCATCTGCTGTGGAATATTCAATTGCTCTGCTACTCTCGTAGCGAGTTTTCCTCCGCCATGCACTAATATTTTTTTGCCTGCAACTGTAGTAAGCAATTGTAGAAAGGATGAAAGCCTTGTTTCATCGTCTATAACATTTCCGCCGATCTTTATTACATGCAACTGCTCCATTAATTCAGTTTGCTTTCAATATTTCTGATAACACCGCCTGCGCTGCCCACACCCTGTTGGCAGCTTCCTGCGTTACAATGCTATTAGGGCCGTCAAGTATGGCATCACTTAGCTCTACATTTCTCCTTACAGGTAAGCAGTGCATCACCTTAGCATCGTTGGTGAGAGAAAGTTTATCATTCGTCAACATCCAGCTTGCATCATTGGATAATATCTTTCCGTAATCATTATAACTGCTCCAATTCTTAACATACACATAGTCTGCATTCTTCAATGCTTCATCCTGGTTGTGAGTGATCGTTGCCCCATGAATGAAGTGTTCAGCTAAATCATATTTCACAGGATGAGCGATCACAAATTCCGCTTCGCCCCATGCATTTACCCACTGTGCAAAGCTGTTGGCTACGCATTGCGGTAATGGTTTTACATGTGGCGCCCAACTCAACACGATCTTTGGTTTTCTTTTTTCTTTAAAAGTTTCCTGTATAGTGATGATATCGGTTAAGCTTTGCAATGGATGCAATGTTGCACTCTCTAAACTTACTACCGGAATGCCGGCGTATTTGATAAACTGGTTAATGAAGAACTCGCTGTAATCTTCGTCCCTGTTCTTCAGCGATGGAAAAGTCCTTATAGCAAGAATATCAAAATATTTACCCATGATAGGCGCTGCATCTTTTACATGCTCCACAGAAGTTCCATTCATGATCACATCTTCTTCAAACTCTAGCGACCATCCTTCACTGCCTACATTAAACACAATTGTTTCCATTCCTAAATTCTGTGCAGCGATCTGTGTGCTCAATCTTGTTCGCATGCTCGGGTTTAAAAACAAACATCCTATACGCTTGTTCTGTCCAAGTGTTTTATCAGCGAAGGGATCAGCTTTATATGCCAATGCCTTTTTTACAACCGCATTGATGTCATTAACATCATTAACAGAAATGAAATGCTTCAATGATTATTATTTTATGAGACAAACAGTTGAATTACTATGATACTTTTGTTGTGTCACTCACTTCTACATTCTGAACGCTACTCAGCTTTTTGATCACACTCTTAAACGCATTCACAAATATTAACGCATCTTCTTTTGTGAAATTCAAAGCAGGCAATAAACGAACGACATTTGGTTTTGCTTCTCCTGTAAAGATCTTATGGTCGTTCAACAAAGCTTTTCTTACATCTTTCAATTCAGCAGGCAGATCAAAGCCAATCATTAATCCACGACCTCTTACGTTTTGTATTTCGTCAATTGTATTCAATTGTTCAAATAAATAATTCCCTGTTTCAGTTACGTTTTTTAATAATTGCTCCTGTTCTATCACTTCTAATACAGCTAATGCAGCAGCACATGCCAGGTGATTACCACCGAAGGTAGTGCCCAGCATTCCATGCTTTCCCTGGATATGCGGTGCGATCAAAATGCCACCGATCGGGAATCCGTTACCCATGCCTTTTGCCATGGAATAAATATCCGCATTAACACCTGCTTCATCCATGGCAAAGAACTTTCCGGTTCTGCCGTAGCCACATTGCACTTCGTCTGCTATAAGTAAAGCACCATGTTTATCACACAAAGTTCTTAATTGTTGTATAAAGGAATTGGCAGCGCAGGTAATGCCACCAACACCCTGTATTACTTCGATGATAATTGCAGCAACTTGATCGCCATTTGCATCAAAATAGTCTTGCAATGCAGCTTCATCATTATAAGGGAGGAATATAATATTATCAGTAGCGTTAACAGGAGCAACGATAGATGGATTATCGGTTGCTGCCACTGCAAGAGAAGTTCTGCCGTGAAAAGATTTACTGAAAGCAACGATCTTTTTTCTGCCTGTTACAAATGAGGCTAGTTTCAATGCATTCTCATTTGCTTCAGCTCCGCTATTCACTAAAAAAAGTTGATAATCTTTTTTGCCACTGAGTTGTTCTAGCTTTTCAGCAAGTTGTTGCTGAATGGGGATTCTTACAGAGTTGGAATAAAACGCAATACGGTGCAGTTGATCTTCTATTCGCTTCACCCAATGCGGATGTGTGTGACCAATGCTTATGACTGCATGGCCGCCATACATATCCAGGTACTCAACACCTTTATCATCCCAAACATTGGAACCTTTTGCTTTCACGATATTGATATCGTGGATTGGGTATACATCAAACATGCTCATCAGAATGCAAGGGGTTTTAAGTGAAGACCTGCTGTTTCATCTAAACCGAACATTAAGTTCATATTCTGTACTGCCTGTCCGGAAGCTCCTTTCAATAAATTGTCAATCGCTGAGTGTATGACTAATCTATTTTCTGCTTTTTCTAACTGGATCACACATTTGTTCGTGTTCACCACCTGCTTTAAATGAATAGGAGTATTACTTACAATTGTAAAAGGAGTATCGGTATAGAACTTTTTATATAGGCTGGTTAGTTCTTCCAAAGATCTATCGGACTTGATGGTAGAGCTGATAAAAATCCCTCTTGCAAAATCACCTCTCCATGGTACGAAATTAATATCAGCATCAACAGCGCCTAATTGGGACAATGATTGATTGATCTCTCCCAAATGTTGATGCATTAGGGTTTTGTATGCCTGTATATTGTTCGCTCTCCAGCTGAAGTGGGAAGTAACTGATAAGCTTTGTCCTGCACCGGTTGAACCCGTGATGCCTGTTGTGTATACTTCATTTATTAATCCTGCTTTTGCTAATGGTAATAATCCCAGTTGAATAGCTGTAGCAAAACATCCGGGGTTTGCAATTGAATCTGCAGATTGAATTTGTTGTTTATTCAATTCAGGTAAACCGTAAACGAAATTCCTGCTATTAAAAGATGAGTTTACATTCAGCCTAAAGTCCTGCGACAGATCAATGATCTTCACTGCTCCGGGAAATGCGTTTCCTTCCAGGAATTTTTTTGCTTCACCATGGCCTACACATAAAAACAATACATCAATGACATCGGAAATATTTGCTGCGAATTTGAGATCTGTTTCCCCGATGAGATCTGTATGTACAGATGAAATAAATTCACCTGCATTACTTCTGCTATGAATAAAAGAGATAGATGTATACGGGTGATGAATCAATAATCGTATCAATTCGCCACCGGTATAACCAGCTCCCCCGATTATGCCGACTTTAATTTTTTCCATCTGCAGAGGCTTTTACCTGGTGAAAGATGGCTGTTTGGTTTCCGAAGATCTTACTGAATCCTCTTACATCCTGTCCGCTCCATCCGCTGTTCATTTCACCATATTTACCAAACTTACTGTTCATCAGGTCATAGGGTGATTCAATTCCGATTATTTGAAAACGATAAGAAACAAGCTGTACAAAGACATCACCTGTTACATTTTGCTGGCTGCTCTTAAGAAAAGATTCAATATCTCTCATGATCGGATCAAGGATCTGTCCTTCATGTAACCAGTTACCGTAGAACTGTGCTAACTGATCTTTCCAGTTCAATTGCCACTTGGTGAGTACATGTTTTTCCAATGCATGATGTGCTTTAATAATGATCATTGGTGCTGCAGCTTCAAACCCAACTCTTCCTTTTATGCCAATGATAGTATCACCAACGTGTATATCTCTTCCAATACCGAATGGTGCTGCAATAGAGGCCAAAAATTGAATTGCCTCAGCAGGATGATCAAATTGTTTATCATTCACTGCTTTCAATTCACCTCTTACAAAGCTCAGCTTAACTTCTTCTTCTTTTGTTTTTGTTGCCTGTATGGGCCATGCACTTTCGGGTAGAAGTCCTTTAGATGAAAGCGTTTCTCTTCCACCTACACTTGTTCCCCATAAACCTTTATTGATAGAGTAAGCTGCTTTTTCAAAATTCATCTCCACGCCTTTACTCTTCAGGTATTCTATTTCCTCCTCACGGCTCAGTTTCATATCCCTGATCGGCGTGATGATATCAATACCTGGCACCATGATATGAAAGATCATATCAAAACGTACCTGGTCGTTTCCCGCACCGGTACTACCATGTACAACCGCATCTGCATTCAATTGTTTTGCATGTTCTGCGATATGTAGTGCCTGTACCAGACGTTCAGCACTAACACTAAGCGGGTAGGTGTTGTTCTTTAAAACATTCCCATAAATGAGATATTTGATGATTCTCTCATAATAATTTTCTACTGCATCAATTGCTGTATGAGACTTTACTCCAAGTTTGTATGCATGCTGTTCTATTTGCTGTAACTCATCATTGGTAAATCCACCTGTATTTACAATGATGCTATGGACTTCATAACCTTTTTCCTCAGAGAGGTATTTAGCGCAATAGGAGGTATCTAGTCCACCACTAAAACCTAAAACAACTTTCATTCTTACTGTTTATAAGTTGAATAAATAACTAAGCAAAGACGACTTATTCCTGCGATTGGGTTTCTTTTCCTTCCTCAACAACCTGTTCAGGAATTTATTCTGCTTCAATCGCAGTAATCGTTCATATACTTTTTTCTTATTCGAAAAATGCTCTTTGGTTTCTTCCGGCTGGTAATGATCTTTCGGATCGAATAACATTGCTGTGCAAAGGCAATTTTTTTTGTCCTTGCTGATGAGAATATCGAAATTCACACAACTCCTGCAACCTGCCCAGAAAGCTTCATCCTGAGTAAGTTCAGAATAAGTAACTGGCTCGTATCCGAGATCACTGTTGATCTTCATTACGGCAAGTCCTGTAGTTAACCCAAATATTTTTGACTCAGGAAATTTCTCCCTGCTCAGTTGAAATATCTTTTGCTTAATGGCTTTGGCTACACCGCTTTTTCTGAATGCAGGAGAGACAATGAGACCGGAGTTCGCCACATATTCACCATGACCCCATGTTTCTATATAGCAAAAGCCTACCCAGGTAGCGTCTTCGGTAAGAGCGATCACAGCTTTGCCCTCATCGATCTTTTGCGAGACATATGCAGGAGATCTTTTAGCAATACCGGTTCCACGGGCCTTTGCTGAAGCTTCCATTTCGTCTGTAATGATGGTAGAATATTGTTTATCAGCAGGGGTTGCAACCCTGATAATAATTTGATTGTCCACGATGTCAAGATAAAATTGTAAGGGAGAACCAATCCAGGTAGATGAAATTCCGGGGAGTTTCACTGATAGGGGCCGCGGTCAATGGCTCGTCCTATCAGCATCCACGTCGGGGTGAATGATAATGAGACGTGATATAGAATGCTATTGATTTCATCAGGGCAAATGTACAGAATTGAAAATAAAGTAACACGCTTCGTGATTAAAAGTATCCTAAAAAAAACCGCTATATATGTTATTCTGGCATACTCAATACGATAATCATTACAGCTTTCTTGATCCTGATTCCCTGGTGATGAATTCCGGGGTTAATATTCTTTTTTCAAAATCAGTGACTGGCCTTTTACTCTGGATGAGCTGTAACAAAAGTTCTGTTGCTGCCATGCCCATCTCATAAGCAGGCTGGCGAACTACGGTAAGCGGTGGATCTGTTAATTCAGCAAGGTCGGAATTGGAAAAACCAACGATAGCAATATCATCAGGCACTTTCAAACCTCTTCTCTTGAAAGTTTTTAGACAACCTGTCGTAAGCTTATCGCTTAAAGTGATGATTGCATCTGGTTTTTCATTCAGGATCATAAGCTGGTTAATGACCTCTTCTATTTCGGAAAAAACCATTCCCCCGTAAAAGCAATGCTTGATATATTGATTGTCGGGCTTGATGCCATTCGCAGCCAGGGCTTCTTTGTAACCAGCAAGCCTTTCGCTGCTGATCGATAAAAATTCAGAATTACTAATCGCTGCAATTCGTTTGTATCCGTTATTGATGAGGTGTTCCGTTGCTTCGTAAGCGCCTTTGAAATTATCAACGATAACCGTATGTGTCCGCAGTTCAGATGTCACCCTATCAAACAATACGATCGGCAATCCTTTGTCATGTATTTGTTTGATATGCGTAAAGTCAGATGTTTCCGTAGATACTGAGATCAACAAACCATCTATTGCACGGGAGGAAAGATTCTGAATATCGAGTACTTCTCTATCGTACGATTCATTGCTCTGCGATATGATGATATTATACCCTCTGTCGTACGCTACTTTTTCAATTCCACCAATGATCTGGCTGAAAAATGCATTCGCTATTTCGCAAACCACTACACCGATGGAACGCGTCTTTCTTTCTTTAAGACTTAAAGCAATAGGATTGGGGCGGTAGTTCAGTTTCTCTGCACATTCCAATACCATTTTTTTGGTCTCCGGGCTTATCTCGTAGCTATCTCTCAATGCTCTTGACACTGTTGAGGTAGATAAACCCAGCGCTTTTGCAATATCTTTTATAGTAACAGCTTCGAATTTCATTTGGCAAGAGAGGAATGAAAGCGAAAATTAAGCATTTCAAGCTAATAACATAATTAAGATACCTACCTGAATTGAATGGCTTTTACAGGGCGAATGCTTCTGACAATTAGGGTAGGTATTGCTAATGAAAGGAAACAAACCAATAAAGTTGCTCCGCAAACAGCAAATACCTGCCACCAGATAATATCTACCGGTGCAGTCGTCACGTAGTAGGCTGTTTCATCTAAACTGATAAACCCTGTTGCTTGTTGTAATAAACAAATACCTACACCTACAATAAAACCCAGCACAATACCTATAGCACTGATGATAGTGGCATGATACAGAAAGATTCTTTGGATGGTCCATTCTTTACTGCCCACGGCTTTCAATATCCCGATCATTCTTGTTCTTTCTAAAACTAAAATGATCAAACAGGTTATGAGGTTGATAATGGCAACGATGGACATTACGATGAAGATCACATTACGGTTCACATCCTGTATGTTCAGCCAGTCAAAAATATTGGGATATATTTCTTTGATTGTTCGGCTGATCCACACACTGGGCAATTGATCAGGCAATGTATCATTAAAAGCATCCATTTTTTTATAATCTTTCAAAAACACTTCGTATCCGCCGATCTCATTTTCTGCCCAACCATTCAATCTCCGTATCAATCTTATATCACCAATGGCAAATAATTTATCATACTCTTCAATACCTGTTTTATATATAGCAGAAACGGTGAGCTTACGATATATGCTGTTTTGATTTTCCCTCGAGATGAAATAAACGGTTATTGTGTCATTCAGCTTGATCTCCAATTGTTTTGCCACAGGTTCGGAGATGATAATATTCCTGCTGTATAAACTGTCTTTGAAATCAAGCCAGCTTCCCTGTTTGATAAATGGTTTGATGTTCTCAAAAGCATAATTACTTTCTACTCCTTTAAACAAAAGACCTTCAATATTCTTTTGTCTTTCAATAACCACCGACCGAGTTGCAAAAGCCTGCACCTGTTTTACCTCGGGTTGTTTGTACAGATGACGGATAACTGAATCATTTTTGGGCATAGCTGTCTCTTCAGCAATCAAGGATTTGTTGGGTTCATAACGTTGAATACGGACGTGTCCCCAAAAGCTGAAAACCTTCTCACTAACAGTTTTTTGAAAACCATTCACAAAAGCCATGGTGATGATCATTGCGGCTACACTTAACACAGTGGCTGCAATAGAAAGCCTGATAATGAATCTTGAAAATGATCGCTGATTACTGAAAGCCACTCTTTTGCCTATAAAAACGGAAACATTCAAGCTTAAATATTTAAGGCACAAATTAAGTTAATAGTATGATTGGCTGTTCAGCAATGCAGGGAATATTGTAGTTTGCTTTAAATTGTTGAGATGCGTTTGTTTTGGATGATATTGTTCCTGCTTCCTGTTACAATTAAAGCACAACTTCCTGATGACGTGGTGATGCCTAATATCCGTACAGTAAAATTGTTCATGCAGAATAACCAGACAGGTTATCCCATTATTACCTTGGGAAGCATCAATGATCTTGAATTGCATTTTGATGATATGGATGGTTTTGTAAAGAATTATTCTTATTCCTTCCAGCTTTGCAATGCAGACTGGAGTATTTCTAACTTAAGTCCTTTTGATTTTATCAGTGGGTTTACGCAAACACGCATCAATCAATACAGGCAATCTTCTATTGCAAAAACCAAATACGTGCATTACCAGGCTACTTTACCTGACAGGAATAACCGTCCCTCTAAAAGCGGTAATTATCTCCTGAAAGTTTTTTTGAATGGCGATGTAAATCAGGTAGCATTTACCAGGCGAGTACTGGTGGTTGATCAGAAAGCAGGCATCGGGGCACAGATCCAACAGCCATTTGGAGCAGAATTTTTCAAGACACATCAGAAAGTGCAATTCGTTGTTGATAGAAGTAAGATCGATATAGTAAATCCTCAACAGGTGAAAGTGGTGATCTTACAAAACTTCAGATGGGATAATGCAAAGACAGATATTAAACCAACATTCATTAAGGGGAATACTTTGGAATACAATACAGAAAATGATGCGCTATTTCCTGGTGGTAAAGAGTATAGGTGGATCGATCTGAGAAGTTTTCGTTTTGCGAGTGATAGGGTAGAAAAGAATGACCTTACTACTGAACCTTTTACGATAACCGTTAAGCCTGATCCGGAAAGATCACAACAACGGTATTATTTCTTCCGTGATATCAATGGATTTTATGAGACCACCACCACTGATCTCATCAACCCATGGTGGCAAGGCGATTATGCTAAAGTAAAGTTCAGTTTTGTACCGGTGGACAATCAGCCTTATCCGGATAAAAAAGTATATATAGCAGGAGAGATGACTGGCTATCGATACAATGACAGTACATTAATGGAGTATAATGCTGACAAGGGGATATATGAGAAAGAATTGTTTCTGAAGCAGGGGTATTACAACTATACCTACGTTACAAAAGATGCGAAAGGCAATAATGTTGGCGTAGAACAAACGGATGGCAATAGTCTTGATACGGAAAATACTTACACGATTTTAGTCTACTATAGATCTCTTGCAGGCCGTTATGATGAATTGATCGGGGTCACTACAATTAACTCTGTCAACAACAGAAGTGGTTTAAAATTCTAATACAGCTCAACTACTTTTTCAGCGATCATTGGGGCGAGGGCTACTCCCATTCCATTGCAGGAAACGGCAACACTTACATTATCATTGATCCTTTTAATGATGGCTTGCTTGTTAGCGGTGAATCCCATTATACCACTCCATTTTTGTTCAATGGTATATTGTTTTCCAAAAAGAATGTGGCGGCTCAAAAAATTCTGAAGTTTCGTTTGTATGATCTCGCTGGTTTCCATTGCGGAAGTTTCTTCCTCATCAAATGCTGCATTCCTCGCGCCGCCAAGTAGAACCCTGTTGCCGAGATTCCGGAAATAATAATAACCCTCATCAAAGTGGAAAGCGCCTTTCATTTTAAGATCTGCAATCGGAGAGGTGAGGATCATTTGACCCCTGGCTGGTGTAATGTTTACTTCGGGTATGAGATCATTAGTGAAGGCGTTGGTACAGATAAGTAATTGATTGGCTGAAAACGTTACAGGTTCATTAGGATTAATAATGATTTTGTGATTTGCTTTTTCCCAGCCATTCACTTTTACCTTGGTGAATACCTGTATTCCCTTTGCAATTGCTTTTTGCCATAAACTTTTTACCAGTTTACCACTGTGAAGACAACCTTCAAGTTTGTTTTCAAGCATCGCATCAAAACCAGTAAATCCGAATTCAGCAACTCGTTGATTTTTCCAGGCAAAACAGTTCAATTTGCCTGTTATTTTTTGCAATCCTTTATTCAACCAGTAAACTCTCTCGACAAAATCCCCATCATGCATTTTGTCGGTTTCATACACTTCGTAACCGCCACATTCTTCGAATCCCAAACCTTCATTGCTGAAATTTTTCCTGATTTTTTCAATGCCTTTGAATCTCATCTCAACGATCTTCCACATTACATCCTCACCATACATATCCACATCATGCATCAATTCTGTTGGGCTGCCGAAACACGCAAAACCGGCATTACGTGTAGAAGCACCTGTGGGGATCAATCCTCTTTCCAGAATAGTGATCTTAAGCTTAGGGTTAGTTTCCTTCAACTCTATTCCACTCCATAAACCCACTAGGCCACTTCCTACAATGATCACATCCTGGTGTTCAAAAAATGTTTCCTTTTCCCAAACAGACATTTGCATAATATAGAGTTTAGAGCACCCTAAGTTAAGACTGGCTCTCCAGTTCCATTATTTTTTCAAATAGTTTTTCATATTCGCTATTCTTCACAGCCAGATGCTGCATAGCTTCTTTGTAATTATTCTCAATAGTTAAAAACTTTGCAGCATCAGCATAGTTTCCCGGTTTACCTAATTCTGCTTCCAGCTCGGCTTTTTTATCATTCAACTTACTGATCTCTTCTTCCAGTTTCTGAAATTGCCTTTGCAGCTTTTGTAATTCTTTTTTTTGATCCCGGTCAAGATTGGATACAGGCTCCTTTGTCACTTCTTTATTCTTTATTGCCTGCTCCTTGTTCTTTTGTTCCGGTAATTTTTTTTCCTGGTTATTATTTACATTCTCTTTTTTACTTCCTCCAGCCTCTTTTTTCTGCTTCTCCATCCTCTCTTTCCAATCCACCCATTCCTGGTAGCTTCCTTTGAACTCTTTTATTTCATGGTCTACGATCTCCCAGATCTTATTCGCTGTTTTAGAAATAAAATACCTATCGTGACTAACAAGTATATAACTGCCTTCATATTTATTCAACGCATCAGCAAGTAATTCAACCGAATGCATGTCAAGGTGGTTGGTCGGCTCATCCAACAATAGAAAGTTGGCTTTACTAACGATCACTTTCGCCAAAGCAACCCTGGCTTTTTCACCACCACTTAATACTTTGATCTTCTTTTCTATCTCATCACCACCAAATAGAAAGCATCCTAATAAAGACCTCAATTCAAGATCGTTCTTACCGCTTCCTGCAGTTTTCATCTCTTCAAGTATATCGTTATTAAGATGCAGCGCTTCCAACTGATGTTGCGCATAGAAACTTTCTTCAACGTTATGTCCCCAATTGCGGGCACCACTGAACTTTTCGGTTCCAGCAATGATTCTCAAAACTGTTGATTTACCTTTTCCGTTAGCACCGATCAGTGCAATTTTATCACCTCTATTAATTTCTGCATTGGCATTTTCAAGTATCTGCACAGCGCCAAAATTTTTACTCACTTCTTTTAATTCACAAATTATCTTACCTGGTTGTTTGTCTATTGTAAAGTTGATCTTGATATTCGGACGTTCAATCTCTGGCTCTTCTATTCTGTCAAGTTTATCCAGTTTTTTCATTAGGCTCTGCGCCATCGCAGCTTTGCTTGCCTTTGCTCTAAACCGTTCTACCAGTCTTTCATTCTGGCGTATATAATCCTGTTGGTTCTCGTAAGCCTTTTGCTGCATCTCGATACGAATAGCTTTTTCTTTTTCATAATAATCATAATTGCCCGAGTAAATATGCAATTGTTGCTGGTATACTTCAACTATCTTATTTACCATCCTGTTGAGGAAATATTTATCATGGCTCACGATCACAACAGAACCTTGGTAATGCACGAGATATTTTTCCAGCCATTCAATAGATGGAAGATCGAGGTGGTTAGTAGGTTCGTCCAATAACAAAACATCAGGTTGTTGCAAAATCATCTTTGCTAATAGAACCCTCATTCTCCATCCGCCACTAAATTCTTTGTATGGACGATTTAGGTCTTTATTATTAAAGCCCAACCCCTGCAATACTTCTTCTGTGCGATGGTGAATGGTGTAGCCACCTAATACCTCTAACTCGTGAAGCTTGTCTGAATAGTCGTGCAGTAGTTTCTCATCGGAATTAGTTTCTAATATATGCCCGAGTTCTTCGATCTCTTTTTCAAGCTGTTTGATCTTTTCAAAGGCGCTCATCGCTACTTCAAGAATAGATTCATTCGTATCGAAACTTAAAAGATCCTGGTGCAGATAGCCAATAGTAGTTTCCCTGCTTTTTTCAACTGTGCCTGCACTTGGAATATACTGCCCAACTAAAAGTCTCAGAATAGTGGACTTCCCGGTTCCATTGAAACCAATGAGCCCGATCCTTTCACCAGGATGAATATGCCAGGTAGCATCTTCAATAATAGCCCTTGCACCAAATTCAAATGTCACGTTCTGTAAGCCTACCAGCATGTAATTAGTATTTAAAGACCCGCAAAACTATTGATTTGGAAGGTAGATTTTTCTTAAACTCATAATTCCTGCTCTGATGATTCTTACCTTTGCCG
Organism: Bacteroidota bacterium; assembly: GCA_023429825.1. Taxonomy (GTDB): domain Bacteria; phylum Bacteroidota; class Bacteroidia; order Chitinophagales; family Chitinophagaceae; genus JAEZDC01. Next base: position 22,292 of record JAEZDC010000032.1, on the reverse strand, counting down.
GAAACAGCTACTATGAAACGGATTTTGTTATATGTGCCATGTTTAATCCTGGCAGCCTGCGGAGGTGATGATAAAAAAACTGAAGCCAACAGCCCTCAGTCAGAAACTACTGCGTTAACCCAAAGCAAGAACTCGGCATCTTTCAACTCCTCTTTTGAGCAGGTACTGAATAGCTATTATGCTTTAAAAGACGGATTAGTTGCATCAAAAGATGCCTCAATAGCTTCCAATGTAGATGCTTCTGCAAAGCAATTGCAATCAGCAGCAGACAGTTTAAAGTTGGATGAATTGCAAGGAGATAATGCGATAAAAGAAACAGCTAAATCTTTTTCGCAAACAATTTCTTCTGAAGCCGCGGCATTGGTGGGTAAAAAGAACCTGGAAGAGAAGAGAAGTGCTTTTAAGAACATCAGCGATGCATTATATACCTTGGTGAGAACAGTGAGATATGACAGGCAGAAAATGTACCTGCAACATTGTCCTATGGCTTTTAATGATACCGGGGCAGATTGGTTGAGTAGAACCTCAGATATAAAAAACCCTTACTTTGGGTCTAAGATGTTAACATGTGGTGAGGTGACAGATAGCCTGGATTTTTCAAAACAATGATTCTTATAACGCTTAAAAAATCAACGCAGGTCATGCGACCTGCGTTTTTGTTGACCCCATTCTTACACACTAACTAATTTGCAAGTTATTTGCTCTAACTCTTTTTTCGAAACTCGAGTGGCGTGTATCCTGTTTTATGTTTAAATACTCTCGTGAAATGAGCAATATTTTCAAACCCGCTTTGATAAGCTATACTGGCTACAGTTTGATCACTGCTTATCAGCAAAGCTTTTGCATGTTCTAATCTTCTTTGCATAAGCCACTTTCCCGGACTGGTTTTATATATGTTCATGAAATCTCTTTTAAAGGATGAAACACTTCTGTGGGTCATTTTAGCAAATGCCTCTATCGTGAGGTTGTAGGGATAGTTGGCCTCCATTATTTGGGTTATAGATGATACCGTATCATTCGTTAACATCAAGAAGTATTCGTATAAATTTCTATTGGCAGGGCTGCGCAATACGTGTAATAGCAACTCTTTAAATTTCAGCTCAAGTATTTCTTCTGGAATTTGCCCGCCAGATGCCAGGTAAGGTATAATACATTTATAGAAGCGGTGAATATTCAGATCGTTTGTTAAACGCATTACCGAGGGCGTTTGCTCTATAGTAGCAGATGGTGTTAATGTATAATCACGCAGGAATTGTGTTATAAATCCATCGGTAATGATAAACATTACCATGCAAAATGGATCTTCAATTTTTTCGTCAAGGATACGAGTCGCTTTCTTTACAAAAGCGAATTCGCCTTTATGAAGTATAGTAGTTGCATCTGCTGTGTGAATGATTTTTTTACCACTGATGATGTAACAAAAACAATTGTTAGATGATGCACCGGAGCTACTGTTCATTATAGGAGAACCATAGTTAAGAAAAACCAGATCTTTAAAAGAAGTATGTTTTGCGGATTGATGATGCTGCAAAACATGATCGTAGAAATTTATCATAGTAGTAGGGGTTTGGGGTATTGCAAATATGAATAGATTATCAATACGATTTAGCCGTCAAACACCAAGCTCGTTGCGATGATTCCTGCTGATATTTTGGGAATTGATATTGATTTGAAATAAGCTGGCTACGCTACCTGGTGATAGACTCATCCGTTGAAAAAGCTGAATTCAAGATAAAAGGAACCGATCAGATTCAGGTTAATAAGATGCCGTACAGTTATACAATTTGACTGACACGTGTAATAGAAGATCTTGCTGAATAAAAGACTAACTGGGCTCTCTATACATTATTAGGGTGTTTACAGTGCTTCCAGTATCTAAGTATCATCTTTATTATCTCTATGAACTCATCATATGATGTCGGCTTTTGAAAGAAACCCTGCACAGAGAAATGCATGTATGCGTCATTAACAGCATATTGACTTGCAGCGGTAGTTAAAAAAATGAATGGAATGCTTTTTTTACGTAGGAAAGGATGTGCATCTACATCACGTTTGAATTCTAATCCGTTCTGGCCGGGTAAATTCACATCACACAAAACTATGAAAGGCTCTTCAGGTGTATTGATCAGGTATTTCCATGCGTCACCTGCGGTGCCGAATATTTTGATTTCATTATCTATCTGCAAATGTTTCAGTACATCTGAAATGATAATTTGATCATCCGGATCATCCTCCACTAAAATTATAGGACCATTTTTAGCCATTTCGATTGTCTCAGGATGAAAGTAGCAATTGTCTTTTAGAAAAATAACTATAATGGTTTTTATTAATAAAATAATTTCTTTGAAAGCCTTGAAGCCGCTGGTTTATATATGTTTTCTTCCTCACCAAATATGCTATCTTCAATGCTGTACGCCTACTATAAAATGCCCAGATGTATACAATTGAAGATCTAAAGAATTCTGTAGTACAACACCTGCTCACCAACATAGATGATGGTTTTTTCTTTCTTGATAATGATTGGATAGTTAGATACTGGAATCCTACGGCCGAAACTTCATTGCTGTGTTCTAAAGAAAGGATCATAGGAGAAAACTTCTGGGAGTTCTTCAAAGATTCTAGGAAAACCATCTTTTATGAACAATACCTTAAAGCAAAGCAATCTGACACACCCGTTGAATTTGTAGGTTATTATAGTAACAAAGATGCGTGGCTGCAAACAAGAGCTTTTCCCACACCGGAAGGCCTTGCAGTTTTGTTTACAGATATTACTGCAAAAAGAAAATTGAGTAAGACTATCGAGGCGAAAAAGAATGAACAGGAAGTAATCATCAATGCCTCTAAAGATCTGATCTGGTCAGTAGATATAGATTTTAACCTGATTGCGGCAAACAGTGTTTTCCAAAATGCTGCTGCTGGTTACCTGGGATGCGCACTACAAGTAGGGCAGAATGTATCTACCATTTCAACAAGAGAGGAATGGGCAAAGTGGCAACCATATTATCAGAAAGTAATTACATCACGCAATACCGTTATACACGAGTTTCATGTGCAATTTCCCAATGGTGATGTTTCCTATACCGAAGTAACATTCAATCCTATACTTGAAGATGAAAGGATCATTGCTATTGCATGCTATGGAAGGGATATTACTCATAGCAGAAGGCATATAATGTTAATAGAAGATAAGAACCGTAAACTTGAAGAGAAGCAGCAAGAATTAGATGTACTCGTTGAATTTCTGACCATTCAAAACCGTCGGCTAAAAGAGATCGCATTTATCCAATCTCACGAAGTAAGAAGACCTTTAGCTAATATCCTGGGGCTTGTCGAGTTGGTATCTGCACCTGCTGAAAATTGCAGCGACTATATGCCTTTAATTAAGAAAAGTGCTGAGGAATTAGATCACGTCATCAGGACCATAGTGACTAAAAGCACAATGCTTGGTGAGAGTTAATATTACGCAGCATCTGTATTTCTCCTTGAAGAAGAAAAATCAAAGTCAAATGCAAGCACACTTTTCAATGTAGTGTTGATATCATTTTTGAACTGTTGCATGTTCCCGGGCTTCACGATATAAGGAACGCGTTTGCTATTAAAGAATTCTACATCATTCTTGTAAGTCGAAGCAGATAACATAATGACTGGAATTTTGCTCACATCTTTATCGGCCTGAAGGCACAGGTAAGTTTCTTTGCCATTAAGCTTCGACATATTAATATCCAGGAAGATCACAGAGGGCAGGGGCCTGTAAGGTTTCAGATCGTTCAGAAGATTCAAAGCTTCTACGCCATTCCAAACGTGAACAATATCCAGGAGGATTTTAGTATCGCTCAGTGCAAGATTGAGTAACTCAACATCGTCTGCATCATCTTCTATATACAAGGCATATGGCTTATTGCTATCTATACTAAACATACCTAAGAAAGAAGCTGCTAATATATAAAACTAATCAGTAATATAAGCAGGTATAGCATCTTTTGTGATGTGTTTTTTTATAAAGAAGAAAGCCTCGCTTAAAAAAACGAGGCTTTACCAAACCAACTGCTCTAAAACAAATTCTTATTCAATAGTGATCTGCTTAGGCATCACTTTAACTTCTTCTTTTTTAGGTAAATACAATTTCAATACACCATTTTCGTACTTAGCCTGTATACCATCAGCATTTATATTTTGTTCATCCACATTAAAGCTACGTTTGAAGCTGCTGTAGCTGAATTCTCTTCTATGTGTTTTGATCTCCTTTTGTTCATTCTCGGTTTTGTGCTCATAGCTAATGGTCAATAAACCTTTTTCCAGGTTTACTTTAAAGTCTTCTTTCTTCAAACCCGGCGCAACTACTTCCAGCATGAAGGCTTCGTTACTTTCATGAACATTTACTGCTGGTTGGCTCCAGTTAGTATCTCTACCCATGCCAGGAAAACCAGGCTTAAAGAATTCATCAAACAGGTTGTCGAGATTTCTGAAATTTTGTTTTACGATTGTCATAGCTATATTTTTAAGTTAGTTAATAGTGATTCTGTTCCCTTCTGGTCAAAGCATGTACCGATGCCAGGAATGTGAATTTTATGCAGCTTTTGCTGACGTATTGACCTTTTTCGATAAGCGGAAAAGTCAATATGGCTGATATGTGGTAAAATTCCAAGCTTTATTTTTGCATTAAAGGAGAAAATAGAATATGTATCCCGCAGAAATAGTATTGCCGATGAAGGCAGAGTTAACAGACAGTGGCTTTGAAGATCTTACAACAGCAGAACAAGTTGAAAGCACTATAAAAAAAGAAGGAACTACATTAGTTGTGATCAATTCTGTTTGCGGATGTGCCGCAGGTGCAGCAAGACCGGGTGTGGTAATGGCTGTAAATAATGCCACTAAGCGCCCCGATAATTTAGCAACCGCTTTTGCTGGGTTTGATACAGAAGCTGTGAACAAAGTAAGAGAACATTTGTTACCGTATCCGCCATCATCTCCCGCAATTGCCTTGTTTAAAGACGGCAAGCTGGTGAGCATGGTAGAACGCCATCAGATTGAAGGAAGGCCTGCACAGGTGATCGCACAACACCTGATGAGCGAATTTAATCAGCATTGTAATTAATTGAGCTTTGTTATAGATGGGTTAGTAAGTGTCCTGCCGGAAGGTGGGACATTTTTATATACCACCTGCAAAACTTTGTGGATCGCCTGTTGTGTCACTCACTTGTGCCGATGTCACTTTATTCAGCGGAAAGCAAAGTGGCTCCAAACCCCAGCTATTCAACATTACTGCACTAACTCTAATTCGCTGAACCAATAGTGTTCATGCTTTAATGATCTGGTAACATTAACTTGTAATGGTGTTGTAAACAAACTGCATTCTAAAACCAGTGTATGGAACTCTCCATTTTCTCCACATACATCTACTCCGAGGTTTTCCAATTCTTTGATCACATCTTCATTGAGTACTTTGCCTAAAAAAATTTCTCCCATCACATCATTGCAACTAACGATCATGGTCTTTATACCTGAGTGCAAAACTTGTAGTATTATATTTTTTCTTTCTTCCTTCCAAATAGGAAGCACAGCTTTTAACCCTGCATTACTGCATACTTTTTCCTCCCAGTCTCTATGAGCCTGCAGATCAATATCGCCGAATATTGCAGCTTGTAAATCGTAAGTATTCTTAAGAAGAGATAACGCAGCGGTAAAATTCTTCTCGTAATCCTGCCAGGAGCTTTTTACCATATGTATAGGCAATCCTGCAGCATTTGCCTGTGCAATTAGAATATCAGAAGGAATGCCATGGCTTCTTGAGATTTTACCTTCTTCATTTAAAACATTCAACAGCACTTTAGGAGTATAACCCAATTCCCTGGACTTGATCAAAGCAAAGCAACTATCTTTGCCACCACTCCAACTGCACAGCGCATTATACATCAATACTCCTTTTTAAATAGATTACCTTCATTCTCGTAACCTTCATCAATCAATAGGTTGTTGCCATCTGCAGCTTGGGTGGCCAGCTCATCACATCGATTGTTGTAAGGATTATCCGCATGACCTTTCACCCACACGAATTTGATCTTGAAATTCTTTGCAAGATCTGCGTATTGAAGCCATAGATCCTTATTCTTTTTCCCTCCTTTAAAATCAGTTTGTACCCAGTTCTTCAGCCAGCCTTTTTCAACAGCATTTACTATGTATTGGCTATCCGTATATATAGTAAGTGGAATATGCTTACGGGTTAATGCTTCTAACGCTTTTATTACCCCAAGAAGTTCCATTCTATTATTAGTTGTGAGCCTGTATCCTGCGGAAAGTTCTTTCGCTTTATCTCCCCACATCATTACTACCCCATAACCTCCCGGCCCTGGATTTCCACGACTTGCACCATCTGTATAAATGACCAAGGGATGCGCCTGCTGCATAATTAAATGTAATATTCTCCCTTCATGTATAAAACGGCTTTACCACTCATTAAAACACGATCGTCTTTCAATTCACATTCCAGGTAGCCGCTACGTGCCGAAAGCTGTTTCGCAGTAAGCCGTGTTTTATTAAGTTCTTTACTCCAATATGCGACAGTTATAGTATGTGCTGAACCTGTCACAGGATCTTCATTGATTCCGCTTTGCGGGTAAAAGCAGCGGGATACAAAATCAGTTTCATTTCCTTTCGACGTAACTATCACGCCCCTCGATTCAACTGTAGACAGGATAAGAAAATCAGGGTCTAGTTTTTCGATGTCGTCTTGTTTATCTAGCACTACCATGTAATCCCATGCGGCTTTGTAAACTTTACCGGAAGATATCTTTAAGCCTTCAAGCAATCCTTTTGGCGCATTTATTTCTATGGGATGATTTGCAGGAAAATTCAAAGTGATCAAATCTCCATTTCTGGTCACTTCTAAAACACCACTCTTACTTTGAAGTCGGATTATATCTTCTTTATGTTTTAATTCATTGAATAAAACATATGCAGCAGCCAGGGTTGCATGTCCGCATAAATCAACTTCCACAGTAGGAGTGAACCATCTTATATAATAGCTGCCGTCACTTTGTTTAACAATAAAAGCAGTCTCTGATAAATTATTCTCCGCAGCAAGTTTTTGTAATATTTCATCAGGAAGAAAATCATCCAAAGGGCAAACAGCAGCAGGATTCCCTGCAAACAATTCTTCAGCAAAAGCATCCACCTGGTAAATGAAATATTTATTCATACTATTGTTGGTAATGTTTTAATGTGGCTTTTTGCACCAGTTTACATTGCGGTATAAGATATAAATGGTCAAGCGTAATGATCTTTCTTTCTGCAATGTCCTTTGCATTTAATCCCTGCTTCTTAAATAGTGCAGTCAAAAAACGATGCATCGGTTTAGGAGCGGTAGTGAGTTTACAATTGATGCGGTTATCAGTTGCTTTCTTCAATGATTTATAAATAAGTTCTGAACAATACATTGCGCTATCCGTTTCGATATCATATATTTTATCAAAGCGTATATTTTGCCTACTGAAGTTCTTCAAAATATTTATGAAGGATTCTTTCTCAGCTGGTGTAAAATCATACCTGTACAATGCAGCATTTAAATTTAAGGATGGATTCGCAAATGAATCTAAAGGCTCAAATTGAATGCTATCACTAACGGCGGAAAAAGGAGTGATATGACATACCATTTTTTTGCCTCCCTCCTCTATGATTATCCCCGCATGCGAATAAAGTTTCTCAACATCATTCATAGCCCTGATCTGGTGGCTCAACAGATCGTCTCCCATTCTTAAAATAAGATCGCCTGATTGTGCTGCTTCCTGCAGGTTATGTAACTCGGTTCGTTCAATCGTTGCAGTGGATATTGTTTCCTTCTCATTGGTTGTATCAGGAGAGGAATTCTTACATGCAATAAATAAAATCAGCACTATCCAATTACGCAATTTCATATCAAGGGTCTAAATTAAAAAGACTGCCTTTGCAGACAGTCTTTTTACAACATTTTTCTGTTATTATTTCTTAATAAAAGCAAGGCTATCTATGCCTACAACAGTAGGAAAGTTTGCGCCGGCAGGTCCACCAGATAAACCGGCATCAGTACCGTGATACCTGAAAGCGAAACGTGCATTCTGCGCTGTACCGCCAGGAACGTTATTGAATGTGATAGTGTATTTGGTCCAATCTCTTGGATAACCTGCTACAGCAGGGGTATTTCCGCTAGGATCGTTATAAATATAATCCTGGTTTATGTCAAGCACCTTTGTAGTAAAACTGCCTAAACTTGTTGCAGAAGCACCAACGTTAGCTGTGCCATCTGTATAGTTAACATATACTTGCATTCTATCTTTGGTGTAAACAGGATAGTAAGAATCATCTACTGCTCTTGTCCAGAAAACAAGTTGGTCACCGTTAGAGATTGGAACTTTAGGAGAGATCAACCAGGCACTGTAAATGCCACCCAGCCATGTTGCATCGCTTACTGCAGTCACATCACAACTGATAAAGTCATTAGGTGAAGTGTTAGCTGAATATGCAGGGAACCCAACAAAAGGAGTTGGACCTAAAAATTTATACTGAGCTGTTGTTGCAGGTTCATAACGGCCCTGTCTCCAGCCTGTAGTACCGATTGGATTACTGTTATTTCTAAGAACCCATCCTTTACTTACCAGGTCGCCTACATTGTCAAATTCTTCTACGAACGAAGGGTTTTGAGCAGGAGGAAATACAGGTGGAGCAATTACTGTTTCTTTTGGTGCGGATTCTTTTGTACATGAAACCACTCCTGCAGCAGCAAAAACCATTGCAGAGAATATAGTTAAGAATTTGAATGATCTATTGTTCATGATAATTCTTTTGATATTGATTATTTAGTGTCCTTTACTTTTATAGGTAACTTGATCAATCGCCACTCCTGATCCTAAACCATTCCAGCCACCGCCTTCAACGAAATATCGAAAAGCAAAACGGCCTCTCACAGGTTTATTTAAACCAGTAATGGTACCTTCAAATCGGGTCCAGTTAGTAGGGTATGCAAGTGGATCCGGTGCTACATAACTGCTATACCTGTAAGTAGAGTTTATATCAACCAGGGGTTCATTGAAATCACCTGTACCTGTGCCCGTCCCTACATTGAAACCATCTCCGTTAGTATTCGCAAGTAACACTAACCTGTTACCATAATCGGTAGAATCTCCTGTACCGTCATCGTACTGTAGTCCACGGGTATAAAAAATGATTTTATCTCCATTCTGCATGATCACTGGTGGAGAGATCAACCAATTGCTGATTATGCCAGCCTGCGCTGAAGTAGAAGTGTAATCTGCTCCGATAAATCCGGCATAAGAGCCAGATGAAGACCATGGAGAAAACCATGGAATTACCGAACCACCTTGCTGCCATACATTCGATCCCTTTGGTTCACTGTTATTGATAACTTTCCACCCTCTTGCTAAGGAGGCAGATACTGTATCGAACTCTTCAATAAATGATTGATTGGGAACTGGGGGCTCGTTGGTTAGATATTTATCATCAACACAAGAAGTAAGCATTGTTACAGGGATTCCAACCAATAACAAAGCTCTACAAAGTAGACTTTTTCTCATAAAGTATTTCTTAGTTCGTTTTGGTTACAAAAGATGAGTGAAAATAGTCATTTTTCTGTAATACTGAAAAAATGTAGTCCACCTATCGAGTATAGTAAAAATCTTAGGTTTTATACCTGGAACACTCCTGTTGCAAGACCGCTATTGATCGGACTATGATTAGCTGCACGGATCGCTTCAGATATAACTTTTCTTGTATCTATAGGGTCAATGATTGCATCCACCCAAAGCCGTGCCGCGGCATAATACGGGGTGGTTTGCTTTTCATATCGTCCCTTGATCGTATCCAAAAGTTTCTGCTCATCTTCTGCAGAAACTTCCTGCCCTTTTGCTTTCATTCCTGCTACCTGTATCTGCGCTAAGGTCTTTGCTGCCTGTTCACCACCCATCACGGCGATCTTAGCTGAAGGCCAGGCATAAATAAACCTCGGGTCATACGCCTTGCCGCACATCGCATAATTACCCGCTCCATAGCTATTGCCTGTTATGATCGTGATCTTTGGTACAATAGAATTAGCCACCGCATTCACCAGTTTTGCTCCGTCTTTAATAATACCTGCATGCTCACTTCTGCTACCAACCATGAAGCCCGTAACGTCCTGCAGGAAGACTAACGGAATTCTCTTTTGATTGCAGTTCAGAATAAACCTTGCAGCTTTATCAGCACTGTCGTTATATATCACACCACCCATCTGCATTTCACCCTTCTTTGTTTTGGAAATGGTTCTTTGATTGGCAACGATACCTACAGCCCATCCATCAATTCGTGCATACCCGCATACAATCGTTTTCCCGTAATCTTTTTTGAATTGATCAAACTCAGAATTGTCTACAATGCGTTCGATCAGCTCTACCACATCATAAGGCTTTGCATTTCCTTCGGGCATGATGCCATAGATTTCATTAGCATCTTTTTTGGGAGAGATGGCAGCAACCCTGTCAAAACCAGCCTTGGGGTGTTCCCCCAATTTACTCATGATCTTCTTCACCTGGTCTAAACACTCCTGTTCGGTTTTGAACTTATAATCTGCAATGCCTGATATTTCTGTGTGTGTAGCAGCGCCACCTAAAGTTTCGTTATCTATATCCTCACCAATGGCAGCTTTTACTAAATACGGTCCTGCTAAATAAATAGAACCATTTCCTTCTACCATCAAGGTCTCATCGCTCATGATCGGCAGATAAGCGCCACCCGCAACACAGGCACCCATCACCGCAGCGATCTGTGTGATGCCCATTGCACTCATCTTTGCATTGTTGCGAAATATTCTACCGAAATGTTCTTTGTCAGGGAAAATTTCATCTTGCATGGGAAGGAACACTCCCGCACTATCCACCAGGTAAATAATAGGCAAGTTGTTCTCCATTGCTATCTCCTGCATCCGCAAATTTTTCTTACCTGTTATAGGGAACCATGCACCCGCCTTTACAGTTTGATCATTTGCAACAACCACACATTGTCTTCCGCCTACATAACCGACTCCGGCAACAGTTCCACCGGCAGGACAACCACCATATTCTTCATACATTTCATAACCGGCAAATGCGCCTATCTCAACAAAAGGCTGGTCTTTATCGCAGAGATATTCAATACGTTCCCTGGGTGTAAGTTTATTTTTCTCTTTTTGTTTTTCAATCGCTTTTTTTCCGCCGCCAAGTTTGATCTTTTCAAATAATTGCCTGGTGTGACTCACCGAAAGTTTCATCCAGTCTTCGTTACGGTTGAACTCAATATTCATTATAGCAAAAGGTTATGCAACAAAGATATGTTCGCAGCAGGTTAAAGTCAGGAAGCGATCAAAAAACTTCTTGCCCGTTACATATTGCCACCTTACATTTGCGGCATGAACAAACAAATGCATATCCATCATCATTCAACTCTTACCATGGTAAGCCGGTGATGCTATGCAGTTTCAAGATATAAGGCTTACCATAAGGTAGGCCTTTTTTGTTTTGTGCGTATAAGCTATTGGCCCGGCAGAGAAACGCTATGATGCTTCGGTTGCGTCGCACTCTTGTACGTTCAGAACAGTACTCAACAAAAAAATATGAAATTAAAACTGGCCATTCAGAAATCAGGAAGATTACACGACGATAGTATCCGGCTTTTAAAAGAATGTGGCATCGATATTTCCAACGGTGGAAATAAGCTGCGATGTGAAGCTGCTAATTTTCCTATTGAAGTGTTTTTTTTAAGAGATGATGATATCCCGCAATATGTAGAAGATGCAGTGGCAGATATCGGTATTGTGGGGGAGAATGTGTTGTACGAAAAGAATAAAGCAATAGAAGTTGTAGAGAAGCTTGGTTTTGGCAAATGCAGGTTATCAGTAGCAGTAGATAAATCTATTAACTACACTAATGATTATCTCAACAACACGAAGATCGCCACAAGTTATCCTGTTTTGGTAGAGAAGTTTTTAAAGGAAAAAAATCTTACCGCGGAAATTCACGAGATCAGCGGTAGTGTTGAGATCGCCCCGGGAATTGGCTTAGCCGATGCTATCTGCGATTTGGTGAGCAGCGGATCAACACTCTTTATGAATGGATTAAAGGAAGCAGAAGTTATCCTTCAATCACAGGCTGTCCTGGTTAAGAATACGCAACTTGCTAATGAGCAGCAAAAATTATTGAACAAGCTTCTTTTCAGGATTCAGGCTGTAAAAAAAGCGAAGAACAATAAGTATATTCTCTTAAACGCTCCTAATGAAAAGCTGCCTGAAATATTCAAATTATTACCCGGCATGAAAAGCCCGACAGTATTGCCCTTGGCTGAAGACGGCTGGAGTAGTGTTCATTCTGTATTAAAGGAAGATGATTTCTGGGATATTATTGAACAGCTTAAAGCTGCAGGCGCACAAGGAATTTTAGTTATACCAATTGAAAAAATGATCGTGTAATGAAGGTGTATATAGAGCCATCCAAACAACAGTGGAAAGAAATTATACAGCGTCCCGCTTTAGATACCAGGTCATTAAATGATTCTGTAACAGGGGTGCTGAATGGTGTAAAACAAAATGGGGATGCTGCTATAAAGAAGTATTCTCAACAATTTGATGGCATTTTTTTAAATGAATTAGAAGTTTCGCATGCAGAGATAAACGAATCATTCGCTCAATTATCCGGTGAACTGATGGCAGCGATAGAATTGGCAAAAAATAATATCACAGCGTTTCATGAACAGCAACTGCAACAAGAGCTAAAAATAGAAACAACACCAGGTGTGTATTGCTGGAGAAGATCGGTACCAATTGAAAAAGTAGGCCTGTACATTCCCGGTGGAACAGCACCTTTATTTTCTACCGTATTAATGCTTGGGATACCGGCAAAGATTGCAGGTTGTAAAGAAATTATATTGTGCTCTCCGCCTAACAAAGAGGGTAAGCTGCACCCGGTGATTCTGTTTGCAGCAAAGGTGGTAGGTGTAACTAAAATATACAAGGTAGGCGGTATACAGGCTATTGCGGCAATGGCTTATGGCACTGAAACAATTCCTCAGGTGTATAAGATCTTTGGGCCGGGGAATCAATACGTGACTGCAGCTAAACAGTTGATACAATTAGATGGAGTGGCTATCGATATGCCTGCTGGTCCGAGTGAAGTTTGTGTGTTAGCAGACGAAACCTGCAACCCTGCGTTCGTTGCAGCAGATCTTTTGTCGCAGGCTGAGCATGGAGCGGACAGCCAGGTTTTTTTAGTTGCAAACGAAAAGAAAACAGTAGATGCTGTTTTGCAGGAGTTAACTAAGCAATTGCAGCGACTACCCAGAAAAGATATCGCAGCAAAAGCATTGGAAAACAGTAAAGCAATTGTATTGAATAAGCTGGAAGATGCCATTGATTTAGTAAACGAATATGCACCGGAGCATTTGATCATTTCTTGTACAAATGATGAAGAGATCGCGGAGCACATCTTTAATGCAGGGTCCGTTTTTCTTGGGAATTACTCACCTGAAAGTGTGGGTGACTATGCAAGCGGAACAAATCATACGCTGCCAACAAATGGTTTTGCCAAAGCATATAGTGGAGTAAGTGTAGATAGCTTTGTAAAGAAGATCACTTATCAGAAGTTAAGTAAGACCGGATTGCAGAACATCGGTAGGGCGGTAGAGGTATTAGCCGAGGCTGAAGGATTGAAAGCTCATGCCCACGCAGTTACCGTTCGGCTGGCTGAATAGTGATATGCAAGTACAAGTGAGTGACACAACCGGTGCATCATAGTAGTACCGGCGCTCGTCAAAAAAAATGCAGAATGAATTTTGATCTGAATAAAATAACGAGAGAGAATATTAAAAAGTTAATTCCGTATTCATCTGCACGGGATGAATACAGTGGAACGGCAAAAGTGTTTTTAGATGCGAATGAAAACAGTTTAGGCTCTCCGTTGACGAAATGGTACAATCGTTATCCTGATCCGTATCAACATAAACTGAAAGAAGCGATCAGTAAAGTTAAGAATGTGCCTGCTGATAATATCTTCCTGGGCAATGGAAGCGATGAATGCATTGATCTTATGTATCGCTGTTTTTGCGAGCCAAAGAATGATAATGTGATCATTTGCCCGCCAACATATGGCATGTACGAAGTGAGTGCGAATATCAATGATGTGGAAGTGAGAAAGTGTTTGTTGCTTGATGATTTTCAACTTGATCTTATTCATCTCGAGAATACGATCGATGAGAACACTAAACTCATCTGGATATGCTCACCTAATAACCCTACGGGAAATAGTATCAACAGGAGTGATATTGAAATGGTGTTGAATAATTTCAATGGCATTCTTGTAGTAGATGAGGCGTATATTAATTTTTCCCGTCAACGTTCTTTGTTGCAGGAGTTGAATGATTACCCCAATCTTGTTGTTTTGCAAACCTTCAGTAAAGCATGGGGTTTAGCTGCATTGCGTTTGGGAATGGCTTTTGCTTCTCAGGAGATCGTCGCTTTGCTGAATAAGATAAAACCACCATACAATATCAACCAGGCCACACAGGAGTATGCTTTAAAAGCACTTGAAGAAATTGGACAGGTAAATGACATGATCAAAGAACTGGTTGCTATGAGAGCAGCGTTGATAAAAGTGTTTAATAAGATACCTATTGTTGAAAAGGTTTATCCTTCCGATGCGAATTTTATCCTGGTGAAGATCAAAGAGGCAAAAAAAGTGTACGAGTTTTTATTATCAAAAGAAATTGTAGTAAGAGATAGAAGTAATGTGAAACTATGCGAAGATTGCCTGCGGATTACAATAGGAACCGAAAGAGAGAATACGTTACTGGTGGATGCATTAGCCGAATATTTAAAACTAATTGAATGAAAAGAGTTTTGTTTATCGACAGAGACGGAACGATCATAAAAGAAGCGCCGCCAACTTACCAGGTCGATGCATTTGAGAAGGTGGAGTTTTATCCTGAAGTGTTTCAGTACCTGTCAAAGATCGCTGATGAACTGGACTATGAATTGGTGATGGTCACAAACCAGGACGGCCTGGGGACCGAAGCTTTTCCTGAACACACGTTCTGGCCTGTACATCAGCATATCATCAAAAGTTTTGAGAATGAAGGTGTGAGTTTTTGCGCAACATATATTGATAGAAGTTTTCCTGCTGATAATTCTCCCAACCGTAAACCTGGCACCGGAATGTTGAAAGGCTATCTCAACAATCCTGGTTATGATATCACAAACTCTTTTGTTATCGGCGATAGAATTACGGATGTACAGTTAGCGAAGAATTTAGGATGTAAAGCCATATGGATAAATGTTGATCCTGAATTGGGCGGTGCGGAGATCAGTGATGAAAGAAGTGCGCTAAATGAAGTGATAGCTCTCGAAACAAAAGAGTGGTGTAAGATTTACGAGTTTCTGAAGCTGGGTTTGCGAAGCGTTCAACTCGAGAGAAATACTAATGAGACGAAGATCTGTGTGCACGTCAATCTGGATGGCAACGGTAAAGCAGAGATATCAACAGGCTTAGGCTTTTTTGATCATATGCTGGAGCAAATTGCAAGACATGGTAAGATCGATCTGAAGCTTTCCTGTAAAGGTGACCTGCATATCGATGAGCATCATACAATAGAAGATTGTGGTATTGCGTTAGGCGAGGCTTTCGCTAAAGCATTGACAGATAAAAGAGGGATGGAACGATATGGCTTTGCTTTGCCGATGGATGATGCGGAGGCTAAAGTGTTAATCGATTTTGGGGGAAGGAATTGGCTGGTATGGAATGCTGAGTTTAAACGAGAGAAGATAGGAGAGATGCCCACGGAAATGTTCTGCCATTTTTTTAAATCTTTCAGTGATGCGGCGAAGTGCAATCTGAATATTGAATGCAAAGGAGAAAATGAGCACCACAAAATAGAAGCAATTTTTAAAGCTTTTGCAAAAGCAATAAGAATGGCTGTAAGAAGAGATCCAATGAGTAATTATCTGCCAAGCACCAAAGGAGTTTTATAATGAAGGTGGTAGTGATTCAATATAATGCCGGTAATATTCAAAGTGTTTTATTTGCGCTGAACCGGATCGGTGTAGAGGCAATCGTTACAGGTGCCACAGATGTCATTCGCACAGCAGATAAAGTGATCTTTCCCGGAGTAGGCGAAGCCAGCTCTGCAATGAATTTTTTAAAGGAGCATAAACTGGACGAAGTGATCAAAAACCTGCAGCAGCCTGTGCTGGGTATTTGTTTGGGAATGCAGTTGATGTGTGAGTTCTCAGAAGAAGGAAACACTGAATGCCTGGGTATTTTCCAGGACACGGTAAAGAGATTCGAATCAGTTGATACCTCTATAAAAATTCCGCAGGTGGGTTGGAATACGATCACGGGATTGAAGAGTGAATTGTTCGCCGGACTAGATGAGAAAAACTATTGCTATTATGTCCACAGTTATTATGTTCCGCTAAATGAGCATACGATCGCTGTTACAGATTATATTTCTCCCTATAGCGCGGCATTGCAAAAGAATAATTTTTATGGTGTACAATTCCATCCGGAGAAATCTGCTGAGGTGGGTGAACAAATTCTAAAAAACTTTTTAAAGCTGTAATTATGGAGATCATCCCGGCTATAGATATCATTAATGGTAAATGTGTGAGATTAACGGAAGGAGATTACTCACAAAAGAAAATATACAACGAGCATCCGCTGGAAGTGGCCAGGCAATTTGAAGATGCAGGATTGAAACGCCTGCACCTTGTTGACCTGGATGGCGCAAAAGAAGGAAGGGTGCGCAATTGGAAAGTGCTGGAGACGATAGCGGGTAAAACTGATCTGGTAATAGATTTTGGCGGTGGAATAAAATCAGCCAATGATGTTGATATTGTTTTCAACTCAGGTTCTGCTTACGCAACTATTGGAAGTATAGCTGTGAAAGACGAAGCACTGTTCCTCAACTGGCTGCAGCAATACGGAAGTGACAAATTTTTACTGGGCGCCGATGTGAAGAATGAAAAGATCACCATAAACGGCTGGCAGATTGAAACAGAACTATGGGTATATGACTTTATCGAAAAATATATTGAGCATGGAGTGAAGCAGGTCTTTTGTACTGATATAAATAAAGATGGCAAGTTAGAAGGCCCTTCTACTGAACTATATAAAAACATTGTTCTGAAATTTCCCGGATTATATTTTATTGCCAGCGGAGGCGTGGCTACAATGGATGATCTGTACAAATTGGAAGACACAGGTTGTAAAGCGGCCATTATAGGCAAAGCGATCTATGAGAACAGGATCAGTTTAAAGGATCTGAAAAGCTTCACAAAATAATGCTGGCAAAAAGAATCATACCATGCCTGGATATTAAAGACGGGCGTACCGTGAAGGGCGTAAACTTTGAAAATATCAGGGATGCAGGTGACCCTGTAGAACTTGGTGCTTTGTATGCCGAACAGGGAGCGGATGAACTGGTGTTTTTAGATATTACCGCAACTAATGAAAAGCGTAAAACACTGTCTGAATTGGTGAAGCAGATTGCATTGCACGTGAACATTCCGTTTACTGTGGGAGGTGGAATTAGCAGTGTAGATGATGTGCGTATATTACTTGCGAATGGAGCAGATAAGGTTTCGGTGAACACCGCAGCTTTCAAACGCCCGGAATTGATTAACGAGTTAGCAAAGACTTTTGGCAACCAGTGTATTGTCCTGGCTATCGATACAAAAAAAGAAGCGGATGGCGAATGGTATGTATACCTGAATGGAGGGAGAGTGAAGACAGATGTGAAATGTTTGGAATGGGCGAAGCAAAGTGTTGAGTTAGGAGCAGGCGAGATCCTGTTAACGTCAATGAATAATGATGGTACAAAGCAGGGTTTTGCATTAGATATTACTCGTACCTTATCGGAGCAGCTCAGTGTACCGGTGATTGCTTCTGGAGGTGGTGGAACGATGCAGCATTTTGTAGATGTATTTAATGATGGAAAAGCAGATGCAGCTTTGGCGGCGAGTATCTTTCATTTTAAGGAGATAGAAATACAGGAGCTGAAAGATCACTTACGAAAGATGAACATTGCCGTTCGCTGAGTAGCGGTATGAAGTACAAGAGTGCGACGCAAGAAAAGCGTCATAGTAGTAAGACAGCTTGTAAACAAAAAATATATGCACGTAGATTTCAGTAAATATCCGGATGGCCTTGTACCAGCAATTGTGCAGGACCATACAACACAAAAAGTCTTGATGCTTGGCTTTATGAATGAAGCTGCATTAAAGCAAACGGAAGAAACCGGAAGAGTAACATTCTATAGTCGCAGTAAACAACGTTTGTGGACGAAAGGTGAAACGAGTGGTCACTTTCTTGATCTTAAATCAATCACGGTGGACTGTGATAAAGACACGTTATTAGTAAAAGTAGATCCCCTGGGTGGTGTATGTCACACCGGCGCTGATACCTGCTTCAATGAGAAAAACCACAAAGAAGATTTTTTGTGTTATCTCGAAGAGATCATTTCTTTAAGACGAAAAGCAGGAGCGGAGGAATCTTATGTAGCTAAATTATTTGGAAAGGGCCTGAATAAGATTGCACAGAAAGTGGGCGAGGAGGCTATAGAATTAGTGATCGAAGCTAAGGATGAGAATGATGACCTTTTCCTGAACGAGGCCGCAGACCTACTATTCCATTACCTGGTATTGTTGCAGGCGAAAGGATATAAAATGAAAAATGTTATTGATGTGCTGCACAAGCGGCATCACAATGCTAAGCAGTGATCATTGCTACGAACATTGCCACTAATGCCATTACGAGCAAAACGATACTTCTCATGTAAATAAATTTGTAACTATTAGATATTAATTGGTCCCGCTGTGCTGTCTCAAATGGCATACCATCTAAAAAACATTGACAACGAATTACAGAAGAAGATGCTTATGAAAGTTTTTCCTCAATCAGAAGCGTACGCACCGCACTTTATCTAGTGTACTGTTGGGATGCGAAAGGAAGGTTTTGTAGTTTACCGTCAGCTCGAATCCGCCCCTGTATAGCGAAGCCGTTTTGAGATTGGATATGTTTACATCGTAGCTCAAACCGACAGTAAGTCTTTTATAATCCAGTTTTACAACCGGCACTGCCGCATCACCCAGGCGATAAAAAGCTCCACCGGCGACCGATACTTTTCCTTCTTCATATTCCTCTATATCATACTGGTATAATACGCCACCAAAAACCTGGCGATGCTGCCCCTGCATATAATAATCGGCAAATGCAATGATCCTTGTAAAATCGGTTAAGCCATGTGTAACACCACCGTTAATTGAAAGCTTCGCTTTGAAGAAATCAACATTGCTTTGATTGAAATAACTTCTCTTCGGCTTATTGGCGTGGAATAACGCGGCACCTACATAGAACCTGGAATCATACCCAAACTGGCTGCTGTAGGTAAGCCCCGTAGAAAGATCCCAATAGTTATAATTTACGCGGTCAAATTTTTGGATGATAGGAGCGGAAGGATCGTAAACACCGTTCACATACTGCTCTTCGCCTCTGACTTTCGAAGGGTCAAAACGGCTGCTGATATTTCCTCCCATAAACGCTAATGAAAGATATTCGTCTTTGTCCTCACTTAATGATTTATGGAAGTTCAAAAACGGCATCACGTGGGTACGCTTTAGTTTCAGGTCTCCTGCTACATCAAGAACAGTTTGTATTCCCATCGTGAGGAAATCATTGGCACTACCTATAGGTCGTTTGTATTCTACACTAAGTGCAGTGGTTTTATAAGGAACGGTAACTGAAGCCCATTGATTCCTGTTGATCCCGCTTACACGAAAGTCACCATTGAAAACACCGGCTAATGCAGGGTTTCTCATAATAGGCTGTTCATAGAACTGGGAGAAAGTATAATCCTGTGCATTGGCAAGTTGCATCCATGCCAGCATCATTAGTGTAAAAATTTTTTTCATACTCATAGGATTATCTGATGACTGTTACGTTACCTCTGTAATGTGCTACTCTGTCATTCTCACAGATCACTTCTGCTACATATACAAATACATCGGGGTCTACCAATTTTCCATTTCGGGTACCATCCCAACCATTTGTTTTTTCATTTGGAATGAAATCAAACTTCTGGAATACCATCTCGCCCCAACGGTTATATATCCTGAACGATTTAACGATCTTAACTCCTTTACCTCTTACCATCAGCACATCATTCAATCCATCATTATCCGGTGTAAGGATGTTGGCTATGAATATTTGTGCGTCGGGACAGAAAGATCTTACTCTTAAGGTATCCATCGTACGACAGCCATTTTCATTGGTGGCCGTAACTACATAAGTAATATCTTTTTTAACTGTGATAACAGGATCGGGACAATTGCTGCAACTCAGATCTGTAGTTGGCGACCAGCTCCACGAAACTATAGGCCCATTGGTGAAGACCGGCGTTACAAGAAGTGTTGACCCGGTAGACATCAGGGTGTCTTTACCTAAGTCTAAAGTAGGGAGTGGGTTCACCACAACCTGTATTTGAGCAGTATCAGTAAAGCAATTAAATCCATCTCTACCAACAACGGTATATAATGTAGTAGCTGGTGGTTGTGCCACGGGGTTACGAATGTCTGCAGCGCTTAATCCGGTATTAGGGAACCATTGATAAGTAGCTGCACCATTAGCAGTCAATCCAACTTTTTCTCCCTCGCATATCGTGCGGTCATTGCTAACAGTCATATCAAAGGGTTGGATCACCTGTATGGTTACCGTATCTCTTTCAACACAACCATACTCAGAAGTACCTGTTACAATGTACTGCGTGGTGTTAGTTGGACTTGCAGTGGGGTTCGCACAATCCGCACAACTTAATCCTGTAATAGGAGACCATGAATAAGTACTTGCTCCTGTAGTTGGAAGCTGCACCGAACTACCAACGCATAATATCTGGTTATTGGCGGTGACTACAACTGGTAATGGTCTTACATTAAAAGTAAAATTCGCGGTATCTGCACAATTGAAAACAGTTTTAATAATGAGTTGCGCTGTCACAGTACCTACCTGGCTGAAAGCAGTAGTTACCGTATTTTGCGTTGAAGAGAACCCGTTACTGAAATTCCATTGATATGATGTCACAGGATCTACGCTGTTCAATACAGGAGTGAAAGTCATGTTACTTCCGATACACACATCAGGGTTTGCACTGATGGAAACCTGTGGAGGTGTATAGATCTGGATACTTAGTGCCCGTACAATAGTATCTCTGCATCCGCTTTGGCTGATGGCGATCAGTTGCACATTATAAGTTCCGGTAGCAGCATAAGGATGAAAAGGATGTTGCTGGGTAGAAGTACCACCGTCGCCAAAATCCCACTGCCATTGCTGCACCCCAAATGTTGACGTCGAGGTGTTGGTAAACGTCATTGTACTGCCGTTACAGGTTTCGAATATATCTGTCACATAATTCGCATCAACTCTGTCGATCCTGATCGTATCTGAAAACAATGTATCGCTACAACCCGTCACAGGGTCAATAACAATTGCCCGTGGAACATACACACCCGCATTTGCGTATTGATGGAATACGACGAGATTGGTTGTATTTAATGTATTGCCGTCGCCGAAGTTCCAGTTGATCTGCACTGGTATCGTTGAACTGATTTCTAATCTTACAGGTGTATTTAAACAAGTATAACCTCCACTGGAAACAATACTAACAGTTGGCTTCGGATATAAGGTTACCGGAATTGTTACACTATCCAAACAACCATTATCTGTTGTCACTACCAGCTTCACCTGGTAAGTACCAGCTGCGGCATAAGTATGTGTAGGATTTTGTTGAGTAGAAGTATTTCCATCACCAAAGTTCCAGTTATATCCTACGATAGCACCGGATGGTACAGTGGATGTGCTCGTGAACGTATAACTATTACCGCTCAGGCACTGGTTAGCTGTGTTGATGGTGAATGATGCTGTTGATTGCGGGTAAACGGTTACTGTTTTACTGATCGTATCAACGCATCCGTTATCTGTAGTAACAATTAATCTTACTGTATAAGTGCCGGGAGCAGCATACCCGTAGCTTGGGTTTTGTTGAGTGGATGTATTTCCATCACCGAAGTTCCAGTTGTATCCAACGATAGAACCTGTACTTACTGTAGAGGTACTGGTGAATGCAAAGCTGTTACCGCTGCGGCACTGGGTAGAATCATTCACTGTGAAGTTAGCCACCGGCATCGGGTATACTGTGACAGGGATGATGATGCTATCCAAACAACCATTATCTGTTGTTACCACCAGCTTCACATTGTA
>JAEZDC010000004.1 GCA_023429825.1 Bacteroidota bacterium | reverse complement strand
AACAATTGAATTGGTCTTCTTTCAATCCATCTGTGCCAATGTTGTTTACCATGTGTTTCAATAACCTTAGGTAATGGTGCAGCTTCTGCAGCTTCGTTGGCAACCAGTTTACCATTGGCAACTGTTTTCCAGATATTGTACACCATGATGAACACACCGGTGAGATACAGGAATCCACCAACACTTCTCAGCACATACATCGGAAGAATATTGGTAACTGTTTCAAGGAACTGGAATTTCAGGATTCCATCTTCATTGAAGGTCTTCCACATGGTAGCCTGAGCAAATCCAGCCCAATAAAGTGGAACAGCATAAAGGATAATTCCTATTGTACCGATCCAGAAGTGAGTTGTTGCTAACTTCTTAGAATATAACTGCGTGTTGAATATTTTTGGAATGATCCAGTACAACACACCGAATGTTAAAAATCCGTTCCATCCAAGTGCACCAACGTGTACGTGTGCAATTGTCCAGTCGGTGAAATGAGAGATCGCATTTACACTCTTCAAGCTCAACATCGGACCTTCGAATGTTGCCATACCATAACATGTGATCGCAACAACGAGGAATTTAAGAATAGGATCTTCTCTTACTTTATCCCATGCACCACGAAGTGTGAAGAGTCCATTTAACATACCACCCCAGCTTGGTGCAATAAGCATTACGCTGAATACTGTACCAAGGCTCTGAGCCCAATCTGGCAAAGCAGTATATAATAAGTGGTGCGGACCAGCCCAGATATAAATAAATATCAATGCCCAGAAGTGAATAATAGAAAGACGATAACTATACACCGGCCTGTTGGCTGCCTTAGGCAAGAAATAATACATGATACCTAAGTACGGCGTTGTTAAGAAGAATGCCACTGCATTATGACCATACCACCACTGCACTAATGCATCCTGCACACCTGCATACCAGCTATAACTTTTAAAAGGAGAAAAAGGAATTTCAAATGAGTTTACTATGTGCAACATTGCAACTGTAACCCATGTACCTATGTAAAACCAGATCGCCACATACAAATGGCTTTCTCTTCTTTTGAGGATCGTACCAAACATGTTGATACCAAACACCACCCATACCAAAGTGATCGCAATATCAATTGGCCATTCTAACTCCGCGTATTCTTTACCGGTTGTATAACCAGCTAATAGAGTAATTGCAGCAGCTACAATGATCAACTGCCATCCCCAGAAGTGAATTTTACTCAACGTGTCGTTAAACATTCTTGCCTTACACAAACGTTGCAGCGAATAATACACTCCCATAAAAATTCCGTTACCAACGAAAGCGAAGATCACCGCATTCGTATGCAACGGACGAACCCTACCAAAAGTGGTAATAGGAAGATCAAAATTGGCAGCAGGTAAATAAAACTGCACGGCTACCAACAACCCTGCCAGCATTCCTACAGCACCCCAAAGCATCGTTGCATAAGCAAACCATTTAACGATCTTGTTGTCGTAATAAAATTTTTCTAATTGCATATTTCTTAGTTATAAGGTATGTATTTGAGAGATCTTTTTGTTTACCAGCTTATCAACCTTTTCATCTTTCGTTGCGTCGCACTCTTGTACTTTCTTATCGCTATTAAACAAGTGAGGCTTTACAACAGATGGTCATCTACTTTTCATCGCTGGGTTTATCATCAAACAGGATGCGTACAGGCGGGCTTAATTCGTCGTCGTATTGACCTTTCTTAATACTTCTAATAAAAGCAGCCAGGAATAAGCCTGCAACGCTTATACTGGCTAACATCAAAAAGATTATAACACTCATAGTACGTATCGTTGTGTGGATGATGAGCCAAAAGTAGAATTGCGCACTTCGGCAGGACCTGACACGTCTCAAAACAAAAACTGATTTTGGTCAGTATTCTAAACCTGGCTATATAAGCGATACAGTAATCAGGAGCTATATATTATAATTATAACAGCACTATGTAGTGAAAGGCGCTCTTTAACAACTCATCTCTTCTACTGATATCTAAAGGTCTTAGCCAGTTCAATGGGTTTCAGGAGAGACTAACAGCCCGGCAGAGTGGGAAAGGGTTACTATCCCACCTGACAGCTAAATCACCTTCTTTAGGTTCTTTTTGTTCAGCCTCAATCTCGATGCGATAAGACTGCTTACGCCAAATGTTATGAGGAAAATACTTAAACTCATTAACGGCATTAGTATAGCTGCCTTCATCGGTGAAAGGAGCGCTTGTGTAGCGAAGGTTAAACCGACTATATTATAGATGATAGAGACAATAAATGCCGACCACACCACAACTTTATTGCTTTTACATAAGTAGATGTATTTATATAAAGTCGACAGTTTATTTGCTTTGATAATTCCATCACTCGCAGGCGTAAAAGTGTTGCTGTCTTCTGCCACGGCAATACCTACATCAGCCTGCTTTAGTGCACCTGCATCGTTCAATCCATCGCCGATCATCATAACGCGTTTACCCTGGTCCTGCAGGTCTTTGATTGCATACAACTTACTCTGCGGGGTTTGATGAAATAGTATTTGTGTTTTCTTTCCCAGCAATCTTTGCAGGTAAGTCTTTTCACCATCATTATCTCCACTCAATACAGATAATGGATAACGCTGCTGTAATCTTTTCAACAATGCAGGTATCTCATCGCGGTAATGATTTCTAAAGCTGAACTTACCCAGCCACTCACCTTCGACAGCGATATATACAACAGGATTAAGATCCTGCTTTTGTTTTTCACCGGTGATAAATGATTCAGATCCAAGACTGATAAGATCATTGTCTATTATTCCTTCAATGCCTTTGCCTGCAACTTCTTTATAAGCAACCACATCATGCTTTTCTTTAGCTGCAGCCCATTTAACAATTGCCTTACTCATCGGGTGCGTTGATTGCGCAGCAAGTGAAGCAATTTTCATTTTCAGTTTATGTGTGAGGATCTTTCCATCGTACTGGATATCCTGGTAAAGATTGGTAGTCAGTGTTCCTGTTTTATCAAACACAATATGATCGATATTACCGATGTCTTCTATTGCCTGTGCGTTTCTTAAGTATAATTCGTTTTTACCTAGTATCCTCAGGATGTTTCCATTGGTGAAAGTGTTGCATAATAATAATGCACACGGGCATGCAACGATGAGTGTAGCTGTTACAGCATCCCACACTTTTGAACTATCTATAAAAAGCCAGGTGATCGCACAAATAGATGTGATCGAAAAAAGAATGATGGTATAATAACGACTTAGTAAATGAACAAAAGATCTTTCTTCATCCGGAGCTTTCTTCTTCTCATCACTTTGATTCCATAAACGAGTTAAATAGCTTTGGTTCACTTCCTTAATAGTAAGCACTTCAATATTCCCTTCAAGCTGTTTCCCTCCTGCATATACGATCTCACCCATTTCTTTCGTAACAGGCATACTTTCTCCTGTAACAAAACTATAATCGATCACTGCTTTGCCTTTGGTAAGAATTCCGTCAGCAGGTATCAATTCATTATTATGAATGAGAAGCGTGTCATCCAATTTTATTTCAGGTAACGTCACGATCTGCTCTTCACCATCAACGATTTTGCTCACGGCAATCGGGAAGTAAGAGGTATAATCTCTTTCAAAACTTAACTGCTCATATGTTTTACTCTGCAATACTCTACCCACTAACATGAAGAAAACTATGCCTGTCATTGAATCAAAATATCCGCCACCTGTATTTGTGATTACTTCATATACACTTCGTCCAAACGTTACAAGCACTGCAAGAACAATGGGTGCATCGATATTTAAAAATCTATGCTTCAAACTCTTCCAAGCACTAATGTAAAATTCAGATGAACTGTAAAAGAAAACAGGTAAACTTAGAGTGAGATTGATATAACGAAACACGTTTACTAACTGCTGTTCTTTAGCATCGATACCTAAATATTCCGGGAAACTCAGGAGCATGATATTAGCAAAGCAAAAGCCTGCTACACCTAATTTAAAAAGCTTAGAACGGTCGAAATACGATTTTCTTTTTTCTAAATTATTTAAGCTGATGTATGGTTCATAGCCAATGCTTGTAAGCAATTCAGCAACCTGCCTTAATGATGTTTTATTGTGATTGAAAATGATATATGCTTCTTTCTTGGTGAAATTCACCTTAGCAGAAATGATGTACTGATTTAAACGATGCAAATTTTCCAGCAGCCATAAGCAACTGCTGCAATGCATTTGAGGTAAATAAAATGTTATATGCGTTTGTGAATCATCCTTATAACTGGTGAGTGAGTGCTGGATCTTTGCCTCATCAAGAAAAGCAAACTTATCAGCTCTTACATTTATCCGCTGGCTAATACCAGGATTTTGACTCAGTTCATAGTAATTGCACATGCCGCTTTTGTTCAGTATCTCGTACACTGAACGGCAGCCTTCGCAACAAAAATTTTTATCGTGTGCTTCTATCGGCTTTCTTCCACAGTCATCGCCACAGTGGTAACAGGCAACAGATGCCGTTATAGTTTTATTTGCCATACTTAGTATTGTGTGTGATGAAGTGCTCAGGCTTTGAAATGAGAAGTGATGATCTCTCCCTCTTTATTCTGTTGTTGAAGGGTCCAATCATCTGTTAATGATGTCTGGATCCAAACATTACCGCTTTTACGGTACACCTGCACTGAAAGACCCGCCTTTTTATAAAACTCATCTTCCAAAGTTTCTACCGTCATCTCCTGGTCGATATTAATATCCACTGTACCGGGTACAGTAGAATACCGCGCAGCCGGTTCATCAGGTTTAATGATATCTGTGCTGGGAGCGATCTTCCTTGCTTTATGCGGCGTTTTAAAGAATTCAATCTTCAAAAACGGGAATACCTGGCTGAATTGTGCCTGTATGTTTTTCAGAGGCTCCGACTTATCTATTTGAATTCTCATATCCATAACATTAACGTTTGCTGTTCACAAGGCAAACGAATGGTTTGGTACAAATCTATCCGTACGCAATGGTCCAAAAAATGACTTTAGTCAGTTCTTTGAATTTTGCGCAGGCTCCAAAATTTGCCTTGATACAATTATTAATAATATCAAAGCTACCGAAGCGCTAAGCGGTAAAAGTTGACAGAGATACGCGGTGATGCTGATTTTCGTCAACTATATGAGGCTAATAGAGCAGATTCCGTAATCTCTTTTCGTCGAGTATCACGATCTTACTTCCCTTTATATCGATAAGTTTCTCACTCTTGAAATCGCTTAATGTTCTTATAAGTGACTCAGTCGCAGATCCCACGATATTAGCAAGATTTTCTCTGGATATTTCTATCACAGAATTTTCATTCTTGAATTTATCTGCCACCTGCAAAATGCCGTTGGCAACTTTTTTACGCAGTGAATTATAAGCGAGGTTGAGTAAGTTCTCTTCTTTTTCAATAACGTTCTTAGCTAACAATTTGATGAACTGTTTAGATACCTGCGGATTATTGTTAAGTAATTCAAGGAAATCCTTCCTGGGAATTAACATCAGCTCAGAATCTTCCAGGAATTCAGCAGAATCCTTATGATTGGTTTCTTCGAGTATAGCAGTATATCCGAAGAAATCACCGGGGCCATACATATTCGTAACGAATTCTTTCAGATCTTCATTACTCTTTCTTACAAGTACTTTCCCTTTGATCACAAAATAAACCGCAACCGGCCTTTGACTTTCTGAGTATAATACCTGCTTTTTCTTATAATTGTTAACTTCTCTTTCATCAGAAGTGAGCTGTACATTACCTGCCTGCTGCGCATTGGCCAAAAACTCTTGTACACCTTTCGCATCCAATGAAAAGCTTTGCTTGAGTGCATCAGCTTTTTTCAATCTTGTTTCTACTGCATTCAATAATTCAATTCCATCAAATGGTTTGGTGATATAATCATCAGCTCCCATATCCATTCCCTTTCTGAAATCAGATTTTTCTGATTTTGCTGTAAGGAAAATAAAAGGTATGCCTGCCGTTTCTACTTTCTTACTTAAAGAATGCAAAACCCCATAGCCATCCAGCACGGGCATCATTATATCACAAATGATCAGGTCCGGCAATTCTTTATTGGCTACTTCTATGCCTTCTTTACCATTTGCTGCAGTAAATACTTTATAGTTAGAAAGTTCTAATATCTCAGCGGTGTTCTCTCTCACTTCATCGTTATCCTCGATCAATAATATCTTTTTCATTTCGTTAGTTATTGTTGTTGTGGAATGTGAATATAAAAAGTAGTTCCCTTATTTAGTTGACTTTGCATTTCAATATGTCCGTTCATAAGCTCCACATATTTACTTACAATGTGCAGCCCAAGCCCTGTGCCTTGGATATTTGCTGCGTTTTTTGCACGGAAGAAACGCTCAAACAGGTGCTGCTGATCTTCTTCAGAGATACCGATACCGGCATCTTTCACCGTTAATAGTAACTCATCATCGGTTCTGTCTAATATCACCTCGATATTTGCATTTTCAGAAGAGAATTTAATTGCATTTGATACCAGGTTAGTAATAATGTTTTTCAAAAGCGATATGTCTACATTGATCTCACCTTCGCCGGTATGTACAAAAATTATATGCTGGCCAGACTTTGCGATCTGTTGGAGGCTATTGATCGTTTCTTCAATACCAGATAATATGTTAAGCACGTCAACTTTCTCCATCCTCGCTTCAATTGAGCCTTCTTCCAGTTTTCCAATAGAAAGGAAATCTTCCAGGATACCTTTCATATCTCCTACAGCACCTTTGATGCGTTGGATATGCTTTTCTCGTTTAGATTGATCATTGGGACCATTATATTTAGAAAGGAGAAAGGTGGAAGATAATATTGTACTCAACGGTGTTCTGAATTCATGCGAAGCCATCGTAACGAATCTTGATTTAAGATCACCCAGCTCTTTTTCCTGTTCCAATGCACTACTCAGTTCTTCTTTCGATTTTTCTAAGGCAGCTAAAGTTTCTTTCAACATCTTGGTACGGTTCTCTACTTTGTGTTCCAGGTCGGTATTCAGGATCTTCACCTGCCTGGTAACTTCCTCCAATTCCTCTTTCTGATGCAGAATGGCTATTTCATTTTGCTTTCGGATGGTTATATCAATGACAAAAGCAATCACAAAATGCTCGTCTTTATAAGTATAATTGCTTAAGCTGACTTCAACTGGAAATTCAGTTCCGTCCTTTCGTAACCCATGAAGGTCTCTGCCGGCACCCATTGTTCTTGGATGAGGATCTTTATTGAATCGATCTCTATCCCCTACATGTTTTTCCTTATACTTTCTAGGAATAAGTATCTCTATCTTTTGACCGAGTATCTCGTCCTTAGTATATCCAAACTGTATCTCTGCTTGCCGGTTAAAGTTTACAATCTCTGCATGCTTGTTGCAAAGGACTATACCGATAGTGGCGTGGTCAAATAAGGCTCTGAATTGTTCTACGCTTTCCATTTAGATTTCCTGGCGTTAAAAATATAGAAAGATCAGATTGCACATTTATTATATACAAATCTTTTGATCTCAATATATCTAAAGTAAAAGAAGGGCCTGGTGTTCGCAGGCCCCCTTTTTCCATCAGCACACGATACTAACTCTGTTAGAATCCTACCACTGCTTCAATCACATATCCTTTGAATTTACCGCCAGAACGGAAGTCAGCAGATGGGAAGTCATGATATCTTTGATTTACATATTCCGCTTTCATCAGAACATTTTTAGTTACAAACCAGCCTGCTCCAATTGTTCTTCTTTCGATAGAAACATCTCTTTTAGCACCAGAGAACATCAATTCAGCGTCTACTTTGTTGTAACGAACACCAGCATAGAAGTTTTCGTTTGCACCAAATCTGTATAGACCTTCAATTGCAAGTTGTTTTGCAGTTCTTTCTGCTGTTTCAGTTTTGCTTCTGCCTTTTGCAGTTTCGTAAGTACCGAATACTTCAACTCCGTACACTTTTGCAAAACCGTTCAACATAACTGCTGTGATCTTTTTTGTGAACCCTGGGTTAAAGCGACCAGAAGAATACATAGCGGTATAAGCTTTCACTGCTCCTGTAGCATCTCTTTCAACTTCCATTACGTTTTGGTAGTTAGAACCGGCACGGTCGCCGCTGTAAAGTGTTAAACCACTACCTGCCTG
>JAEZDC010000136.1 GCA_023429825.1 Bacteroidota bacterium | reverse complement strand
ACATTGGGGTGGCATACGATATTACAGATTACCTCAACTATGATAAGGATAATGTTTTAGTTGTAAGAGTTGATGCTACACAGTATGAAGGCTGGTTCTATGAAGGTGCGGGAATTTACAGGCATGTGTGGTTGAATGAATACAACAATGTACATATTACCACTGATGGCTTATTTGCCTGGTCAACAGTGAAAGGTAATAATGCCTCAATTCAAATTGAGACTACACTTCAGAATGAAGGGTTGTCGTCAAGTAATTGTACTATCATTTCTTATGTAACAGACAGAAGTGGAAAAACAATACTTCAATCCCGTGAGCACCCGGTTACATTAAGCGTGAATGGAAAAGCAACATTCAGGCACATGCTCAATCTTTCAAATCCAAAGCTGTGGACCCTGGAAGACCCATACTTGTACAGGGTTGTTTCTGTTGTAAAGCAAAACGGAAAAGTAATTGACAGTGTTAATCACCGCTTCGGCATCAGGACGATCGAAGTAAAACCTAATGGTGTTTTTCTTAATGGAAAATATATAAAACTCAAAGGCACTAACAATCACCAGGATCATGCAGGCGTTGGCGCCGCATTACCCGATTACCTCCAATATTATCGCATCCACTTATTGAAAGAGATGGGCAGCAATGCCTATCGTGCAAGTCATAATCCTCCAACCCCTGAATTACTTGAGGCATGTGATAGCCTGGGAATGTTGGTGATGGATGAAACAAGACTACTTAACAGCAGTCCTGAATACATCGATCAATTTGAAAGAATGATCAGGCGAGATCGCAATCACCCCTCCGTATTCATGTGGAGCATTGGTAATGAAGAAGGATGGATCCAAACGACTTCTGTAGGTAAACGCATTGCACAAACGCTCATCGCGAAGCAAAAAGAACTTGATCCTACAAGAACTTGTACGTACGCAGCAGACTTGCCAAATGTTTTTCATGGGATCAATGAAGTGATCCCGGTCCGCAGCTTCAACTATCGGCAATACGCTGTTGGTGATTATCATCGATCTCATCCTAACCAGCCAATCATTGGAGCAGAGATGGGAAGTACCGTCACCACGAGAGGCATTTATGAAAAGGATACGATACGAGCTTATGTTCCTGACCAGGATATTACTTATCCATGGTGGGCGAGCACAGCAGAACAATGGTGGACGTTAG
The DNA here is from genome assembly GCA_023429825.1 of Bacteroidota bacterium. Classification (GTDB taxonomy): domain Bacteria; phylum Bacteroidota; class Bacteroidia; order Chitinophagales; family Chitinophagaceae; genus JAEZDC01. Next base: position 4,478 of record JAEZDC010000136.1, on the reverse strand, counting down.
CCGCGGATAGCACTCATTGGCTTGGCGGTTTCATTTGGACGGGCTTCGATTATCGCGGCGAGCCAACTCCTTATCAATGGCCAAATATCTCTTCTCATTTTGGTGTTATGGATGTGTGTGGCTTTCCAAAAAATATTTATTACTACTATAAAAGCTGGTGGACTGATGAAGATGTTTTGCATATTTCACCACACTGGAATTGGAAAGGAAAGGAAGGACAGCCCATAAATGTTTGGGTGAATACTAATGCTGATAATGTAGAGTTGTTTTTAAACGGGAAGAGCTTAGGAAAGAAAGATATGCCCCGTAATCGCCACCTGGAGTGGAATGTACAATATGAGCCGGGCACATTAGAGGCTGTTGCTTACAAGAAGGGAAGGCGACTCACCAGTAAAGTGGAAACTACCGGCGCTCCCTTTCAAGTCGTGGTAACTCCATACAAAACAACCATCCTGGCTGATGGAAAAGATGCAACTGTTTTAAATATAAGTGTAGTGGATAAAGAGGGAAGAGAAGTACCTGATGCAAATAACTTAATTCGTTTTGGATTGAGTGGCGATGCAAAGATTATCGGTGTAGGTAACGGAGATCCAAGCTCGCATGAGAGAGATAGGTATAATGATGCCTCTGCACAACGTCATTTGTTCAATGGTAAAGCACAGGTGATCGTATTAGCAGGAAAAACATCCGGCAATATTCACTTTGAGGCGAGGAGCGAAGGCTTGTCGACAGGCACAACCGATATCATCTCTGGTCATCCACCCGTCGCAGGAGGTTCAGCCAATGCCATTCCGCTAAAGAAAAAAAGTTATTGATAAGATGACCCGCGCTGATATATCTTTCCTGCAGAGCAAGAGCAACGAAGTTGTTTAAGAAGGAATGAAAGGTATGATGCTAAAGAAAAATCTCACTTCAACATAAAAGAATCTCAGTTGGAGTGAGAAAAATCTCGGTGGCAATGACAAAAAGCTCTCTTGAATCAGAAAGGATCTCTCTTCATCGGAGGATAATCTCACTCCCGGTGAGAAAAATCTCACCGGAGGTAACAATAATCTCATTTGAAGCGAGAAACAATCTCTCTGCATGAGAGAAAAATCTCACCCGAAGTGAGAAAAATCTCGCTGAAAGTGACAAAAAACTCAATGGGAGTGACGAAGAATCTGTGCTGGAGAGAGAAAAGGCGCCCTTCAATAGAGAAAAAGCGCAGTCACGGTGAGAAAAAAGTCACTTTAACGGAGAAAAAGCTCACTTGGAGCGAGTAAAAAGTCACTCGAAGTGACAAAAAGGTGTGTTGGAGTGAGCAAAATCTATGGTTGACAGATAAAATAACGACTCAACATCATTTATAATTCTAATTGCGTTATGAAACTTGAATTAGTAGACTACCTCATCATTGCGATCTATTTTTTATTCGTAATAGGCATCGGTTTTCTTTTAAAGCGGCGAGTGAAAACAGGAAATGATTTTTTGATGAGTAACCGCAACATTCCTTTGTGGATCACTTCTCTTGCTTTCATCTCGGCAAATCTTGGCGCACAGGAAGTATTAGGTATGGCAGCAAGTGGTGCGAAGTATGGTTTGTACACCGCCCATTTTTATTGGCTGGGCGCTGCATTCGCAATGGTGTTTCTAGGCATTTACATGATGCCCTTTTACTACGGAAGCAAAGCGAGAAGTGTTCCCGAATATTTGAAATTACGCTTTGATGAAAAGACGAGAACGTTCAATGCAGTGACGTTCGCCGCAATGACAGTTTTCTCCTCTGGTATTTCATTATATGCATTGGCAATGTTGATAGAGGCGATACTTGGCTGGGATTTCAATTTAACTGTATGGATCGCGGCGTCGATCGTTTTGATATATACTTACCTGGGAGGACTAACCAGTGCGGTCTACAATGAAGTATTGCAGTTCTTCCTTATCGTTCTGGGCATTGCACCGCTGGTATATATCGGTTTGCAACAGGCTGGCGGATGGGATGGCATTGTTGCCAACGTTGATAATGCAAAACTGCATTTATGGAAAGGAATGGACAGTGCAGAAAATAATCCCATGGGGGTGGATGGCTTTGGATTGATATTCGGGCTGGGTTTTGTACTTGCGTTTGGATATTGGTGCACAGATTTTTTAGTTGTGCAAAGAGCGATGATCTCCCGTAACCTGAATGAAGCAAGAAGAACACCTATCATCGCGGCTGTACCAAAGATCCTGATGCCGATAATAGTGATAGTGCCCGGGGTTATTATCCTGGCTTTACAAAAGCAATTCACAGGTTTTGATCTTCCGCTGAATGATGACGGACAACCTAATTATAATATGGTGCTGCCAACGTTGCTGAAAGAATTATATCCAAGCGGAATTTTAGGAGTAGGTATTACTGCACTCATTGCATCATTCATGAGCGGGATGGCAGGTAATGTAACTGCATTCAACACGGTATGGACGTTCGATATTTATCAATCACACATAAAGAGAAATGCATCAGATAAACATTACCTCAACGTGGGTAAGGCTACTACCGTTGTTGGTATTCTTATCTCCGTTGCTACAGCATATGTAGCCAAGCAGTTTGGAAATATTATGGATTTGCTGCAGTTGGTATTTGGATTTGTGAATGCGCCTTTGTTTGCAACTTTTTTCTTAGGTATGTTCTGGAAGCGAACAACGGCAAATGGAGCGTTCTGGGGATTACTTGCAGGAACAGGTGCTGCAGCATTAACGCATGGGTTAACGGTTGCTGAAGGAAAGGGTGGATGGATCGCTAATATGCATGAATTTTATTCGGGAACGGGGCAGGCATTTAATATAGCATGGATCGCATTCGTGATTTGTTTCGTTATCACTGTGTTGGTGAGCATGTTTACAAAGCCGAAGGAAAGGGAAGAATTGATCGGATTGGTTTATAGCTTAACTCCACGGCAGAAAGATCCTGCCAAACGCTGGTATAAAAATCCATTGTGGTTGGGAATAGTAGTGTTGATCGTAACGATAATATTAAATATCATCTTCTATTAAACTTATTTTATGAACAACAATAAGATACTTGATCTTCGATTTGTAATAGGCGTGTTCTTCACCATAGTGGGTTTGCTCCTCTTAGGTTATAGTTTTATGAACGATGCAGACACTGCCAGTGCTGTGAATCGTTGGTGTGGAATAACCTTCGAGATCTTTGGTGTGGCGATGATCATCCTGTCATTTGCGAAAGATGCAGACGATGAGCTGATCACTGAACATCCTTCTGATGAGAAATGATAAACTCTATCACTTCTTCTAAGGAATGATCGATCCGCGAGAAAGCATCGGTAATATCATCCCTGCTCACCTGTGCAGCAAACGATGGTGTTTTAAGTTTCTTGAGAATGCTTTTTACATCCATGCCTTCATAACGTGTAGGACGAATAAGTGCTGCTGCATGTATGAAGCCCGACAGTTCATCGAACGCATATATCATCTTGTCCATTTTGTTTTCAGGCGCTACGCCAAAATATTTAGGTCCGTGTGAAGCGATGCAATGAATTACTTCAGGGTCAATATTTCTTTTCTCAAGTTCTTCGATAATTATCCTGCAATGATCATCCGGGTACTTTTCCCAATCAGCATCATGCAATAGGCCGGCGAGTTCCCATTTAGCTGCAGTTTGTTCATCAGCTCCTTCTCGTTCAATAGCCCAGGCTTTCATTACTGCTGCTACTTGTTTCATATGCAATCGCAAACGTTCGTTTGGTACCCAATCATTAAGCAGTTGATTCGCTTCTTCAACAGGCATAAGGTTGCCGATATTCTTTGGGTCGCCGAAAGTGGAACGGTTGAGAAGATGAGGCATAGTGATGGATTGTGAGTGAAGGTTGCAAGTTACAGGATTGGAATACATCATTGTAATTGGTGCTTCATATTCAGAACGTACAAGAGTGCGACGCAACAGGCGATGCCCATAGATTTGCTGCTGGCTTCATAAAAATCTTCTACATTTACCAATACAACATTTTTTATGCTATACTCAATGACTGGTTTTGGCAGGGCTGAACAAACGGTGAATGGAAAAGCTTTTTTAGTGGATGTAAAAAGTTTAAATGGAAAGCAATTTGACGTGCGGTTGATGCTTCCTTCCTTACTGAAGCCTTACGAATTCGAGATCAGGAATGTATTGAGCAGCGAATTGCAAAGAGGAAGTGTTGAATGCGTGATCACACTTAAGCAAAATGGCGCATCGAGGCCGGTGAGTATTAACACGGAGTTGATCAAAGCGTATTTCGAGCCCGTGAGTAAGATGGCGAAGGAGTTAGACCTGGATACATCATCGATACTGAGTTCTTTGTTGAAGTTGCCGGAAGTGGTAACACCTTCAAGCGAGGCATTGACTGAAGAAGAATGGAAACAGTTTGAAGAAGTTTTAAGGGCAGCATTGAAAGATCTGAACGATCACAGGGCCGACGAAGGAAAAAAAATCGCTAATGACCTGGTAGGAAGAATTGAGA
>JAEZDC010000072.1 GCA_023429825.1 Bacteroidota bacterium | reverse complement strand
CTGCCATCCCGGCCCGTAAAAAAGTAAATAATGATAAGCCGCTCAGCATACATTTTTTCCAGGTAGCTCAATACCGATCTGAAGATTGTCTCCTGCCATGTTTTTGAACTGTATAGTAAGGTTACCTGAACCGCTGTATTTTCCAGCAGGTATTTCAAAATGGAAAACAGCGGTGTTATCCCACTTCCCGCAGCAAGGAGAAAAACATGCTGCGATGCATCCACTTCCGTTCCCGGATAAAATTCTCCAAACGGTCCTTCCATGATCCAGGTCTTTATCTCTTCAGCATGCCGGAAAATGTAATTACTCACCAGTCCATCCTCGATACGCTTCACGGTGATAGAAGGTTTCTCATCACTATCCGGACACGAGCTGAGCGAATAAGACCTGGATACAGCTTCCCCATCAATAACAAGGTGTATCGTTACAAATTGTCCTGCCTTATAGTTGAAAGGCTTTGCATCCGTATCAAAAACAATGGTTATTGCATCACTTGTTTCCCTATACACAGAAGCTGTTCTCCAGGTGGTTTTTCCAGGAAGCATCATTATAATTTTTGCCTGATAGAAAATATGGCAAGAATGGTTGCGATACCGCTTACTACAGCTGCAGATATGAACCCGATACTGAATCCATGATTCATGGCCTGCACCTGCTCTGTGCCGGCTGCAATACTATTTTTGGTGGCAACAGAAACGAGTACCACGAGCACTGCAAGTCCCAAAGCAGATCCAACCTGGTAACTCGTATTGACAATACCCGAAGCCAGTCCTGTTTCTTCCGGTTTTGCACCTGACATTGATGCAATCGTGCCCGGAATGTATGCCAGTGACATGCCTATCGCTCCGAGGATCGATGGCAGTAAGACGGTGCCAGCGAACGAGCCGCCAGGTGTAGCCATACTAAAGAGAATTAGCGAAGCAGTGAGAAATGCAAGGCCTGCAACAAGGTTATTCTTAAAGCCGAATCGCTGTACTAATTTACCTGTGAAACCTACCATGATCAGCATGATCGCAAGCGTCATAGGTAAGAGCGCCAATCCACTTTCAAAGGCAGAATAATTTAGTAGCTGCTGCAAGTAAAGATTTAAGAAGAACCAGAGCGGGATCCACGCGGCAGCCATTAATGCCATCACGATATTTCCAGATGTAAGGTTGGGTACTTTGAAGATAGAGAAGGGGAGTAGCGGGTCTTTGGATCTTTTTTGTATTGCGATGAAGATGATCAACATGATCACTGAAGCTACCAGCTCGCCTATCGTTGCGGCAGAGGTCCAACCCTGGTGCTCTGCAGAGACAATTGCATAGACCAATAGTATAAGTGCACCGGTGATGAGTGTAGCGCCACGAAGATCTACTTTGCCCAATGCAGTGCTACCTTTCAGCAGGTACGCTTTACAGAGTGCAAGTACTGCTAAACCAATCGGAATATTGATCAGGAATATCCATCTCCATGAAAGCCATTCAGTGATAACCCCGCCGAGAAATACACCTGCAGAACCACCCGCGGCTGCGGAGGCACCCCAGAAGCCAAGTGCTTTTCCAAGTTCTTTCGGATCTGTGAACATTGACATTACGAGTGTGAGTGCTGCAGGAGCGATTAATGCTGATCCTGCCCCCTGCAATCCCCTGCCGAGATTTAATAATGATGGCGTTGAAGCCAGGCCTGCGAGCAACGACGAAGCCGTCAGCGCAATAAAGCCAAGCATGAATATCTTCCTGGACCCATAAATATCCGAGAGCTTTCCGCCCAATAACAGCAAGCCGCCAAAAGCGATTACATAAGCATTGAAAATCCATTGCAAACCAGACTGCGAATAACCCAACGCATTTTTGATAGCAGGCAGTGCAACCCCGATGATGGATGTATCCATAATCACCAGGAACTGGGCGGTACATAAAATCGCAAGAGCAGCCCATCTCTTGCTATACTGTTGTGTCGTACTCATACAAATAATTTTTAACGAAAGTAGTTTCGCGACTACCCGGTGTTGTTACACTTTTACACCTGTGATTTATATAATTCCCTTCAACAAAAAAGCAGTCATACTAACTGCCTCATCGTTTTAAAATTTCACATCTGGCGGGAGATCGAATTCTAATTCCTCGAATAACTCCAGCAACTGCTTATCCATAGTTGAGTTATTTTACTTCAGTAATGACCACTGTCCGGGTATTAGCATAAGTGGTGTGTTCTCCTGCCGACTGAATGAGCGCCTCAACACGATAGTTACCTTTACCAAGCGTTAAAGGTTCGGTTACATATTTTCCATTCTCTTTGGTCAACTGAAATAAATTGTCGTGGACCGGTTTGCCGGTGACAATGTCAATTACCCGAATGTGTGCCTGTAAATTTTCAGCTGTGTGTTCCGCGCGGTCGATAACGAAACGTATAATCTTGCTTGATTGCGACCCGTTGTACGGCGCAACCTGATTGCGATTTACAAATCCAAACAGCACAACAGACATCATCATTGTCACTGTTAGCATTGAAAGTATCTTTTTCATCTGTGTTATTTTTGTTTTTGAGAATGCAAAATTGACCCGTTACAGGGCTTGTGACGTTATACAATTACTTCATTTAGTTATAAAATCTTAAGTTCAGCGAAACAGGTATTTTTGTAGTCTTAACCACCCCTAATGGAGCTGTACATAAAAAATATGGTGTGTGACCGTTGTATCATGGTCGTCCGCGATGAACTGGATAAGCTGAAGCTTAGTTATAAGAATATACAGCTCGGCGAGGTAGAGCTTGCTGATGCTCCAACGACAGAGGTAATCGAAGTTTTCAGAGAGCGCCTCTCTGCGCTTGGGTTTGAGTTATTGGATGACCGGAAGTCGGCTCTTATCAACCAGATAAAATCTATCATTATTAAACTCATTCATAACAGCGAGCATGAAGAATTAAATAAGAAGATCTCGGTACTGCTTGCTGAGAAGCTCGGTAAAGAATATCATTATCTGTCGGGGCTTTTTTCTTCAATCGAAGGTGTCACTATAGAAAGGTATATCATACTTCAACGTATCGAACGCGCAAAGGAGTTGCTTATCTATGATGAAATGACATTAAATGAAATCTCTTATGCGCTTGGGTATAGCAGCGTGCAGCACCTCTCCCTGCAGTTTAAGAAAGTGACGGGCATGACACCAACGGAATTCCGGAACCTCTCGGATAAAAAACGAAAGCCGCTGGACCAGGTATAGAAATTATATAACAGATTTGTTTTAAAGTATAACGCAGCCGCCGGCGTGAGTGCAGAGCTTTGTCCTACAAAACGAAAGGATGCTCAGCGAGTCAAAACTGTTTATCAAAGGTATGGTCTGCAACAGGTGTATCCAGGTGATACAATCTGAATTGCAACAGCTCGGCGTTGAAACTGTCAAAGTGAAGTTGGGAGAGGTAACAGTCATTCAATCCGGGAAGCTGCCAGAGCAGTACATGATAGAACAGCGATTGAATGCACTCGGGTTTGAACTTGTAGAAGACAAGAAAATCCGTATCGTACGTCAAGTGAAACTTATTGTTGCGGAAGTGTACTCAGGCAGCTTTGACTTTCCGCTCGCGTTCAAATTGTCTGACTTCCTGGTATCCAAGATCCAGAAAGACTACAACACTATCAGTGGTTTCTTTTCACTTATCGAGCAAAAAACGATTGAACAATATTTTATTGAATATCGTATTGAGAAAGTGAAAGAACTACTGGTGTATTCTACGGCTTCACTTTCCGATATCGCCTTTCAGCTCAACTTCAGTAGTTCAGCGCACCTCGCACGACAGTTTAAGCAATACACTGGTCTCACCACTTCTCACTTCAAAGGAATCCGGCAGGCTAAACTTGATATCTCTGAGCATTAACCTAATTATAATTAAAAAAGTAAAGGAATGAAACTTGCATTTTTTGCAATCCCGTTGGTTGCTGCTACCATGGTAGCCTGCAGGAAAGACACTGTCTCCAGTCAACCGCAATTGAATCCGGTTAAAAAGATAAAAGTATTATTGAACGATTATGTGTCTGCAGATAAAATCGATTCCGCGATTGTTAACTGGAATCTGAACGGAGCTGACCATCGATTGAAATTGCAGCCCGATGGCTATGACATGTCCGCCAATACAACCGGACTGGTTCCAGGAAGCGGTAAGTTGACCATACAGATATTCTCGAAGAATAAGATGGATAACAAATCACTGCAGTATGAAAGAGTCGTGAATGTTGCGTTGCAGCCAAACACTGCAGTGACGGTAACCGGTCCAAATTTGTTCGATGATCTGAATTGGAACCCGCGCATCATTTTCAACCACCGTGGGCCCTACGCAATGATGAAGGTGACTGCTGTTGTTGGCATCCGTCCCGATGATCCTTACTTCGAACTGATCGATATTAACGACGCATGGCGTTCACGCATTGTTGTAGAAAGAGCATACTATGATACTGCTCATTTAAGCGCTCCTGTTGCAACCGGCACATGGAACTGCCAGCAAAGTTGTACGGATGCAGCCGGTCATTATAAGGACAGTACTTTCTTTTCGTTCCTGCCTCAACTAATCAATAATAGAACATGGAACCGCGTACAGTTCTTAGTGCGCTTCTACAACACTCCGATGTCGGCCGGTGAATTAAACTTCGATTATGATTTCTAAAATTTTGTTGTGATTGAGAAGGTAGAGTTGGATCAAAGAGTGGTGGCAATTGCCGCCATTCTTTTTTGGAGCGCCGGTGACCTTATCAAAATATAAATTTTCCAGGGAATCTTATAACAGCCGCCCCTGTGTAAGATTGGAACTTTGGTATATCAATACAAATAAATGAACAAGAATAATAACATAATAGAACTTCCGCTGGCGGGAGTAGAGAGTGAGCACTGTGCGTTGATCGTGAACAAAGGACTTGGAGGAGTGCCCGGAGTCACTTCACACCGCGTTGAACTGAATAATCAAAAAGCTGTTATAGCTGTCAATGATGACGATGCAGTCAAAGTCGCGATAGATAAGATTCGGGACCTCGGGTATGATGTGGAGACCGTTAACACGAACTTCCCCGTCACCGGTATGAGTTGCGCCTCCTGTGCAATCAGTACCGAAAGTACTTTGAAGGTGCAACCCGGCGTAGTGAGTGCTGCGGTTAATTATGCAAACTCAAGTGTCCAGGTGGAATATGTTCCGACTGTAACGGATCCCCAGCAGTTGCGCTCCAGTGTACAATCGATCGGATACGATCTGATCATCGAAGACGCTGCCAGTGCAAATGAAATGCTGGAAGATCTTCATAAAGGCCGACTTGCATCTTTAAAGAAAAAAACACTCTGGTCAATATTGCTTTCAATACCTCTGGTGATCATCGGGATGTTTTTTATGAATATTCCCTACGCGAACGAAATCATGTGGGCACTGGCGACACCGGTTGTTTTGATTTTCGGAAAACAGTTTTTCGTCAATGCGTATAAACAGGCAAGACATCGCTCAGCAAATATGGATACACTCGTTGCATTGAGTACCGGTATCGCATATCTCTTCAGCGTGTTCAATACATTGTTTCCTGAAGCATGGCACAGCCGTGGACTGCACGCGCACGTTTATTTTGAATCTGCAGCGGTGGTTGTTGCATTTATCCTGCTCGGCAAATTGCTGGAGGAAAAAGCGAAGGCATCAACTTCGTCTGCCATAAAAAAACTGATGGGTCTGCAACCAAAAACGGTTACAGTTGTTCACAATGAATCGCATGTTATGGAAATTCCCATCGAGCAGGTGAAAGTAAATGATACGATACTGGTCAAGCCGGGAGAAAAGATACCGGTGGATGGAACGGTCAGTTCAGGAAGTTCTTTTGTTGATGAAAGCATGATCACCGGCGAACCTGTACCGGTAGAAAAAACAACAGGTGCGAAAGTGTTTGCAGGAACTATCAACCAGAAGAGCAGTTTCCGGTTTACTGCTGAAAAAGTCGGGGGCGAAACACTACTGGCCCACATCATTAAGATGGTACAACAGGCCCAGGGCTCCAAGGCTCCCGTACAAAAACTCGTAGATAAGATTGCAGGGATATTTGTGCCTGTAGTTATCGGAATTGCGATCCTCTCGCTGATCGCATGGGTAATTCTTGGTGGTGACAATGGCCTCACCCAGGGTTTGCTTGCACTGGTAACAGTACTGGTCATCGCATGTCCCTGTGCGCTGGGGCTTGCAACGCCAACGGCGATCATGGTTGGTGTGGGTAAAGGCGCGGAGAATGGTATCCTGATCAAAGATGCGGAAAGCCTCGAACTGGCGTACAAGATGAATGCGGTGGTACTTGATAAAACAGGTACCATCACCCAAGGCAAACCGGAAGTGATAGAGATGCACTGGAGTGAAGAAAAGGAGGAGTATAAAGATATACTGTATTCTATCGAAACACAGTCCGAGCACCCGCTCGCGGAAGCGGTCTCCAAACATCTAAAGCACTCTGCAAAGATGGTGATGGCAAGTGAAGTGAAGTCAGTAACAGGAGCCGGCATCACTGCAAAGGTGAACAGCGAACTGTATGTAGTCGGAACTATTCAACTTATGCAATCGCACCAGATCGAAGTGCCCGCTGCGACCATGCAATGGAGTGAGCGAAAACGTTCCGAAGCGAACACCGTTGTATTCTTTGCAAGTGAAAAGAAATTCATTGCAGCTATAGCGATAGCCGATAAGATAAAGTTATCATCGGCAAAAGCGATCGAGCAACTCAAATCGAGCGGTATCGAAGTATACATGTTCACAGGGGATAATCACCAGACCGCTTCCGCTGTCGCAGCACAGGTGGGCATAACGGAATTCAAAGCAGAGGCAATGCCACAGGATAAAGCAGAATTTGTAAAGCAACTACAGGCAAGGGGGAAAGTTGTCGGAATGGTAGGAGATGGGATCAATGATAGCCACGCACTGGCGCAGGCTGACGTGAGTATCGCGATGGCTAAGGGTAGCGACATTGCAATGGACGTTGCAAAGATGACGCTGATGACCTCAGATCTTGAGAAGATACCTGCTGCGATACATTTATCACGTAAAACCGTGCGGACGATCCGCCAGAATCTGTTCTGGGCATTTATATACAACCTGATTGGTATCCCGGTAGCTGCGGGCGTACTTTACCCATTGAATGGATTCCTGCTCGACCCTATGCTGGCCGGCGCCGCAATGGCGCTCAGCAGTGTTAGCGTTGTAACCAATAGTCTGCGACTGAAGTGGACACGTATCGGCGGATAAAATATAAATGTAAGTCTGAATTGTATAACAGGGTCGCATAGATCGAAAGGTACCTTTGTAAAAATTAAGGCATGGATAAGTATCAATTTAAGACGAACATCAATTGCAGCGGATGCCTGGAAAAAGTAACACCGCACCTGGAAGGTGCAGCAGGCATAAAGCATTGGGAAGTGGATACAGATAACCCGGCGAAGATACTGACGGTGGAAACCGAGGCACTTAGTGAAGTTGATATCAGGAATATTGTCAGCCGTGCCGGCTTCAGGATTGAGACACTAAAAGGATAAGCAGCATGCGACTAATCAGGGAGGTAATGCGATGGAGTGCAAGGCTGCTGCGAAGATTTTCAGCCGGAAAAAGGATTGCTGCCGGTAAAAGAAGTTAAGTATTGATTATTTGATAAATTTGCAGACGATGCTGACTGACGGAACATATATAAAGGCAGTCTTACTGCTCCTGGTGTTTAGCTTAAACACCCTAGTAGGCTCTGCATGTTCCCTCAGCAAGGTTTTTCACCAGTCTCATCATCACCAGTCTTCCGCCATGCATTCACATGGTGAAGGAGTGAAACATGAGCATGATCACAGTGGTTCACATCATGATGCGGGTGAAGAAGGTGAGGATTGTTGTTCCAGGTCTTCGGTGGCATTTAACCACCTCGATAAATCAGTAGCGCAAAACTTTGCAACTCCTGTTTTAACGTTCCCGGTGCATCCTTTTACTGAGTTTTACAATACATTTTTATTACTCAGAAGGCAGGATGATGGTACCGCGATCACTTACACCCGATGGCGGCCCCCTGCTACGATACAAGACCTCCGGATTGTAATGCAGTCGTTCCAGATCTGATTTCTGATTAGTCAATACTTTCTTCTCCTATGGAGGAGTGACAATCTTTTGTCTAACAGAAATTATGTTTATGTCACGTTATTTAAGTTTCGTTCTATTATTATTTACATACCACAGCAGTTTCAGTCAACGGCTTATTACAGCAGATGAAGCAGTGAACCTCGCCCTCAACAATCAGCGGAATCTGAAAGCTGCCAGCCTGAATGTTCAACAGCAACAACAATTGCTTCGTGGAGCATCAGGTCTCGAAAGCCCGCAGGTCTTCGGAGAGGCTACACCGTATGAACCTTTGATTGTAGGTGTGCAACAAACTGTCAGTCTTCCGGCTGTATACAGAAACCGTAAGGCGTTACAGTCACAACAGCTAAAACTCGCGCAACTGCAACTCCTCGGATCGCAGTATGATCTGAAACGCGAAGTGCAAATCAGCTACCTCCAATTGCAATACCTCTCTGAAAAGCGGAGGCTGTTACAATTCCAGGACAGTATCTATCGAGAGATAAAGATGGCATCAAAGCGCTTCTTTGAGGCAGGACAGATCAATAAACTGGAAGAACTGCAGGCGACATCGCAGGCGGACCAGGTGAATAATGAGCTGAACAGAAACAACGCCGACATTGACGCAGCGATGGAATTGTTCAGATTCTATACAAATGTCGCGGACTCTTTTACAATTGAGGGGATCAGGAATTATTTGTTCGTCGCCGGTGCCGACACCCTGGTTTCCAATATTCAGCAACAAATATTACAACAACAGATCACAATCGGCGAACAGGAACTGAAACTGCAACGCTCGCAACTATTACCAGAGATCCAGGCTGGCGTATCGTTCCCTACTTCGGGACAATATGAACGGATCGTGGGATACCAGTTCGGAATTACAATACCTATCTGGCAGAGACAAAATAAAAGCCGGATCAGCGCTGCGAAAACCGGAATCGAGATAGCGAGAGCCGAACAGGCTATAGAAAGCCAGCGATTGAACACAGCATACAGGCAGGTCATCAATCAATACCAACGAGACCTGCAGAGTCTCAGCTATTACAATACTACAGCATTGCCGCAGGCAAGAGCGATCATGGAAACATCTCAGCGGTTATTTAAAGGAGGTGAACTCAATTATGTTGAATCGCTTCGCAATCTGCAATCTGCTTTTGATATTTTTTTCGCTCACCTGGAAACGCACAATACGTTTAACCAGTCAGTCATTCAACTCAAGTACCTAAATGGAACAATGTAATATGAAAAATATAATTGTGATATTCCTTGTGATGATAATGCCTCTGATCGCATTTTCCCACGAGGGCGAAGATCATGCAAAGAAGCCTGCGGCAGCAAGCCCTTCAAGTGCTAAATACTTCAGCAGTGAAGCGCTGTCAGATAAGTATGAAGTGCTTGTAAAATACGGAGAGCTGGAGGCGAACAAGGAGACTGTACTTGCGCTTTTTGTGGCTCATGCGATCACTAACCGTGCTATTGATTCAGCCATAATAACGGTGAAGGTGATGAATCGCCCGAACCTGAATATTACGATCAGTAAAACTGATACAGGCACTTACGACGTCAAGGGAATTTTCCCTGCCAATGGTGTGTATGAGCTACAGGTAAGTATCAACAGTCCTTTTGGTCCTGATCTTTTACAGGTAGGAAAAATTGAAGTGGGAAAGAAACTGCAGACAACTGTAACAGAAAATCATGAACACTGGTATACCAATCCGATCTTATGGGCTGGAATCGGACTCGTTGCAGGATTACTGGTGATGTACCTGCTGATGCGTAAACGCAACCGTAAGATCGTAGTGAGTACGTTAATGTTTTTACTACTCGTACCTACTGCGACGATCAATCCCACATCGGGGCATGGCGGAGAAGATCACGGCGGTGCGGCGAAGCAGGGTGGCATATCGAACGTTTTCATAGTAGAAAAAGAGTCGCAATTCCTTTTTGATATTCTGACTGACCGGATAGGCACCGGTAATTTTTACCAGGCCACAGAAATGATCGGGACAGTAACGGCAGCACCGCAGGGAAGAGCCGTGATCCAGTCGCCGCAAACGGGTAAGATCATTTCGCTTCGTGTCACAACAGGGCAGAACGTATCAAAAGGACAGGTGCTCGCAACGATCGAGCAGCAGCTTGATGCCGGAACGCAAATAGATATCATTGCTGAAAGAAACAGGCTCAATGCAGAAGTAAAAGCGGCGAAAGCACAATATGACCGGCTGCAAAGTATCGCTGACATCGCTGCAAAGAAAGATGTTACAGAAGCAAAAGCGCGTTACGAGACTGCTGTACAAAATCTGAACCTGTTCAACCGGAATGTGGGTCGCAACTCGGGGAGTACAAAGATGGTATCATTAACATCACCCATCAGCGGCGTAGTAGGAACATTCAATTACGCTATCGGTGCGGTAGTGAACACAGGTGAGACACTGTTTGAAATTACCAACCTGAACCAACTCTTTGTGGAAACACAATTGTTTTCACCACTTCCTGACGAGCCAAAGTTTTCGAGTTATTATGTCGGGTTATCGAATTATGATACAGTGAAGTACCAGCTAAAAATGGTTTCTACCGCGCAGGCAGTAAATACAGAAAACCAGTCACAGCGAGTGATATTTGAAATTGTCAATTCAAATGGCAAATTCAAGATTGGCGAGAATATCCGTGTATTGAAATTCGGATCACGCCGCATCCAGGATATTGTCGTACCCACCGCATCAATCGTTGATATTAACGGAAAGCCTGCGGTATTCATCAAGGATAAAGCAGAACAGTTCTCAGTTGTATTTATTCAGAAAGGACAATCCAATCCATTTTATACCTCGGTAACGAAAGGTATAGAAAGCGGTGAACGCATCGTAACGGCTAACCTGTACCAGATGAAAATGATGTACCTCGGACAATAAGCGGTACCCGGTAAACAAACAATAAACAATCATAACAAAAATGAAAACAAAAATGAAATTGACACTTTTACTTGCGGGAATACTCCCCCTCGCCATCGCGTGCAACAGCGGCGAATCGACACCAGCAAAAACAGATTCTACTGAAGCCGGGCATACGCATACTTATAGCTGCCCAATGCATCCCGAGGTAACAGGCAAAGAAGGAGAGAGCTGTCCAAAATGCGGAATGAAACTCGAGCATAATGATGATGCAGCAACACCTGCGGGAACGTATTTTATGCAATACAGTGCGTCTTCTGCTTCCATCGAACCTAATAAGGAAGTAATGCTATCGTTCACACCTAAAAAGAAAAATGCAGAAGGCGAACAGGTTGCTCTTGAGATCGAGCATGAAAAAAAGATACATCTTATCCTAGTGAGTGATGATCTTTCGTGGTTCGATCATATCCATCCTGAGTATAATGCTGACGGTTCTTATACAGTACCTGCAAAGTTTCCTGCACCTGGTAAATACAAAGCCTTCGCAGATTACAAGCCAAGTGGTGCAGGTCATGTTGTCGATAAAGTAGATATCAATGTTGCGGGCAGTGCACCTGCAGCGAAATCTTTCACTACAGATAAGCTGGCCGGTAATTCAGGTAACTACAGTTTTGAACTGCGACCTGCAACAGGTAAACTGCTTACCGGTGCGCAGATGCATATATCCGGTATCGTGAAGCAGGATGGTAAAGAGATCGACGCCAATACGCTTGACAATTACCTGGGCGCTAAAGCACATTTCGTAATGGTGAGCCTGAATGAAAAAGAATACCTGCATGTACATCCAAGCGTAGAGAATGGCCAATTTGACCTTCATACAACTTTCGATAAACCAGGTATCTATCGTGGATGGGCCCAGTTCAATGCAGGCGGTAAACTGCATACCATCGATTTCACTTTCAATGTAACTCAAGGCACAGCGGAGGAAATTAAAAAAGCAAATGAATCACAACACAGCGGTGGCGAAGATCACGATCACAAGCATTGATATTAAATAACCAAATGACCTAACTACTTCTTTTATTGATGCCTGGGATAAATCTTTCAGGCATCATATTACCCGAGCAGTGAGTTATGTGTTTGATCGATACTTCGGAAGTAAAAAAAATTAGTATGTTAAACAGGCTTATCCAGTTTTCGTTGCGCAACAGGCTGTTCGTGGTTGCACTCGGTGCGCTGATCATGGTGTACGGGATCATCACGCTCGTGAGTTTACCTATTGATGTCCTGCCGAATCTTAATCGTCCGCGCGTCACCATTTTCCTGGAGGCTGGCGGCATGGCACCGGAAGAGGTGGAAGCACAGGCCGTGTTGCCGGTAGAGACAGCACTCAATGGCGCGCCCGGCGTTGAAGTTGTACGTTCTGTTTCTTCCCCCGGCCTTGGGATGGTATTCGTAGAGTTTGACTGGAACACCGATGTATACCGCGCACGGCAGCTCACTTCTGAAAAGTTGCAGACTGTCGAATTACCGGATGGTATAACCCCACAACTTGGTCCCATCAGTTCTATCATGGGCCAGATCATGCTGGTAGCGATCACCAGCGATACTACTTCGCCAATGGATCTTCGCACGATCGCAGATTTTACGCTGAGACGAAGACTCATGAGCATTAAAGGTGTTTCGCAGGTAATACCTATTGGCGGGGAAAGAATGCAATACCAGGTACAGGTCTCACCCGATAAGATGCGGCAGTTCAATGTTACCATCGAAGATGTAGATGAAGCCCTTCAACTGGCTAACACCAATACTACCGGAGGCTTTGTCAATTATTCCGGCTCGGAGGTGCTGGTCCGCAATATTGCCCGAACAACGGATATCAACGAGATCGGTAATACGATCGTTAAGGGGCAGAACGGAAGTGTTGTCAGACTGAAACAGGTTGCAGATGTAAAACTGGGTGGTGGTATCAAGCGCGGTGACGGATCGTTTAATGGTAAGCCTGCAGTTATACTCAGTATTGAAAAGCAGCCGACCGCAAGTACGGTTACATTGACGGATGATGTATTGAAAGCAATTGCAGATATACAAACAACGCTTCCTAAAGATGTGAAGATCCATAGTGATGTCTTTCAGCAGAAGAGTTTTATCGTAAGCTCTATCACTAACGTTGAACATGCACTTCGCGATGGATTCATCCTGGTTATTATCATCCTTTTCTTATTCCTGTTGAACTTCCGTACAACGATCATTACTTTAACAGCTATTCCTTTATCGCTCATCATAACAGCTATCATTTTTAAATTCTTCAACATCTCCATCAATACACTGACACTTGGAGGGCTGGCTATCGCGATCGGCGAGCTGGTTGATGATGCTATCGTTGATGTTGAAAATGTGTATCGCCGACTAAAAGAAAACTGGGCATTACCAAAGGATCAGCAAAGGTCTTTACTGAAAGTTATTTATGAGGCCAGCAGTGAAGTACGCAATTCAATTGTGTATGCAACAATCATCGTCGTCTTAGTATTCATCCCTTTGTTTTACCTGCAGGGAATCGAGGGAAGAATATTTGCACCGCTGGGTATCGCCTATATCACTTCCATTGTGGCATCGCTTTTCGTTTCATTAACGATCACGCCAGCACTCTGTAGTTATTTCATGAATAGGCCGAAATATCTGCGGCATGTCAATCTGAAGTTCTGGAAACGTAAAGCGAAAGATGGCCAGGTTGATACAGGGGTTATCGATGAGCATGACAGCCCACTGGTGCGATGGCTAAAAAAGCAAGACCTGAAAATTCTTCACTGGAGTCTTGCACGTACAAAAGCGATCATTGCAGGAAGCGTCGTACTGATCATTGCTTCGGTTGCCATCATCCCTTTTTTCGGAACTGAATTTTTGCCTGCATTTAATGAAGGAAGTTTTACGGTAACAGTGATTGCACCTGCCGGAACATCACTGGAGGAATCCAATAAGATCGGGACAATCGCAGAGAAACAGATATTGAAAGTGGATGGTGTTGCGCTGACGTCGCGCAGGACAGGAAGGGCGGAGCTTGATGAACACGCAGAACCACCGAGCTATTCAGAGATCGATGTTGCGTTAAAGGGAGACAGAGACCGAAAGGAAATACTTGAAGATATCCGGCATAACATGGATGTATTGAAAGGAGTGAGTGTGAACATCGGACAACCCATTTCCCACAGGATCGATCATCTGCTCTCCGGTGTAAGAGCACAGGTTGCGATTAAGATATATGGTAATGATCTGTTGGCATTAAGATCCACGGCCGGGCAACTGCAAAATGTGATAAGTGGCGTAGATGGTGTCGTGGACGTGCAGATCGAAAACCAGGTGATGGTACCACAACTCATGATCCGCATTGACAGGAATAAGATAGCTCAATATGGTTTGCAGGTGGGTCGAGTTGCGCAAGAGCTGGAAACGTTTTACAATGGTAAGGAAGTGAGCCAAATCCTTCAGAGACAACAGTCATTTGATCTTGTTGTCCGGGTTAACGATACGATTCGTTCGAGTATAGATCAGATCCGAAACACCCCGATCGCAACTTCAGGCGGCGCACTAATACCGCTGTACCAGATTGCGAGCGTGGACCTGGAAAACAGTATCAATACAGTCAATCATGAAAATACACAGCGAAGGATCGTTGTTTCGACTAATGTTGAGGGCAGGGATCTCGGTAGTACGGTAGCGGAAATGCGTAAAGCTGTGAGTGAAAAGATGCAGTTACCGGAAGGATACTTTGTCGAATGGAGCGGACAGTTTGAAAGCCAGCAATCAGCTACACGCCTGATCATTATGCTGAGTATCTTCTCATTTGCGGGTATTTTCCTTGTATTGTACAGCCATTTTAAGTCATGGGAGATCGCTGTGCAGATCATGCTGAATATTCCGCTTGCTCTGATCGGCAGTGTCATCGCAGTGATGCTGACAGGTGGTGTTTTTTCTATCGCTACACTCGTTGGATTTATTACGCTCACTGGCATTGCTTCCAGAAACGGCATTATGATGATCTCGCATTATATCCATCTTATCGAACACGAAGGTGAAAGATTCAGTGATCACATGATCATGCGGGGCTCTCAGGAGCGACTAGTGCCAGTACTAATGACTGCATTGGTAGCAGCACTTGCATTGGTACCGCTCACAATGGAAGCATCAGCACCTGGTAAAGAAATACTGTACCCAGTAGCAACGGTGATATTAGGCGGACTTATCAGTTCAACGCTATTGGATGTAATCGTTACTCCGGTTGTATTTAAGCGATTTGGAAAAAGGTCAGTTGAAAAATATCTAGCAGCTAAGCGAACGCAAGAAATATAGGTCTCACACCATATACACTTTTTACATTTTGGTTAACGTATGAACCTAATACGTTTGCAATAAACCCTTATTAAAAATGAAAAACATTCCATTTTCACTTCTTGTTCTATTCATTGTCGCATGCAAGAAAAGCACAGTGGTACCGAATCCACTCCCGCAACTTCCTCCAAACATGCAATACAAGGACCTCGGCGATAGTAGTATCCGGTTCGGAAAAAGCGCTTCCTATGATTTGAATAATGACGGCGAGAAGGATATTCTATTCAGTACTCAACTAGTTGGTGATCCGATTGAGCAGAAAGATAAGAGACAGTGGCTAATCACCTCTTCTTTTAACACAAATCTCCCTGTGAACAATGCTGAACAAACGCCAGCGATGTACTATAATGAGCAAATTCTTTTGACATCATTTGCCGGCAATAACTGGTACAACGCATCTCAGGTAAAGCTCTCTCAAAAGACCATTACAATGAGCTTGCCTCCTTATTGGGAGGGCAATTGGACAGATGCAAGTCATAGATATATTGCTTTTCAGATAAAGAAACAGGATCGTTTATATAACGGCTGGGTAGAAGTAAGCTTCAGCACAGCGAATGAACGACTGATAATACATAGGGCAGCAGTCAGTACAGAAGCAGACAGGCACATCTCGGCAGGGTTATAATACTTTTTTCAGAGCGCACCTTATTTCAGCTCGTGTACCAGCGAAGGAATAATGTATCTGGTCAACATCTCATATGCATGATTTTTCGGTCTGTTATAGTTTCCGCCCGTAGTTACGACAAGGAGACCGAGTGATCTGCAGAGGAACACGGATTGGCCGCCATTTCCTTTGGCTTCAATAATCGTGAGCGGTTTCATGCATACTGTGTCGGTGTAAATCCAGACACCGTATCCATAACCGCCGTCCTTGATCTGCAGGTTTGAAAGATCCGGGCGCTCAATAAAGGATATGGAAGACTCGTCGACCCAATTGCTATCGATTATATGGGAAGAATTGAATTTGCCAGCACTCATATACAGTGATCCGATCTTCAGAAGGTCTCTCGACGTGAGTCGAAGACCAGAGGCTGCTGCAGGTATTTTTTTAAATAAGAGTTTGCTCCATTCATAATGATGAATTCCTAAAGGAGAGAAGAGGTATTTTGCTGCAAATTCATCAACAGTTAAGCCACTTACCTTATAAAGAATCTCTGCAAGGAGCTGCGTATTCCCTGCGCCGTAATTCCATACGGAGCCAGGTCTCGCAACCATTCGTTTCCGAAGAATGTATTTGACAGGGTCCAAGCGTACGGACATCTGAGTCTCGGTATTGAAGACATTTCCATACCGACCAATCTCTTTCCAGTTAAGACCAGATGTCATAGTTAGCAGGTGCTTAATTGTAATTGCCTGCTTTGTTGTACTGGTGATTCCCGGCAGGTATTTTCCTGCCGGGTCATTTATATCTGCGATTATTTTTTGCTGTATTGCTATACCGATGCATGCCGCCACTACCGTTTTGGAAATGCTCCTGCAATCATGCAACTGATCTATAGAATGATCAATATACCCTAACCGCTTCCCTTGCCTGCGGTCAGTGCCGGGAAAATAGTTTTCATATACCAGCCTGCCATCCTTTACAATTAAAAGACTGTGCACATTAGTAAAGCTGTCTGCGATGATCAGGTTGGTAAGTTGCTCGATCAGGGTGGAATCCATCCCGGCCTCACTCAGATTGCCGGACATTATGCCATCATCACGGGCATCCGGCTGTCGATAGATATATGGTGTTGTATGTTTGATTGCCTGGCTGAACAGATTTGCGCAAACGATGACTGCGAAGAATGAAAGTAGTAACGGTTTCATCAGGTATCCCTTAATTATAGTCCAGCATAAGCTTTACGACTCTTTCGAAAGATCCACCATGTTCCGCGCGGATGCGTGCCAGGCACTCATCGATGATATATTTCGGATGGTTGGAGTTGTATTCAACAACGTGCTTTGCTTTTACTACATGGGCAGTATTCGATGGCTGAATAATATGCATTTCGTCTATGGTGCCATTGTTACTTTTGCCAGTAGGAACAATTACAAGTCCATACTTCGTTTTCACCGGCGCATCTGCCGGGGCATAACTGTTAATCTTTTTCGGAAAAGTCCGGTTATAGGTATCCATTACAGCAGCAAGCTCAAATTCATTTATTCCTTCCTGTAAGAATACACCCACTCTTTTATTTCGCGAAAACAAAATCTTTTTACCTGCAGCTGTCTTATCAGAAAAGTGAAATGTGCTGCTCATGTGTTCAATCTTCAACTTTGGATAGGCATATCGAATATCTTTCATTACACTATGCATCACGTCATCTCCAAAAACTTCCTTTATCACCATTAAGCTTCCTTCTGTTGCATTTGAAACGCCCGCAGTACTAAATAAATTACCGCTATTGACCACGCTCTTGTTCTGCAACCACTGCGGTCTGCTAAAGTTCTTTTTGATACCCTCGTAATCTGACGCATGTGCGGTAATGGGCTTTCCATCGAAGAGGCCAGTTGCTGCAGCAGTAGCAGCGCCGTCGCAAATCGAAAGAATTGAAGTGTTGGAATTGTAGTGGCTCCTGATCCAGTTTATGATCACAGGATCCTGGCTGGCGGAGTCTGCTGCAGCAAGAAATGGAATAACCATTACATCCGGCTTTATCTGCAACGAATCAATCTCGGTGAAAGTAGATTGCGGGAGAACGAAGATGCCTTTTTTAATTGTTATCGGCGCTTTGTTCTTTGCCACGATGTACACATTCGCCTTTCCTGTTGCATTGAAAAGGTAAAACGGGGCCATCATATCAAATAGCTCGGTTCCGTCATTGTTAGCGATGACTACCACAGTCTTTTTCATACTGTCGTATGAAGGAACGGAGTAATTGAAATTATTATTACCGTCGTAGGTAGGGGTGGTGCTGAATTCGCGCAAAGGAGCGCAGGCGTGGAAGAGAAGAGAAGAAATAACTGCGAGGGTTATTAATGTTCTGAATATGTATTTACGTTTCATTTTTTTTATTCGATTTTAGAATTCTTTGTAACTGCCTCGACGTTTTGAACCCACATTTCGAGGCGATATATTCAATTGTGTATTCAGGATTATTCAGCATTGTCTTGGCGAGCTCTAACCTTAACAATGTGAGGTATTCATGAACAGTGGTTCCTGTTTTTTCTTTGAAGACCCGACTCAGATTTCTCGGGCTCATTGACACGAGTGAAGCAAGTTCTTCTATCGAGTTGTCTTCGGACAAATGATCAATCAAATGATCCTGTACTGTGTGTATGTTCGGATTGATGTGATTTCTGTAGTCCAGGTAAATGCTTTGCTGGGTGTGCCCGGAACTTCTTCTATGGTATACGACCAGGCCTCTTGCTACTTTGTGCGTGAACAATGCACCCTTTAACTCTTCAAGTATTGCAAGGGACAGATCGATGCCTGCACTAATGCCGGCGCTTGTGTACACATTGTTGCTTTTTTTGAAAAGAATATCGGTGATCACTTTAGCCTGCGGAAATTGTTTCTGCAATTCATCGACTCTTCTCCAATGCGTAGTGCATTCCGTGTCTTTTAATAAGCCTGCATGTCCGAGTGCGAATGCACCATTGCAGACAGAGCAGATCGTTACACCTTTACCGGCACATTGTTTTATCCAATCAAAGAACTTATGTTCTGTTTTGAAAGAATGACTATTTACATAACCGAAATCCATTCCTGGCATAAAAACAAAATCTCCACCCTCAAGTTTTGCGTTGTTATAGTGATCCAGTTTTCCAAATGGCAGGCCGGAAGTGCAGAGTATCTCATCCTGGTAGCTATAAAATTCCAGGGATATCTCCAATCCATAAAACTTTGCTTCCGTAAATACCTGTACCGGACCTGCGAGATCAAGGATCTCAACCTGCGGCGGAACGATAAATGCTATTTTTCTCATACGATATTTTTCTTGATGACTCCTGCGACACCGAACCTGTGCACACACCGAAAGTATATTTAATCCAAACAATCTCTAAAAGACGATCTGCGCTGTGATCTCAAATTTCTAGTGAAGAATGCTGCAGCGAAAACCTAAGTTGTTAACAAGCATCTCAACTTCTGTAGCTGCAGCAGAGTTAATGTTCTGTACCCGTAATATTTTGTCGCAATCCTGCAGGTCAAAGTTTACCATCAGACCCGAGAAGGTCGAATGAATAGCTTCCATCACTTTGATAGCCTGTTTCTGTGAGCGGACATTTGTCTTATATACTTCAACCATGATGATCAGTTTAAAGGTTATCAGGTATGTTGAAATATTTCTGTTCTGCCAAAAAGTGAAATTCCAATATAGCCGCGGACTTTCAGGTCCTTGCCTTTGAAGCTGATCTTACAGCTGTATGTCTTTCCGTTTTCCGGATCATATATCTCACCTCCGCTATATTCTCCATCGTCATAGGAGAAATCAGTTAGAAGATCAACGCCGAGCATATTCCGCTGGCGTAATCTGGCGTCAGGGTTCTTGCTATCGATTTTAGGTGCAGCAAGCCACACTGTTCTGCCGTAATAACGAGTTCCTTTTTTATATATCTCGATCTTTGCATCCTTTTTGGGAGACCAATATGTGCCGATGATTTTGTCTGCAGTTGAATTGTTCTGGGCAAGCGCTCCTGACAGACCAGCCATGATCGCCAGGAGGGTTATTAGTAATTTGGTTTTCATTTTTACTTTTTGAAGATGGTGTATACGGCTACGATGATCTGAACAATGCCGTACACAAATAATGTTGTTATGGTTGTGTAAGTAATAACCGATAAGCTCATCTTTTTCATTGTAGTGATATTTAAGGCAAAGCTAAACCGGCTTTCAAGTGTTTAAGAGACGGTAGTACGTCATAAACGGACAACCACATTGTTTATTCGCGTAAGGCCGTTTTTGGAAAAAGTTTCTTAAACGCATAGTGATAGATAACTGTTGTGCCGGAGTTTACCGGATAAGCGTTAATGAAAGTCCATCCCTCTTTACCCATAAAATTCAGTGCATCAATGATCGTATTAAATTTCTTGAATCGACCATCGTAACTCCTGAGGCGTGTGTCACTCCAGTAACTCTTTTCTTCACCAAAGTCAATATCGATGGTCACCTTGTTACTGAATAGCCTGGGCGTAGCGATCACCTGGCAGTACTGTTCAACGTTCGTTGTGTCGCTCTGCGCGAATAAAGTCATGCTGGTAAATAAAAGTACCAACGAAAGAAGTAATTTATTTTTCATTTTTGATTTGTTTTAATGACTCCTGAACCGGAGTTGTTGAATGGATGGTTATTTACTCTCCTTACAATTGCAAAGATTTCCGCAGCTACAGTTTGTGCATTTACATTCTGTTTCCCCGCATTTTGTTTTCCCTGATTGCGCAATGGACATTTTCGATTTTGTTTTCATACTTTTTGTTTTGTTGTAATAATTTGATAAAACAAAAGTAGAAAGCGTGGTCAGGGTAGGTGTTATATTACTTTGTCTAAACGTTATACAATTTCAGTTTAAGCACAAACAGGGATGTAATGCATTTTTGCAGTGACCTGTTTAAAATTGGAAGGAGTATAACCTGTAACCTGTTTGAATTGCTTTGATAAGTGAGCGGTGCTGCTGTATTCCATTTGCAGCGAAATTGCCGCTAATGTCATATCGTTGAAAGTAAGAAGTTCCTTGACTTTCTGAATTCTGTGTTCAATGAAGTAACTTTCGATCGTTCTCCCTTCTGCTGCAGAAAATAAACGACTCAGATATGTGTACTCGTGGTAAAGCTTTTTGGATAAGTATTGCGAGAGGTTAATGTTTGTATC
The DNA here is from genome assembly GCA_023429825.1 of Bacteroidota bacterium. Classification (GTDB taxonomy): domain Bacteria; phylum Bacteroidota; class Bacteroidia; order Chitinophagales; family Chitinophagaceae; genus JAEZDC01. The sequence continues at coordinate 63,732 of JAEZDC010000072.1, read as the reverse complement.
GTCCTCGATCACTTCGTTTCTTGCTTTCCTCGCAACAAGTTGTTTTATTGATTCGATGATGTTACTACTCCTCTTGTCGATCAATTGCAGCCCAACTTTCGCTAACTCGGCGGATAATAGTTCTACTTGATCAGCTGACATTTCTCCATTAATATGAAGTTCTCCAAGCAGAATTTGATGATGCGGGATGTTACACGCTTGTAGAATCCGTTCGACGACAAGTAGGCAACGATTGCAAACCATGTTTTTTACGGCAAGTATGGTTATCGACATAACTATGCAGGGATTCCGAGTTGTTTTGATGTTTTTCTCTTTTGAAGCCTGAATATAATCAGGAAGTACAGCCCGTCGATGATGTCGATGATGAAGCAGAATGAAGGCCAGTACTCCGGAACGTCGGTTGGTACTAACAGGCCATTGTGATGAAGGATGTCCCAGGCGCCATGCAGTATGATACCCCATGCGATCAACGCATTATTGCTCCTGTAACCCATGATTGCCATCAGATAAAGTGCAACAGAGAAAGAGATTTCAAGACACGTCAACTCAACAGGGTTGTCTTTTAATGCAAATCCCGTGTAGATAAATGCAATTGCTACCAACATGGTTGTTGCCAGTAGTTTCATCGAAAAAAATCGAGAAAGTAATTGCACCACTACAATTAGCAGTATTGCGGTGCCGGTTCCTATACTAATTTCCGTGATCATGATTCTATTTTTCACAAAGTTCATGATCATAACTATCTAAAAACGGACGCTTTGATGTCAAAAACGGACAAGCAGTTTAATTTTATTGAGTTGAGTAGAGGCTCTAGAATTTTGCCGAATAAAAGCTCTCCTGATAGGTAAAAAAATGCGGCCATAAGGCCGCGGTATGAATCTTTGACATTGTATTGCCTTTTATTGCTATTAGAGAGTTTGGTATAAGTTGTCCAACCCTCGGTATTGCATTTTTACCTCTTGCGTTTTTCTTATTGGCTCAAAACTTTTCTATACGAAGGATTTTGATAAGAAAGCCTATTTCTCAGCCTGCATCAATTGTAAATACAGTTCAATTCCTTTCAAAATCGACTGGGCTATTTTTCTTTGATACTGTTCACTCCTGAGAAGAGTCAAATCTCTTTCGTTAGTCAGAAATCCAGTTTCTATCAATATTGCAGGCCGAAATGAATCGCTCAAAGCCCACGAGCCCACTTTACGTCGTTTAATTTGAAGTTGAGGATCAAATTGGCTCAACGGATTAGCTAGTGTGTTTGCCAGTATATACGAAGGGTCATAACGAAATGAACTATCCTCTGACGGAATAAAAATCTGTATTCCCTCATCGGTAGCATCCATGGATGATCCTGTATGTATAGAAAGCAAAGCGTCGGCATTATTCTTTTTTATAAATTCTGATTTTTGACTTGGAGATTGATACACATCATCTGTTCGTGTAGGTATCAGATTGATCAGCTCATTATGATTTTCTTCCAATAATATTTTCACTATTCCAAGAGCAATGTCGGATTCGTTAGTTCCATCCTTCGCTTGCGCACCGTGATCGCTCCCGCCATGCCCGGCATCAATAATGATACTGTAAGTTCTTTTTAGTTCTGCACTGTGAATGGGGCTTGCTTTATCACTTAGTTCTACGTCGACTATTCTGATGTCATTAGTATCATTAGCACTCTGCTCATTTGGTTTTTGATAAGTTACTGCTTTAGTCCCTTCGTACTTCCTGGTGTCTTTTCGGAAAGAGAATAGAGCTATAACAATGACAAAAACTGGCAGAATAAAGAGCTTCGAAGTCCTTGCATATCTGGACAATGTTGTTTTGCTTACCATAGAAATTCTTCTTTTTATTGGTGAATGAAAAAAGGAGTGCGTCATATTAAAGGCGTGCGAAGGAAAAGATGCTGCAAGCAGCATTTGCGCGAGTTGTGAAGGATCATCTTTAACGGTTTTTCTATCAGCGATAAATTCGTGGACCATCTCAAGTTCTTTTTTAATCAGCCAGAAGATTGGATTGATCCATCCAACACTCAAAACGGCTGCAGCCACGATCTTATCTACTGAGTGTTTCTGTTTTATGTGAACTAATTCGTGCTCGAGAATTTTCTTTCCTATTTCACTTGATAATTTAATTTCTGTGTTCCAAAAGATGAAATGAAAAAATGAAAATGGAGAATCTGAATCGTCTAATTTAAGTACTAAAGCTCCCTCCACATGAATCTTAGGCTTTTGTCGTGATAACAGATAAAGTCTTAAAATCCTAAGGATAAAAAGGATGGCAAACGTTAGGGAGACGAGCCAGTAGCTGACGTGTAGTATATCATTCATATCAACAACTGACCTATTGGTTACTACCAACTCGTCGAGCTGGCTATTAGTGTCAGCGATCACCTCAAACATTTTCAGGTGGAAAGGTTGGGTTATAGGTCTTGTGACATTGCCAGTGCCAACAGGGATTCTAATTAGTGGAATCAGCCATGATAATATAAATATCGACAACAAGTAAAATCGATTGAAAGAATGAGAACGATTGTGCCGAAGAAAAAAATAGTAGTATACATACAGCACAAGGCTGCATAGTGATACTTGTAATAGATAAAAAAAGTTAGGCATTACAATACTTATTTTTTATTCTTGATTTGCTGCAGTAACAACTCAAGGTCTTTCACTTTTAAATTTTTATTCTTTACCATAAAAGACACTACATCGGCGAATGATCCCGCGAAATAATTGCTAACTAGATTTTGCATTGTACTAGAGGAATACTGCTCCTTGGATATAATGGGGTAGTACTTATGTACTCGTCCATGAACTTCTACGTCTATAAACCCTTTTTCGATTAGTATCTTCAGTATAGTGGCTACGGTATTAGAGTGCGGTTTTGGGTTGGGCTGGTCTTCCACGATATCTTTTAGATATGCTTCTTTTAGTTTCCAAACGCTCTGCATGATCTGTTCTTCGGCTTTTGTCAGTGGTTTCATCACAAATGAATCTTTTATTAATCAAATCTATAACTAAAAATTTAGTTATCAAACTAATTATTTAGTTTTGTTAGCTAATCACCTCCATCTGTTACTGTAGCAGGGGCTTGCGTAGTGTGAATAAGTTTAACAAGTAGTTTTTCTGAAGACTACTAAATTGTAGTGTGGAAAATGCATATTCGACTTTACGCATCCTTTATCAGTTAAGTGAAAACAGCCATCAACCGACTCACTATGGTTGCAGGCCTGTCGAGATCATTGCAAGACACGATCAGCCCTGGGATGCTATCTTAATTCATTTAGAAAGACTTGCTGCGGAAAACTTGATTCTTTTTTCATCGCCCGTCTCAATTACTATTACAGAGGAAGGGTTAAGTAAAGTGAGGTCAATGAATCATTCTAAAGAGCTGGCAGAGATCTCAAAAAAAGTAGCTTGAATAATTTGGCTTCCCCCGCGAGTACTTTTTGAGTCCAGAAAAACTTATTCGGAATTAATTCAGATTCAGCGTAGAATAATCTAGGATTGAATCTGATTGACACCCACATTAACACTAGCATTAACCCGATTCCAATCGAACATCCGTTAAACAGTGGGAACGCATCTGACTAATTTTTTGTCACTGCTGCGAGGTAATCCACAATTAAGTTATTGCTTTTAAACGGCCGAACCCTATCCGCTAAGTATATAAAATTTCTATGAAATAGAAAACAGTACATGTACGCAAAAAGTTCAGTATTGGTACGCTTGATTTGTATTTGCTTCCTCTATTAGCTTTGATTTAATACCTGAGCTAGCGATATAAAACACCAAATCTATAACGCACATACACAGGTAAACACCAAAAGTCACCTGTATGCGTTGCCTACTTGTCTCCATAATTTTAGTCATTAGCGCACGCCTGTATTCCCAAGAGCGCCCGCCAACTTTTCTGTCTGCTGACAAAACCAATGAGATCACTCAACAGTTCACAAAGCTTACCAATAAACTTACAAGCAATTCTCAGAAAACTTTATTAAGGTTTCGAAAGGAAGAACAAAGAATGCTCCGTAAACTGAAAAAGCGAGATTCATCCCTGGCAGTTAAATTTTCGAATTCCTCCGCTGAATTCACCGGCACTCTACAGAAGAGAATGCAACAGGCTAGCGATTCAAGTCACTCGGTTGAGCTCAAAGAATACTTTCCAAATTTGGATTCACTGTCTGGCGCAGTGGCTTTTATCGACCAACATGCTGGTAATAATTCCACTGAACTACAAACCGCATCAGCTTCAATTAAAAAGTTTAGTTCTCAACTACAACTAAGCAATGAAATAAAAAAGCAACTGCGTGAACGAAGACAAATGCTGAAACAACAGCTGGAAAAATTTGGAATGGTGAAAGAAATGAAGCGGATCAACAAGCAGGTATTTTATTATCAACAGCAACTGAACGAATACAAGGGCCTATTGAAAGATCCGAAGAAAATGCAGCAGAAACTGGTGGCTAAGCTGAGGGATTTGCCTGCATTTCAATCGTTCATTAAGAAGAATGGGATGCTGGCTAAGCTATTGCGACTTCCTGACAATTACGGTTCTACTGAAAGCCTGGCGGGTTTGCAAACAAGAGCTTCAGTGCAGGCGCAGTTAACGCAGCGATTTTCTGGTGTCGGCATCAACCCCCAGCAACGGATCAATGATCAACTGGGAGTTGCACAAGCAGAACTAAACAAGTTGAAAAATAAGTTGAAACAGTTTGGTGGAAGTTCAAGCAATCTTGAAATGCCGGAAGGATTTACACCGAATAGTCAAAAGACTAAACGGTTCTTACAACGATTTGAATTAGGATTTAATCTTCAAACGCAACAACCTAACGGTTATTTCCCGGTTACCGCCGATATAGCGACCACTATTGGATATAAACTGAATGACCAGAGTGTTATCGGTGTCGGTGCATCTTATAAACTGGGGATGGGAAGTGGCTTCAAAAATTTAAAGCTGACTCATGAAGGCATAGGCTTGCGCAGTTATGTAGACGTTAAGATCAAAAAAAGCTTTTGGATGACCGGTGGTTACGAACAAGACTATAACCAAAGATTTGAAGACCTTAATCAATTGGCAGATCAATCACTCTGGCGGGCAAAAGCTTTGTTAGGTGTTACTAAGAAAGTGAAAGTTGGAAAAAAGAAAGGTACGAACGTGCAACTCCTGTATGATTTTTTACACAATCAAAACGCTTTACATACCAAACCATTTTTGTTTAGAGTGGGATGGACATTTTAAAATACCGCTTATGAGAAAAGGCAAACTTTTGTTGGCAACCTGGCTTATATTGTCTCTATCAGCACCTGCACAGGATGCTGAAGCGCCGAACTATTCCAATGCGGCTACGCTGCCCGGCGGTGCGGGTAACGCCAGCAAGGCTGGGAGTGCCGAGGTCAATTTATTTACCGGTACACCAGATGTATCGGTCCCCATCTACAATTATAAATCCAATAGTGGATTAGCCCTGTCTGTAGGCTTGCAATACACCGGTGGTGGTGGGATCCAGGTTGGTGAAAGCCCTTCAATAGTTGGTTTAGGATGGTACTTAAATGCAGGCGGATCTATTGTGCGAACTGTACGGGGTATGCCTGATGACATGCCTACCTATGGCTATATGTATGCAGGTGCAATACCAACGGATTTTCGAAGTAATGCTTCTAAATATTATTTCGACAGTCTCGATACACAGCAGGATATCTTCCAGTATAATTTTCCCGGCCACTCCGGAAAATTCGTTATTGGAAAAAATGGGCAGATTGCCTCAGTGCCTTTGTCTAAAGTGCGCATCATTCCTACTTATCAAACGGCGACATCGCTAAACCAGACGCTCAAATCTTTTAGAATAATTGGTGAGAATGGTGTTAAGTATGATTTTGAAAATATCGTCCATACCTGGATGGGATTAGTCGGTTCTGGTTTTGCCTATATGCCTTCTGGTTATTTTGACAAGCCATATGCAACCAGTTGGGAACTCACAAGAATTATATCACCCTTCAACACTGATACGATCAAGTTTGAGTACTCTGCCCGTGAAATACAGTACGGGTTTAAGTTGCCGCAGGTTACTTTTGTCAATAACAGCAATGGAAGCAGGAAAGGGCCCACATATGCGCCCGGGGTTGGAATAACCGGCAGTTATAAAATCTCTTCCATTGAATTTCCGGATAAAACAACACTTTCATTCGTTTACAGTAATAAGGACAAATACACTTCTGATGATTACGCATTATCTAAGATCAAAATAAGCGATACTGCTTTCCGATATGGTTTTTTGTTCGAATACCAGAATTCATACGTGAGCGGATACGGTGGGGGGAGAGGAGGCCATACGTATACAAGTTCAGATTCCACTAAACTTTTGCTCAAAAGCGTAATACCATTTACTTCTAAAGAACGGCAGGATGGATACCAGTTTGATTATACCTATCCGCTATTTCCAAAAGGCTCCCAGGATAGTATTGGTAATAAAAGAGATCACTGGGGATACTATAATGGTGCAGTAAATCTTGACAATTTAATTCCAAGTGTAAATGGCTACACCTGGGGAGCTGATCGTACACCTAATTCGGGAGCCGTTGCAAACTCCTTGTACAGGTGTTATTTACCCAATAGCGGATATGTAGAGTACAGCTACGAGCTGAACACCCATTACCCGTATACCAAAACTGCGGTTCATTTATCGATAACACCTACCACTAACTCGCAGAACACAGTGAGTTTTTCGCAGGTATTTAATGATAAACACCAGGTTGTATTTCTGTTAGACAAATCAGTATCAAGGGTAGGTAGTGCACCGATCAGTGGAAGTGGTGACCTTAATGTTTACATCAAGAGTACGGATGGTTCAGTGACCTACCACACTACTGCAGTATCCTCTATGATCTTTTTTACACGGGAATAAGAACATGGACATTCAACCTTACTTCCGGGAGTTATAGGGTTGAAACATCTCTGGCTTCAGGCACCAGTATTTCGGGGAGTTTCCCGGTAACCATCAATTGGGAAAATAAAGCAGACACCGCTATTTCATATATGTATTCCGGCGGAATTCGGGTATCCCATGTAAAACGAAATGTAAACGATAGCTACGGTGGATTTTATGAGCACTACCAATATGTTACCGAGAGCGGTAAAAGTTCGGGTTTCTTGGGTGGCATTCCTAAATATGATTACCCTTACCGGGAAGTAGTCAATTACGGAGGCACGACCACTACAGATTATACGGCCGTAACAAGCGAGCCAGTGGCGACACTCGACTTCGCAGAAGGCGGAAAGGTAGGATATAGCCGCGTAGTTGTAAGACGTGGTACGGCGGTCAATGGTTTTAATCTCGGCAAAGAAGTGCAGGAGTTCACAGATTTACGTGATCTTAATACCAATGTGTTCACTAATGCTTTTCCTTATACGCCTGTAGATATTCGCAGTTGGGGGCTCGGTATGCCTAAAAGAGTTTCTTTATACGATAGTGCCGGAAGCCTGGTAAAAAGAACGGTTACTACTTACCAGTATGACAGCTTGCTGTACGATAACGATAATTTTAAATCACTCAAGCTCGGGCATTCTCAAACCAAATATGATGGAGATCCGTATAACCCGTCTACTCTAAGAACAAAAACATACCTGGGTGATCATTACTATCTCTCGACCGGAAGGATATTTGTCACCTCAAGCGTGGATACATTGTTCCACCCTAATGCAAGTTATAATGCCACTTCTCAACAGCTCCAGTATGATACTAATTACAATGTAATCAAGATCACCACCGACTATGACAGGACAAGAAGCCTGGTAAAAGAACAACGGATGTATTATCCCTATCATTACACGGTCGGTGGAGGTGTAGGAAAATTAAGAGATAGTTCGATCATAAGCCAACCGGTAAGTACTGAAACATGGATAACTGGAGACGGCAATCCAAGGATCATTTCTGCACTGGTAACATCGTACAGGCAGATATCATCGGGTGATGTAAAGCCTGATACCATTTATGCTTTTGAATCGAACAAACCGGTTATTCAATCGACATATGGAGTATTCAATGCGGGGTTGCTAAACCGCAATAGCACTTATACTAAACCGAAAACGTATTTCTCTGCATATGATGCAAAAGGAAATCTTAGCGAATCGGTGAACTTACCGAGCGGACAGTATAGTTCGATCCTTATCGATTATGATCAGCAATATGCTGCTGCAAAAGTATCGAATGCTGCACAGGCAGATATTGCATACACCAGTTTTGAGTCAACAGGTTCGGGCAACTGGACCATTGGTAGTGCTTCAAGAGATGCCACGGATAAAATGACGGGAAAGAAAAGCTATAATCTTTCGAATGGGAATATATCTAAGTCCAGCCTTTCCAGCGGTAAGCAATACCTGCTCACATTATGGGCAAAATCCGGTGCTTCCGTAAGTGTGAACTCCAGCAGTTTATCTACGTCAATCGCCTCACAGCAGGGATGGAATTTGTATGCAGTGAATCTTACAGGAATAACTTCTGTTACTATTAGTGGCAGTGGATTAGTAGACGAGGTGCGGCTGCACCCAAAGTATGCGAACATGGTAACATCTACTTACGAGCCAATCGTGGGCATTACCTGTACCACCGATGCCAACAATACGATTTCCTACAATGAATATGATAATCTCAACAGGCCAATGCTGGTAAGAGACAAGGACAAGAATATCATAAAAAGATTCCAATACACAGACTCTCCAATGGCAATATCTCTTCTGCCTGTCATGCAGGCAGGTTATAAAGAGTGTCGTGCCAGCAACCCCGGTATCGTCGATTCATTTTATTTAGACATTAATCCTTTCAGTGATTCGTGTGGACTGTATCGCCAGGTTCAATTGCCCGGCTATGATTGCAGTTGCCCGGGGGTTTCAAGCCTTGCCTGGTTTAAAGTAGTGAATGGCGTGTGCGAGATTGGTACACTAACAGTGGTTTCATCTGTTTATAAAAAAATAGATAATGTATGGGTATGGGAGTGTACTCATAAGTACTGCTTCAGTGACGGATCGCAATCTACATGGAGCTCTGTGTCCTATCATTCTTCATCGTGTAGTATAACCTGCTTTATAGAATATTAAAACAACTGTATGAATATATTGAACCATCTCTTTTCACTGATCGTTAGCTTCTATTCGTTATCCATCACCGATGTAGACAATAACACGATCAGTTTAAATAGTTACCAGGGAAAGAAAATATTACTTGTAAATATCGCAACCGGTTCATCGCGTGTTGGCCAGTTGGGTACACTTCAGCAGTTACAGCAAACCTTCGGTGATTCCTTGGTGGTGATAGCGTTTCCGTCAAATAGTTTCGGGCATGAATCGAGATCAGATTCAGCCATCAAACAGTTTTGTATTTCCAACTATGGAACAACTTATAAAATAATAAAGACAGATGCAGTGGCAGGCACAATTGTGCAGCCTGTTTATTACTGGCTAAAACAAATAGAACAGAACGGTGCGATGTATGGTGCAGTCGGTGGTGACTTCCAGAAGTTTCTTATCAATGAATCAGGCCAGTTGATCGGCACGTTTGCACCCGCAATCGATCCGATGGACCCGATTATCAGGAATGCAATAACAACCCACAACTAGCAAAAACACTCAGCATATGAGAAAGCTAATATTATTATTGATCTTGGGCAGCCTTGGAGTAACAGCCCGGGCACAATTTCCGATCGAGGATTCCGGTAGCGCTCAGGCGCCTCCCACATTGGTGCAAAGCTACAATCCGCAACCGGCAAAGAATTATAAACGGGTGCTGGTGCCATTGCGCCCTACTCAAGATACCTCGGATGTTAGGATCTCGGGGCTCGTTGAAAATGTATCTGTAGCTACAGAATATTTTGACTATCTCGGTCGAACAATTCAGACCGTGGCCCGGCAGATATCTCCTGATAAAAAAGACATGGTAACGCCGGTTGTGTATGATTGGTTTGGCAGGCCAACGATGCAATACATGCCGTACATTCAAACAGCCTCCAACTACAACGATGGAAAGTTTAAAACCTATGCCTTGTTGCAGGACTCAGCTTTTTACAGGGGTTTATTTCCTTCAGAAAATACTATTTATAGTCAGACTGCATATGATGCGTCACCACTACAACGCGTGTTGAAAACCACTGCACCGGGAAATAGCTGGACCGGGGCTAATGTTGGCAGGTCAGTAACACAACGTGCCAATACAGCCAATGACAGCGTAAGACTATGGACGATTGCCATCACCTCGGAATATGATCTGCCATCTACCGGTTATATATATGCTGCGGGAAGTTTAATAGTGGAAGAGATCACTGATGAAAAAAATGCAAAGACCCTAACCTATAAAAATGAAGAAGGAAAATTGATATTGACTAAAGTGCAACTGGGTGCATCTCCGGGAACTGCGCATGTAGGATGGCTATGTACTTATTATGTGTACGACGAGGCAGGAAATCTGAGGTTTGTGTTACCGCCTTTGGCAGTGGAAAAATTAAATTCGGTGAGCTGGAATCTGAGCGGTAATAGTTCCATTGCAACTGGGCTTTGTTACAGATATTTCTATGATGATTTGAACAGGCTCATCGTAAAAGGTATTCCTGGAGCGGGGCTGCAACAAATGGTATACGACAAAAGAAATAGGTTGGTGATGTTCCAGGATCAATATATGAACAGTAATGACATCGGTTATGTATGTACGAACTACGATGATTTAGATAGGCCTGTGCAAAAATTTTTATGGTTTCCTGATGAAGGCAGAGACCAGTGTCAAATTTATGTAAATGCGAATCCGTTATGGGTTGGTTCCTATAGCGGACCTACGCAACTATCCGAAACCTTCTATGATGATTACAGCTGGCTGAGTTCAAATGGTAATCCATTTACCGGTAGTTTGATTACAACTAATATCACCAGCAGTAATTTTTATACCACTTACAATGCCTATCCTGAATATGTTCAACAGATAACACAATCGGATAGAATAAGGGGATCTGTAACGGGTACCAAAACTAGAATTCTGGGAACCAATAATTTTTTATACACTCTGCCAGTTTACGATCAGTACGGGAGGATCATCCAGGCTAAGCAAACAAATATTTCCGGAGGCACAGATGTAGTTACATCGCAGTTTGATTTTTCTGGTAAGGTCTTGCGTTCACATGTAGAGCACCAGAAAGCGGGCTCTAATTCGCAAACCCATAAAGTATTAACTAAGTACACCTATGATCATGCAGGAAGAATATTATCAGTTGCGAAGAAGATCAATAGCAGTACTGAGCGTGTCATCAGCGAACATGAGTATAACAGCCTGGGGCAATTACAGGGAAAAGATATTGCGCCTTATTATTCAGGGGCACCCCTTGAATCGTTCACTTATGAATATAATATCAGGGGCTGGTTGCTGGGGGTTAACCGCGGATATATAAACGATTCTGATAACGATCATTGGTTCGGTTACGAGTTGGCCTATAACAATACTTCCAATATCATTTCTGGACAATCGTATGCAGCTGCGATGCTTGACGGTAATATTACAGGTACAACCTGGAAGAGCAAAGGCGATGGCGACAAGCGGAAGTACGACTTCGCTTATGACTTGGCTAACCGTTTAACGAAAGCTGATTTTAACCAATACACTGGCAGTGCTTTTGATAAATCTGCGGGTATCGATTTCTCGTTGAGTACTTTGAATTATGATGCTAATGGCAATATCACGAAACTAACGCAAAAAGGATTGAAGGTAAGCAGTAGCAGCATCATCGATAGCCTCACTTATTTGTATGCATCCAATTCTAACTATTTAATGCGTGTAACGGATGCCGTAACGGGTAATAACCAGTTGGGCGACTTTACGAATGGAAGTAATACCAATGATGATTATAACTATGATTCAAATGGAAATCTCACCCTTGATCAAAATAAAGCCATCAGTTCTATCATTTACAATCACCTCAATCTCACAGATAGTATTGTGGTAACGAGTAAAGGAAATATCAAATACACTTACGATGCGAATGGTATTAAATTAAAAAAGAAAGTAACAGAAGGAAGTACGGTTACTACAACGCTGTATATAGCGGGCTTTGAATACATGAACGATACTTTACAGTTCATCAGCCATGAAGAAGGGAGAGCCAGAATTGTTGCAGGCGGCGATGTGAAGTTCGATTATTTCGTGAAAGACCATTTGGGCAATGTGCGAATGGTATTAACAGATGATGCGCCGAAAGACACATACCATGCTTCAATGGAGGATGCCAATAATACCTCTGAAAACGCATTATTCTCGAGCCTGCATAATCTTGTTAACAAGCCTTCAGCTTTTGACAGTGACCCTGGCAATGAAAAAGTGCAAAAGCTGGGACATAATACACCATTGGGAACAGGACTATTGTTGAAAGTAATGGCAGGTGACAAGATCACTGCTTCTGTAAAAAGCTTTCATCATCGAGGCAGGGAAACAGAAGCATCCGTTTTCGATAAGGATGTGTTTGAAGAAATGCTTCATAACCTTATGGGAGATGGAATCGGTTCATTTGGGAATAAACGGCAGATAACAAATGGTTCTTCTGCTTTCGACGAGATGGTATCAACGATAAAAGCGATTTATGAAGAACAGCACAACACTACGGGATTCATTAACGCCGGACTTAATTGGGTGATGTTTGATGATAAACAGCTAAACTATATTTCCGGATCGGCAGGATATGTTTCAGTGACTGATGATGAGCCTGATACTGAACTTCTACAGGCAAACGGCGGAAGCGAAATCGAAATCACTAAAAACGGATACATTTTTATTTACCTCAGTAACGCCAGTGATGAGGTGCCTGTATACTTCGATGATTTTCATGTGGAGCATACGAGGGGGCCGTTGCTAGAGGAGACACATTACTACCCGTTTGGATTGGCAATGGCGGGGATTAGTAGTAGAGCAGTTACACCGAACATAAGATCAAACAAATTAAAGTACAACGGTAAAGAAACGCAGTGTGAAGAATTTGCAGATGGTAGCGGGTTGGAGTGGATGGATTATGGGGCGAGGATGTATGATGGGCAGGTTGGAAGGTGGATGGTGATTGATCCGCTGGCAGAACAAAGCAGAAGGTGGAGTGCTTTCAATTATGCCTATGATAATCCGATGCGGTTTATAGATCCGGACGGAATGAAAGCTCAAGTTTTTGAAGCTGAGAGGTCACCCGTCTATAATCCCGCGGCTAATGCCGGCCAATATCGCCATGACTGGAGTAATGAACGAGGTCTAAATTCGGCCATGTGGGACGGTATGTTGTCCGAATTAATGCAAATGTTTGGAGGCTCGGGCAGCGAAGCTTCGTTTGGATGGAGCGCATCAGGAGGGCCGACGGCCTTAGAAGCTGCGATGATGGCACAAAATGTATATGGAGAAGGAGAGCTAATAGGTGGCTGGTCCTTAAGCGATGAAAGTTTTGGAATAGGCCTTCAGGATGAAACAGGATTTAAATCAGCCCTTTATTCAAAAGAAATAAATGGTGAAAAAAAATACGCTTATGCATTTGCAGGAACAGTTGATAGAAAAGACGGTTGGGAAGATGTCGCGCAAGCTTTTGGTTTGTCTGCTCAATATTCAACTGCAATTCATAATGCAAGTACGTTAATGATTGAAATCGGTGCAGCTAATCTAACATTTGTCGGACATTCGTTGGGAGGTGGTTTAGCAATCGCCGCTGCGTTAAAAACGGGGGGGGCAGCAATTACCTTTAATCCAGCCTGGATCTCCCAAAAGACAATCGACTTTCATGGCTTAAATATTTCAAAGGGAAATATTACAAATTATATCGTTAGGGGAGAAATCTTAGATTTGAGTCAAAGATTAGCATCGGTCACCGGAGCGTTCGTGCATGTTGGAAGAGACAGATATATTGGTAGTTTTTCTCAAATACAGAGCCATGGAGTGTTTGACGGTGCTATAATTGCACACTTAATTTCTTCGGTGATCAATGCATTAAAAGCAAGTTCTATCAAATGAGAAACCTAAAATTTTTCTGGTTAATTTTTATTCTAACTTATACAATGAGCTACTGTCAAAGTAAGCAGGTGAACGCATTTGATGTGCGGCAATTTGAAAGTACCCCGGCTTTTGAAGTGGCAAAAGCAGTGCAAGATGAAGATACTATCAAGGTATCACAGGCGATCAGAAAGAACCCAGAGTTATTATCTTTTCAAGAAAAACGATTCGGCCATTCGCTATTATCTTTTGCAGTAATAACGGGAAAACTGCAGGCAGTAAAAAATCTACTTCGGTTAGGTGCAGACGCCAACCAAAAAGCAGATAGTTCTAACTTAAGTCCTTTTTTATATGCTTGCAGATTCGCTTCAAGTATTGCCCATGGAAACGAAATCTTACAGCATTTAATACGTCATGGAGCTGATTTGAACAGTAGTTTTGTCGATAGCAGTTTAGATCAATTCGGAAGAAAAAAAATGTTTAAAAGCTCACCTCTTGAACTTGTATGCCGTTATGGCAATTTGCAAGCCGTTCGATTGCTAATTAATAGTGGTGCAGATCCTTTTCGATACCCTAGTAATGGCGAAAAATCCTTAGTTAATGCATCGCTCCCCAATCTCGATATACTAAAATATCTTTTGATGGAAGTGCAGCTGCCTATTCCGAATTATTGTGTTATTCGAAATAAGGGATTGAAGAAGGAAGCTAAACTTACTATAACAGACATTTTAAATGAAAAAACGTTCGAAGGCAAAGAATATAAAAAGGACCGTGAAGAGATCTTAAGATTTCTTAAACAAAAAAGAAAAAGATAAAGTAAATTTTTCTGTCGCAACGGGGTCTGGCTTAGCCGACTAGGCTATCCAAAGAGTTAGCGAATTGCGGCTCTTTGGATATTAAATAAGAGGCAGTCTTCGGACTGTCTTCAAAGTTGTACGGAAGAGTGAAATGGAGATGTATATGGGCTCTTATAAATTGTGTTGCTGAAAGAAAACAAATATTCAGCTACTTTACCTTAAGGAACTATGAATAGATTGGTAACTTTTCTTTTTCAAACTCCAGACAGAGTCTGGCTTTTATTAAACATCTCTGTCGCCACGGGGTCTGGCTCAAGCCGACCCCGTGGTTGGTTATAAGTGAAGCTGATTAATCTTTACATTTAATAATGCCCCCCAGCTATCCGAAGAGTTTACTTCTCCGCAATGTCTCACTGCATAGGCAGTGCGGAAGCGGACATTGCGGTTTTAATTTTGTAAATCATGAAATATTATAAGTTTTTTTTTATAATTTGTATCGCTGGGCTTCAAACTTGGGGTTAGATAATACTCCAGAATATACGGCTGTGCTTACAAGTACCTTTTTGGTTGTTTTAAACTGTTTTACAGGAGAAATATTCTTAAGGGAGGTCATCTTAGGTGAGCAACATGTTAATTATTCCCCCCTTCGTGGATTAATTCTAGGGATAATCATATTTGCAATAAACCATTTTATCTTTTTAAGAAAAGATAAGTATAAAAAGGAGTTTAAAAAATTTGTACGGACTGTGAATTTCAACAGTATTAATTTTTGGAGTTGGTTTTACATACTTGTATCTTTTGCTTCCTTCTTAATAATGTGTTTTGTAGCCTAATATTGTCTAGGCTATCCAAAAAGTTAGCGAATAGCCGCTCTTTGGATGTTAACTAAGAGGCAGTCTTCGGACTGCCTTTAAAGTTGTACGGAAGAGTGAAATGGAAATGTATATGGGTCTCTTATAAATTTGTGTTGCTGAAAGAAAACAAATATTCAGCTACTTACTTTAAGGAGCTATTGAATAGATGGGTAACTTTTCTTTTTCAAACTCCAGACAGAGTCTGGCTTTTATTAAACATCCGAAGAGCGCAAGCTAACTCTTAGTCCAATAAAATATTCTCAAAACATTCCTAAAGTAGAACCAAAAAGATGATCAACAGAACGAAGAATATAGCGATATCACTTTTCTATTTAATTAATATATTTTCTTACTTCTCCGCAATGTCTCACTGCATAGGCAAAGTGTGTAGGTGGACATTGCGGTTTTAGTGCACTATTTTCAATCTTTGCAAAAAGCCCCTATGCCCGTAAGAAGAGCCATCGCTGATAAAGATGGAGTTTATTTCATCACGTTCACATGCACCAACTGGTTGCCCCTATTCAAACTGTGTAATGCTTATGATATCGTATATAAATGGTTTGATCACCTAAGACGGAACAAGCATTATATTATAGGCTATGTGATAATGCCGGAGCATGTACATGCAATGATCGCTTTCAGCGATACAGGCAAGTCGATCAACAGTATCGTAGCAAATGGTAAGCGGTTCATGGCTTATGAGTTGGTGAAGCGTTTCCAGGATCAAAACAGGCATTTGGTTCTCGATGAACTATCCCGGTCTGTAAATGATACAGAGCGTAAAGAAAACAAGTTGCATAAAGTATTCGAGACTTCATTTGACTGGAAAGAATGCAGATCGACTAAATTTATAGAGCAGAAATTAGATTACATGCATTGGAACCCATGCAAAGGAAACGGGTTAGTGGAATTGCCGGAGATGTATGAGCATAGCTCTGCTAAGTTTTATATCACCGGAGCGCAAGGCATTTATACTGTCACGAGTTTTATGGAACTGGAGGATATTGATTTGACGGGGCGGTTATGAAACCGCAATGTCCTTTGGCTAGCGCACAAGGCTGGGAAAAGAGACATTGCGGAGAAGGAAGTTTTATATCACCGGAGCGCAAGGGATTTATACTGTCACGAGTTTTATGGAACTGGAGGATATTGATTTGACTGGGCAGTTATGAAACCGCAATGTCCTTTGGCTAGCGCACAAGGCTGGGAAAAGAGACATTGCGGAGAAGGAAGATCGATATGCAGACAAGTACGTCCAGTTAAATCCATATCAGTATACGGCAAACAACCCAATTAGTAATGTTGATATAAACGGTGATAGTATTAAAGTAATTGTACGCACTATGGTTACCTTACCTAGCGGAGATAAGACATATACCGAGAGCGTATATTATTATGATAAGCGTGAAGACGGACTTGGTTTTTATGATGAGTGTGGTAATTATGTATCCGATACTAAAGCCATTAGTCCTTTCTTGGGAGCAGTAAGCGAAGCTTTAGGCAGATTACATCTTGGTCCCGAAGGAGCAGCAACCATTGATTTTTTGATGGGCCATAAAAACACCGTGACTATCGCCAGCTCATCGGGCGGCAATAATGGAGGCCCTAGCGGGGTATTATGGAATCCAAACAATCTAGGAAACAACATTCCGCAACAAGGTGGCGGCAAAACAAGGTCAGCATTTATCGGTTTGGGGCATGAGCTAGCCCATACAGAAGATCATTGGAAAGGAACATTTAATGGAGGTATTTGGATTTCATCTGATATTACTAAGACCGATCCGATTTATTCTGGTGAAATTTTTTCGACGCATAAGGAGAATCTATTTCGAGCAGAACAAGGTATTCCATTACGTACGCATTATGCATATAATTCAGATAATGACCCGGATGATAATACTCCGATACTTCGGACAGGAACAAACCAAAGTATGTATGTCTTAACAAATGGAGCTATCAATACGAATGGAAAGGGAGAGTATAAACAAGTCCCAAGAAAACAAGCTTCCTTTAATTATAAAAAATAATAAAACCGGCCAAATGCAACGTACATTAATGATAGGAGCCTTGCTAATTCTGATTACGAGTTGTAGTAGCTCTTTTTTGACAACCTCGAAAAAGTTGTCAACGCTACAAAATGATAAAGGAGGTCCCTATAAGGCTTTAACTTTTCATGAAGTGAGAAAAAAGCTACACGAAAAATCCCTACATCCGTTGGTGAATGATAAAACCGATACTTTATTCCTACTAGAACAATATGTTTTGGAAGATGGAGTCTATTACGGAACGTTATGGAATAACAGAGACACTCTTGTTTATACATATAGCCAAACTAATAACGAGTTCCAGTTTCCTAAATCTAAGGTGTTTCCTAAACTTTTGCTGAATTTGATTGCATCTTGGGATACGGCTACAATCAGAAAACTGGAAATGGGATCAGATTTAGTCAACAAACATTTATTATACGGTAGTAGAATTATAAACCGCGAGATAAACACTATGCAATTCAAAGAATTTTTTATCAATGAATAATAGCGATAATAAATTATATGCCTGCTTAAAATACTTAGATATATCAAGTCAAGGGATACGATAATCATTCATCTGAAAAAACTGATGTGAACTGCGCACAGGACTGCAAATCTCTGTCTTCAAATAAACAGATTTTGTCACATTTATTTAGCTGAGGCATTTCCGAGTTCTGATGAAGCAAAAACACTTAAAAGGGAAATTGTACGAAAGGTTTATTCTACCCAAGATCCAGCCTCTGTATTAAAACTTTTATTAACATCAGAAACATCTAAATTCATAACGAAAGATGAATTTGATGTTCCTCGTATGTTCTTGGCGTCGATTAAAGATAAGACACTTTCATTAGCGGATCTCAAGGATATTATTGAATTAATCCATTCACAATTAGATGAAAAGGTCTTAATCGAAGTTCTTAATAATGTTCCATTCATAGTCTGGTATGAGTGGAACTTCGTTCCAGATACAATTCTCAAAGCGATCCTCGCAAAAAATCCTGACATCGAAAAGGAAACTATAATTTGGAAAAGTTCTGCAATAATTCAAGGCAGATGGTTTGATATACTTTTTAGCAATCCAAATACTAACTGGAAAATAGTACTCAAAAGAATTTTCACAAATTATGAGGCTTTTCAAGTGAAGCATGGGCTTTCGCTGCTTGGGCATCAGATTATTATTCCATTATTAGATTTTATCAATGACTCCAATGAGCCATTGGAAGAGGAATTTCACTATGAAATTGAACAATACCTGGAAATTGTTCTAAGATGGTTGTCTGAGCAGAAAAAAATTAGTCCAGCGATAATGCAGATATTGACTGACTTGTTTTCTCTTACCAGTCAGACATTAGCAGAACTTAGCTACGAAAATTGGCTTCTTATAGTGCAGTCAGCAATGAAATTTGAAGACAAAATGAGCCAAACCGGTGCTCAGATTTTTGTTATCGCTCCAATGTTTTTAGGAAGGGTACCATCAGTGATGAAGCTTTTACCTTTAGTTTTTCAACCCTTGCACGATAATTTAGAAAATAAAATTGAAACTGGTGAAATATGGAAGGAGTTTTTGTTTCTTATGGGAAGTGAGCTTTATTACTTTGCTGAGACCAATCGGTTTACTTGGAAAAAAAACCGGTATGATATCGTACCAGAATGGGACAGGTGCGAGTTCTTAAGACGATCATTAGTCTGTGCGTTTGTTAGAAATAAATGGAATCCCTTATTTCTAATCGATACTGTTAGAAATCTGAAGACGTTTAACGATATAATCGAATTCTGTGTCTCATCTAAAGCAGGTGAAAAATTTGCAAAACGCTTATTTGAATTATTAGAGCAAAACCGTAACAATAAGTTTATTGATTATTATTCTATTTTATACAATCATTTAAAATAAGGATCTATGTCGATTAGAAATTTCTTTATCAGTATTGTATAGGTGACCATATTCAGTTTCTAGAGAATATTATACTTTTAGCTGTTTTTAGATTATAAATTCTCTAGCGAAAAATAAATAGTAGCAATAGCTAAGATAGCGCCACTTGCCGCCATAAAGAGAACGTCTTTTTTCCTTTCCACAATCTTTCGAGAATTTTCTCCATTTTCCTTTTTATAAGCATTATTCGCCCGAACAATTGCTAATACTCCTAAAAGCAAAAAAACTGGTTTAAAATAGACTCCGATGCTATTGTGTATTACTATTGTTCCCATGAACTGAAAACTTACTAATAGCAGCATAGCTATAATAGAAAGAAAAGTGCTTTTTTTCATGCAGTTTTTTTGAGACACTCAAGATAACAATTGCTAATCATTTTTTATTAGTCTTTAGCGGCAGGAATTCTTATGGATATTATACAACAAGTTTGGATTGATAGTATTGCCACTTTGATTTCAAGATTCGAGCAAAGCAAATAAATGGATGTAATTAATACATTTAACAATCGAACGGGTAAATAGGTCTCGCTGAAACTTCGTCAGCAAATAGTTACGCCAACCCATTCAGAGAAAGCAGGAGCGGTGAAGTCAGGGATATAGGGCTATTCAAACCATATACCCGGTTAAATGTAATTTGCCTTGAAAATGATCAGTTCATTTATTTCTCGTTTAGTCAGAATTTAAATGGTAAGGGCACTCCTGTCTTATCCATTCTTAGAAAGGTCAACAATAATGCGCTTTGGGCTGCTAAAGATCCTCGTTCCTCAAAATATAAAATGGGTCTTCCAGCATTTAGGAGTTATAATTAAACAACAAATGAACTCGTTACTGTTGTAAATAGCGAGGCCTTAGACGCTCTATTAGAAAAGTAGCAATCTTTAAAACTAAACAGCAGCCGATGATGTTTGAGTTTATGATTAAATTACAGTTGAAGTCTTATGGAAATTAATAAAGGAACTGAATCGGCTCTATTAATTGTTTTCTTAATGGCGATAGGAGCCTTTTTTTCCAACTTGAAAAAGCTTAATAAAAAAATACGAGAAGTTGCCGCAACTGATCGAAATCTCTAATGAAAAAGAGTTAATTATTTTTAGATCACTGATCCTGAGCTTACCTTTCTTCAACTGGCCTGCATAAAATTAACTTATAAGGAAATGGCGAACAAAAAGGGTGTCAGCACAAGAATGATTGAATCGCATAGGGAAAATCTTGAAAAATTGCAGGTGAAGCCCCGTATCGGCGTAGTTATATAGGCAATAAAAAATGGGATCACGCAAATCGATTGACTATTTCAGATAGCTTAAAAATGAGAGCCAGATAAATGCGGGTATTTGATTCTTGAAAGAGTTATATCGCTCGCCATTCTTGAGTCGCTAACGAGTTATTTATAGATTAATCATAATTATTTCAAATTCATCTGGATTAATTGGAAGTCGCAGTTCGGCCTACACCGCATAAAGGGATTTTCACTGCCGCATTTTCTCAGATACCTTTATTTCATAAGAATTTCGCTGCCGGACTTAATTTAATGTCAAGGTTAATTCAAGTTGATTTGAGTTACTTCGGATTAACTCGGATTAACTGGGAAGAATTGCAAAAATAATAGGGGCATTAATATCTAAAATGAAAAATAAGGATCTGAAAATTGAGCCTGAAATTTTTTAACCCCATCTTAAAATGGCAGGCATTATCACCTTGATTTATTCATCCTTTTTTTTACAATATAAAATTGTTTGAATCCCGATTCATCCGAAAATTTTTAGTTAATTATTAAATTGGTAACGGTATCTATTAAATAGGGATCGATTAATGAATTATTAGTTTAGTGCGATCAATCTTCTCGAATCGTTCATTTATTAACGTTATTGTGAATTCGATTTTCAACAATAACATTGGAAATCCAGAAGTGAACAATATTGCAGTTTGCATTAGTATCTAAACAAATCGATGGTTTTACGTTTAACAATATTGCAGCTTCTTACGATTTTAAACGATAACGTTTAGATTTACCTAAATTCGACTCATACAAAATTGCTAATTCCTTATCGGGAGGAATTTTTGAGGAGCTGCCCCAAAGAGGACCGAAAGGGGAAAATTGATCGTAGCTGATTATCCACTAATTTTTATGCGGAATTTTCCGTCAATGATTACTCGTTCATTAATCTTTGTATATACGTTGCCATAAAATCTTCCAACCATAATGCGGCTAGCATTATAAAAACTATCAACAGTGACCTTTAAGGTACGTGAGGGTGTTATGCCATCGGTGCGGAAGATATATCCTGCCCATGCGTTCATATAATTAATACGATCTTGAAAGACTAAGGTTTCAACTGTAGTTGAGCAATTATAGCGGTCAACATTAAATCGTAGTGGTCTTCTTCATTGAAAAATTTAGCTTGATAATCTTCAGCTTCTTTAATTCGCGTAGTATAAAAAAGCAGTTCAGACGAACTGCCTTTTTTATCTGTTCATTTAATTTGTATTGCGTAAGAATTCAGTAGTCACATTATAATTATTGGAGCCGATGAATTTATCTACTTTCCCTCCTGTACTGCGCACAAACCTGATCCGGTAATTGTCTACGCCTTCAAGCTCAAAAGTATCTTCACTAAGCGGATACAGTTTTCTTTTTGGGCCATCGCCTTTCTGAAAAATTAAATGTCCATCTTCTATTGAAATGTTTCGTACACCATAATTCCCGGCATACTCATTTTTTAGTTCATCGCTTATAATCACCGGAGCCAATTCTGCTTTTACTGAAAGTAATGCCCATTCTAATGCAAACTTTTCTCCCGGCTCTGTCACTTTCGCCAAAGCTTCTTCCATAAAAACCTGTTGCGCTTTTGCCAGGGCTTTATCTGCCTTTATTGTAATATCGGGCTGTACACCTACACCTTCCCAATCAGTTTTAGTGACAGGATCGATGCCTCTCATGTATGGGATCTCAATCACCACCTTATCGTTCACGATAAACCCTTTCATTCCATGCGCAGCGCCTGCAGTCACTTCTCCAACAATAGTAGCACGCTTCAGATTTTTCATGGTATAGGGAAGTGCTTCGCCTGCAGAAAATGTGTTCTGACTCGTCAGGATGTACAATTTCTTCGTCTGAGCCTTTTTGCCTCTCACTGTAGCGAGTGAATAATTTTCTGTGGTCTTGTTTGTTTCCCGGTCATAAGTACTACTTGTATGAACTGGCTTCTCAAAAAAGTAACTCAGTATCTTTTGCACCATTTCAGGCTGGCCACCTGTATTACTCCTGAGATCAATAATCACTGCATCCGCATAAGCAATAAAATCGAAGGCTGCCGCCACGATCGATTCTGATTCCTCATTCAACTTTGAAAATTCTATTATTGAGATGTAGCCAATGTTACCTGGCAGTATCTCTGTTTTTAAAAAGCCGTAATTATTCTTGCGGTTGAAAGCCTTTTCTGCTTCCACTCTTTCAGGTGATGGTGCAGTGTTCCTCTTTTTTTCTTTAAGGTGTTTCGCGTATCCCGGATCGTAACCGAGACGTAAATGCGGATCCTGGTGAACACGATCTATATCAGCCGCCAGCGAGTCAAGCAAAAGATTATAATCTGAAATGCCATCATAGGATTTTGCATTCCATTGTTTTGCCAGATACTCACCAATCTCTCTTCCTTTATCAGGAAACACATAATAGCGTTCTAATCGCTTTTTTATCGAATCGATCAAAGCTTTCTTTTCTGTTGAACTTATTGAGATGGTTTGCTGCGACCAGGCAGAAATGCAGATCGTTAACGATATAACTGATACGATGATCTTCATTTTTATCTTTTGTTTATTTGATTAGTTATGGGCAATACAAATTCCATAAGCACTATATGCTTATATTTTTTGTGCGAGTTTTTACAAAAAAAATCTGACTATCGAAGCTTGAAACGCAGTATCTCTGTTTGTTTATCGCTTCGCTTTATATCGATGAGAATCTCTGCTGCCGTACGGTTTACCTTTATCGCTTCATCGCGCAGATCATTGCCATAATGTCTGCGGATATAATCTCTTACCTGGGCATCGTTCATGTTCGCAAAATCCGCAGGAGGAGCCATCGCAACTGGCGGATTATGTGCCGTCGTCGTTTTTTTTTGCTCTAACACCATCCTTGTGCCCGTATCATCACGCGAAACATCTATCCGGTAATTAGGACCACCTTTTCCGGGATGCAATTCAAGTGTGCGAAGACCCTTAGCATCGCGAGTAACGGTCACTGAAATATTATCAAATCCCTGTTTCTTCAATTGTTTCATCAGTGCAGCCTGCACCTCATCATCAGTCAGCTCATTCGAATCTATGTGGGTGCTGAATATTTTACTGCCAAGCTGTGATAACAGCGATTCTCTCACCTGTGCATTTACCCGAGCGATTGATAAATCCATGATACCATGAACATATCTCAGTTGGTGAACAATCCCATCAACCGATGGGTTGTTCCCGGCAGGAATAAAGGAAGTGTAGCTGAGATAGCCGAGTCTTGCTGTACTGGGAGTGATCACGCTCTGCATGCCATGAACCAAACGTTCGATCCCTGCTTTTGCCGCATCATCGTTTTGCGGTACGCTGAACGAAACGGTCGTGCCCACCAGCTCAGTGTGCTGTGTTTTTGTGCAAGCCAGTATCAGCAGCACGGGAAACAATAACGCCATTACCCATTGCCATTTGCGTAGCAGTTTCTTGTTGCGACGCGGACGTAGTTTGACCTGGTTATCTTGAATAAAGCCTTTTACGCCGTCAAAAGAAGCTTCGTAATTCCTTTGACGCAAGGCGTCAAAGTATTCGTTTGTTTTATGTGATTCAGAATCCCGCTGCATTATTTGTAAAATCATATTTACCTCCCTGTTCATTTAACTGTTCGAGTTCAAGAATTTTGTGACGTAATTTTTCACGCGTACGACTTAGTCGCGATTTTATTGCTGACAGACTTTTCTCAGACTGTATCTGCTGAATCTCAATGAGCGAAAAGCCGCCGACCTCAAATAACAGAATAGCAGCCCGTTCTTTCTCACTCAGCGAATTCAAGGCTTCGAGTAAAACAGCTTCTTTGGGCGAGACCTGATCATCGTTGTAGACAGAAGGAAAATCGGCACTCTCTGCTTTAAATACCGCAAAGAGTTTTTCTTTTTTTGCTTGCTGTTTCCTGGCTGCATAAAAGGTCCGCGTAATGATGCTGAAGAACCAGGAACGAAATTTTTCCTCGTCCCTTAACGTTCTAATTTTTTGCATCGCAGTGATAATCGCATCCTGCAGGCAATCCTCTGCATCTCCCGTACCCTGAAACAGCGCACGGCAGTATTGGGCAGCACTGTTGTAATGCGGTTTCAATAAAGAAATAAAATCTTCAGCAGTAAGGTGCATGCTATCGGTTTCACTAATAAGAGGCAAGAAAAGTGAAAAAGTCGCAGGGAGGAAAAAGATTTTCTGCAGTTTGGATTTTTTAAGACTAATGAAATGCTGCTGCAATTATATATGAGGTAAAGTGAGCCGCCATTACGTTTGCAGTATGTGGTGCTAAGCTTTTGATTTCATACATGCAGAATGGACCTTTTAGTTTTAAGTGGGTAAGACCAACGATCTGGAAAGGACTCTACCAATTAGGGAAGCGGTTACCTGACACTACAGCTACTCTTAACACTCGAGTGGGATTTGAGCAGACTTTTAGACGCATCAAATTACCTGATGTTCAGAAGGAAAACTTATCTGAGATAGTTCGGATTAACTTAGATTAATCGCTAAATAATACTGACATTTAAAATCCAACTGAAAATAACGATAAGAAAATTTGGGCATGAATTTTTTTAGCCGTGTCTTAATGTAGGTGACAGTGTTTATTCTTACAATTTCAAACAGGAAGAAGTCGAGTTACTCAGAGTAGTTAATGCGTTGAGGTGGCAGACTATGTGATGTGGTGGCATTCCGTGTGTCGTCAGTTTAAATTTATTACTAAAGTTCAATAGTAATACTATCGTTCATCACTTATTCATCAGTCGCCATATTGCAAAACCGATCTTATGGGCAGCCTTTGCAGACAATACATTTCATACAATTTATTAATGTAATGGCTTACACTAAAACTGTCTAAATTCTTATAAAGTATTCCAGACAGTAAAATCGACGCTGGGATATTCCTTGGCTTTCCGGCTAGATTCGTCAATTTCAACGATAATCTTACCCAGAGTCCAACGAGTAACTATTGGTTTGAGCTTTGAAAGAACAACCTTGATAAAGTTTTTTGCCGGCAGTCGTCATGATGATGCCTACAAAAAGCAGTATTCCGGTCTTGGATGAAACGTCTTTGTTGTAGTCATTATAACTTTCTAAAATTTTGTCGCCTTTTTCAACCTGAAAGACATAAATATTATAGTCTCTAATCGTTGGTCGGTAGTAAACTCTAATTATGTCGCCGACTTTTACATTTGAGGTCAGGTCGTCGTAAGTCTCGTCAGAACGATGAATTGCAAACTTTTCGTCGCAGTTGTTTAAAGTGAAATAAAAAACTCGTTTGTAAGTAGTCCAGCGGATAGAGAAGTTTTTAATATTCCTTGTGTCGGCATATGTCACTTGTCCAACCACGTTTTTGGCTTTCGATAAGTCAATGTTAATGTCTTTAAGAATTGAATAAATGGAACTTGTCACACAAAGCAGTCCCAGAATTAAAATGATGAGGAAGTTTACTTTTCTTTTCGTCATTTGTACGGTGTCAAACAATTGCAGCCAACGTTGGACGGCTTGGCGTTGTGGCGATATTCTGTGTTCCGTCCGCCGACAACTGAAGCCGAATAATGAACTAATGTATACGTTTTATTCTACTGCTCAATGGCGTTTCGTCAAGCTGGATATGTAGCTCAATTGTGAACTACAGTTGATGCTGCGTTGGGTCAGCCGCCATAACGCCAAACCGCATGTTGTACGCATACCCTTCGTCTCTGTAAGGGTGTGTTCACTTAAAGCGTCTTGTCTGACTGAACTTGAAGACTGTTGCCCGTGCAAAGAGCAAGGCAGGCTCTTGGGCAGGTTGGCTTTGTGTGTTGCTTTTGTGCGCCTGCCCATGTGCCTGCCTTGCAGCGTTGGCGATTTGCGTTTGTACTACTTTATTTCAGGTTGTTCTTGAAAAACGTTTCCAACTTATCAAAAGGAATAACATCTACTTTGTCATACAAGTCTATGTGAACTGCATTTGGAATAATCACTAACTCTTTTGGCTCTGCGGCTGCTTTGTAAGCATCTTCACTAAAGTAACGGGAGTGTGCATTTTCACCTGCAATTAATAACACTGGACGAGGTGAGATTTCCTTAATGTAAGTCAAGAGTGGCGTGTTCATAAAGGATAATGCATTGGTAGCAGTCCAACCACTATTAGAGTTCAACGAACGAGGATGAAAGCCACGTGGAGTTCTATAATAGTCGAAGTACTCTTTTACAAACTGGGGTTCGTTGCCTGTTAACTTTTCGGGCAAGTTGCGTGGTCCTATAGACACTTCACCTTTCTCTGCATCTTTCCACCGTTGCTCACCCAACTGCTCCAACATCTTTGTACGTTCTTCGGTGGTTAATTTGTCATAATACCCTTTTGCATTTACCCTTGACATATCGTACATACTTGTTGTAGCCACAGCTTTCACACGTTTGTCAATGGCAGTAGCATTTAAAGCGAAACCTGCCCAACCACAGATACCGATAATACCAATTTTGGTTCTGTCTATAGTAGACTGTAGTCCCAAGAAATCTACTGCCGCACTAAAATCTTCTGTATTAATGTCCGGTGAAGCCACATGTCTTGGTTCGCCACCGCTTTCACCTGTATAAGATGGGTCAAAAGCAAGAGCAACAAAGCCACGTTCTGCCATTTGATTAGCATATAGACCTGATGACTGCTCTTTAACTGCACCAAAAGGACCGCTAATTGCAAGTGCTGCTAAAGGTTTGCTACCGATATTTTTTGGAAGGTACAGGTCACCTGATAATGTAATTCCAAAACGGTTCTTAAAAGTTACTGCCTGACGGGTAACCTTATCGCTAAGTTTAAAGGTGTAATGTTCTGCTTCGTTATTATTGTTCATGACTTCTTTTTTTTGCGCTTTTTGCGAATAAGCCTGTCCAATCATCAAAAGGGACAGAATGGTTAATGGGATTATCTTTTTCATGGTTTATTATTTATCGTTATTGAATTGCTTTAAGCCTTTTCGCCGGAACTCCGCCAACAATTGTGTTATCAGGTACGTCTTTAGATACTACTGCACCTGCTGCTACTACTGAATTTTCGCCGATGGTTACACCTGGCAGTATCGTTGCTCCTGCACCAATCCAAGCATTTTTCTTAATGTGTATGTGACCTGGAACAAGAGATTGCCTATCGTTGGGGGCGATGGGGTGTCCTTCAGATAATAGGCTGACTTTTGGAGCAATCAGTACATTGTCTTCGATAGTAATGCCACCCAAATCAAGGAAGACACAATCAAAGTTGATAAAGACGTTTTTGCCAATTTTAGTGTTCTTGCCATAGTTGATATACAACGGTGTAAATACAGCAACGCTTTCATCAATTTCTGAACCTGTTATTTGGCTTAGAAGGTCTCTGGTTTCTGCCGGGTCAAAGGAGTTGTTTAGCTGAACCAATAACTTCTTGGTAGCAAAAGAAGCGTCCCGCAGTTTATATGCATCAGGATTATTGGCTGTAACGGATTGCCCGTCCCGCAACTGTTCAAAAATGTCTTTATTATGTTGATTTGATACCATACCACAAAGTTCTTACAACTAATGCCCCTGTTGGTAACGATTATCAAACCAATAATTAAGAATTTCAAACTTCTTGCATCCGCAGTGTTTTGGGGTTTGTTCCGGTAAGCCTTTTGAAAAAGTTGTTAAAGTAAGTAGCGTATTCAAAGCCCAATGCATAGGCAATATCAGCTATGTTCCAAGCAGTATGCATCAGCAGCGCTTTCGCTTCACTGACGATGCGTTCGGTAATATGCGTTGTCGTTGATTTACCGGTTACATCTTTCACTGCACGGTTGAGGTAATTGACATGCACATGCAGGGCACTGGCGTAATCCTGTGCCGTTTTAAGCCGCAAAGGATTATCTGCACTTTCAATTGGAAACTGCCGTTCAAGCAGTTCAAGGAAAACGGCTGTAAGGCGGGATGCTGCATTTTTATGCTGGTCATAGTGTTCCGAAGGCTGAAGTTTCAGTGCTTCATGAATAATCAGGTTAATGTAGTTCCGTATAAGGTCATCCTTATAGTTGTAGTCGCTCTTTTGTTCTTCAATCATCTTTTGAAAGATGGTATTGAGAAACAACCTTTGACCTTCATCAATCTTTAAAACGGGTGTACCGCCTATCTTAAAAAGCGGAGAATTTTGCAGGCTTTCAGAACGGTCGGATGATTTGAAAAAGTCTTCTGAAAAAAGAACCGTGTAGCCTACATAGGTAGTAGAAATAGTCTCCCAAGAATAGGGAATGTGCGGATTGCCAAAAAACAAAATAGTGCCTTCCTGCTCAAAACTTCTATCAGCATAATGGATTTTACTTTTTCCTGTGGTTAAACATATTTTGTAAAAATCTTTTCTGCTATAAGTCTTTGTAGCGCTGCCATCTGCGTCTATTTGGAACACATTGAAGCCTTTTAGCTTTAGTTCATTATTGAACTCCGATACCGTCCGCACAATTTTGTTCTGCATGGAACAAAGTTAAGAAAATCAAAACGAGAGAAAAGCTAAAAAATGTTAGTCTTCTTGATTTGTCCCTTGTGCCAAAGGTTACTTGCCGTGCAGTGGCAATTGCAGCTCTTTTGCAAGGTTGGCTTTTGTGTGTTTGCTTTGTGTGCCTTGCAAATGTGCTGCAATGTGCAGTGGGCAATTAGGGTTTTCAAGTTGAATGTCGTGTCGCTCGAAGATGAACGGAATTGTCAAATAGGGTTGCGTACAACGATTATCAGCTTTGCGAAGGTTGGGCATTCATTGTTCATCTGCTTAACACTTGTACAAAAGCTGAATAGCGATTTGCAGTTTAAATTTAGTTCGTCAGCCCAACTTTTGCAAAACTGTTGTTAGCTGCCTGTTTGGTCCGTCCACTGCTTTGTTTTCTGATTTAGTAATGTGTTGCCATAACACTCTTTAGGTCGCATTTCTGGATACTTTTCAAAGTCAATGAAAGGTGTCAAACAGTTAGGACACTTAAAAGAATTGAAATAGCGAAAATCTCCGTCCGATGATTTGGGCAATTTAGTTTCTACTTCCTTCAGTGTCGGCAAGTCTATTGTTTCTTGTAATTGGGTCGGCATGTTGACAACGGCACCATAAGGAACAAGTAATGTCTCTCTACTGCCACTTGAATAAAAATACTGGACTTCGGAAAAGCCTGCATGAAAATGCTGCAGCGAAAAAGATTGTCTGCAGTTGTCACAAATACAAACACATCTTACAGTCGTTGGTGTAACTGTCCCGCTAAAATGTAAACCACGGTCAAAAAGTCCTTTGCCGATTAATTGTTTATTCTTGTCGTCGACATCGGAAAGAAAAAACGGCTGTAGCCTTACCGCTTCATAATCCTGGTCTGTCCACTTAGGAAATGATGTAGTACTTTTTGATATCACACTATCTATCATAACAGCGCTGTTATTCAAAATGCGTATAGAGCTATGAAGAAATTGTCCTGTAAGATTTGAGTTTGTGTTTACTGTGTCAATGCGGTACAACCGAATTAGCTGATTGTTTTCATAAACCTTTATTTCAGGTATCGGTTGTGTCAACTCGAAAACCGTCTCCATCTCTTCAGCCTTGCCAATATTGTCGTTTGAGTTGTCGATAAAGATGCTGTCACCTTCAATGCTTAAGCGTCTATGTCGTCTCTTGAAAAGTTTGAACATGGTCGGTTGTGAAATGGCAGCTAACGTCACCGCATTGCTGTCAGTGGTGGAATTAGAATTACGTCAGCTTACGTTTTTACTAATGTAAAATAGAATTGGTAAAGCTCAAAACTTATTCGTCAGCCACCATTGCAGCAATGCACTGTTGGCTGCAGGCTGTTGTATTTAGTCAATTACATCTATTTGCCGGCAAAGTCCGCCAACCTGTTTCGGGAACACTGTCCATTGTCAAGCAAAACGGCACATGCGTAAATTCTAATTTATAATGACTGCCGGGGTCCGATGGAATTAGCTTTATGAAATACAATTCACCAACATGGTCGAAATTTCCGCAGCCGGTCCCAATGTATCTATGTCCCTTATAAAAATATTCATATTTGCTGCAATTGCTGCCCTGTCTATATTCTGAAATCTCAAAAACTCTTCCCAATACATAAATGCCGCCCTGATTAATTTTTGATCGATTAATAAAGTAGTTAGTTGCTAATATGCTTGTAAATATGAAAAGGATAATAAGGATGATGTATTTTTTTGTCCACTTGATAACGTCAAATTTTTCCTTTTCTACAAATGGGTTTCGCAAAATCTCTGTTTATGAATTGATGGTGTCTGGATATAGCTTGCAGCCAACACGCTAATTTATGCTATTAGACGAAGTATCCACAATAAACATTAGATTGTAAATCAACAATATAACGTTATACATTTTGGATTGTCGTAGCGCCAATACAACTCACCAATCTAGACTTTCTCTTTGCCATAGATCATCCAGCGGACTAACGATAATTACCAGTTGGTGTACATGTAAATACCGCTCTGTAGTTTTTATATTGAAATGACCCAGTACCTTCTTTATGTATCGTATATCAGTTTCCTTTATCTAATAAATGGGTGGCAAACTGTGGCGCAAGCTGTGAATGCCCAGGTAGACGTACCAATAGATGGTCGATTGTCACTACTGCTTGCGGTAGGAGTAGGATATGGAGTAAAGAAAGTGCATGAAAAAAGAAAGAAAGAAGATCAGAATAAAATGAAGAGCTTTTTATGGTTTAAGTTCCACTACAGAACAAATAGCACGGAAAAAAGGATGTATCTACATCCCTTTCTTTATTAGTAGCTATAATAGCTGCCTCGGTTAAAAATGCCTCCTTTGTACAAATGCGTAACGAGTAAGTAAGGAGCGAACTTCGCTTAGTTTAAAATTGGTTAAGTTTCAGTGCTCACTACTAGTTGAGATAGTTCGGTGTACACCGCAACTAATTTTAAGCGTTAGCAGGATTTATTCATATTTCTAATATAGTATTTCTTTTTACGGACATTAGATAGTCTTTTTAGCGTAGTAAATTTTTTCCTACAGACGTACCTTAAGTATCTAAAGTTTAAGGAAATGCGAAACAAAGAACCTGGGCGAGATCGCTTCAATTTCAAATCATAAGCATCAATAATATTTTTCTAAAACTTGCTGAAGGAATCAGCAGACTATCGATACATTATTTCAAATAAAGAATGAGTATTTCAGATACAGAAGAGACTTAATGATTTGATCCTATCCAATCCAGCTTCTGAGAAAAGAGAATGCCTTACAATTGATGATGATGGAAGACCAGGGCGGTCAAAAAAGACCGTTGGAATCTGTTGGAGGAGTTGTCTTTCGAATAAACCTCACGAGAAAGACTGGTCGCTTCGAAAATGTTTCGACGCCTTGAGGATCCGGCTTTGAGACAACTGTTCAAAGATTACAGGATTGATATCCTGCAGCCACGTATTGAAGTTCGCTTATGGAACAATTACCGTCGACTGTTTATAAATATTTCAATTGGAATGATACTGAGAGCCGTAAGATTTTGACGGAACTGGAAATGTACTTCTGCAATGCCAAAAGGTGGACGAACTATGGAGAATATGCTTTTGCATTTAAACCAATCGACAAGCAAAAGGCTTTTAATAGAATTGAAAAAGTTGCATATGAAATGCGAAATTCAAATTTGCCCTTATTTGAAAAATGGTTTAACATTCATGTCCACAAATTCAAGATTCATGTTGGAAATCCCCATACTCTAAGCTGCATTGAGAAAGACCTTTGGGAAGTAAGAATTACAAACGAGATAATCAAGCACAGAGTTTATGACATCGCAAATAATAAGGCTGACTATGAAGCATCAATAAAGAGTTATTACTACGGTAGAACAGGGATATTTTCAACATCATTAACTAATAATTCTAAGCAGCTCTGGGACTGGAAAAGTTACTACAAACAAAAGTTAACCAACAATGCCGTTTGCATTAGCCTCGACTTAGCAAAAGTTAAGAAGCAATTAGATAGCTTAAGAAATTACAGCTTAGGTCTGGTTAAGTATGGTGAGCAACTTAACGAAGTGGAGTTTATAGGGGAGGGCAATGATTTTCTTGTCGACCAACTCAATAGTATCACATTTACATTGAAGAATGACGCTGCTCCTAAGGTTACAGAGCAAGAAGAATTGCGAATAATGAAATTTCTAACTAGTGACATTTCGAAACGCAGTCCTGAACGGTTTATGAAAATCGACCCTGACTTTATTACTGAAATTATCATTAGTAGTAATTCGGATTCGACAACCAAAAAAGAGATTGAACAGTTAGCTGAGAAAAATGGTTACAGTAATTTAATTTATAGATAGCGACAATTGTAATAATACAGCAGCCAACATTGCATTGGTAATACGGCAGGGCGATGAATATATTCTTAACCTTTTGGTCGTTAATCATCTTTGGTTTCGGCAAACGAATAAAGCTAAGTAGCAGAATAAGCAATTAGCTTTTGTATCTTTAATCATCAGCGGCACCGGGCAGACGGAACACATAATACCCACAGCCAATGCTTTAACTTTAGCGGCAACTCTTTGGTGACACGACTACCTAGTAAGTTATGAGCAAGAAAAGACCGATTTCGCATATTATTGGAGACAATGCTATTGAGAAGGTGAAGTCCTTTCTGCCTGCCGAGTGGGTCATCAGAACAATTACTCCTGACTATGGTATTGATTTACTAATAGAACTTTTTGGTTTTCTTGACGAAGATAAAGTGATGTCTGAAACACTTGGTGAATTTCTTTTTGTTCAAGTTACAGGGACTGCCGAATTAGAACAAAAGACCATTAGGATTTATCCAGTTCATAATGTAGCAAAAGCAAATTGGAAAGAGAACAAAGATGAGTATATCGAAATACAAGTAATCAATTATACAATTGACACTTCTTTGTTGAATACTGTAAAAAGAGTTGGGACTTCTGTTTGTGTAATGCTATTTGTTGTTGACACAAAGCAAAATGAACTCTTCGCCATTTGCCTTAACGATCTTATTGACAAATATATTCAACCAAAGAACCCAAACTATCGCAACCAAGACACAGTAACTATTCCAATCCCAACTGACAATAAAATTGACGGCTCATTTGAAAGCTTAGTTCCGCTACGCCTTTATGCAAAGAGAAGCAAACTATATTCTGCATTTTCAACTATTCGATACCAACTCAAAGAACTAAAAAGAGAAATTTCACAACCTGAAATAGCTTTCCTTAGCGGCACTCCAAATGAAGGAAAAGAACTCGAATTTGTAACGAAAGAACTTTCGAACTTCATCTTGTTTTTTGCTGACCAGCTTTTACAATTAGACATTTGGAAAATTGGCGACCATTTATTTGCGTTGGGACGTTGTAAATTAAATCTTGACAAGTTGGTTGCAAATATCAAAGAAGGTAAACTAAATAACTACCATGCTTTGATCATAGCATCAATACAAGTCTGGGAGCAACTTGACAACTTGAGCAGTATCTATGAGGAAGTTTGTAGAGAATGGTTCTTACCAAAGTTCATAGGACAATTAGGAAGTTATCCTAACATTGCAGAAATAAAAACAGAAAGTAAATAATTGACACCTATGGTTTCAATTCATAGGTTCACTTCTCGTAACGATTCGAACCCTCTTAGTCTGCAATTCAATTTTAATTGTGCTATGATTTTAGGGATCGGATTACAATAAGCTATATTAATCAATCTTAGTTCCACATTTGGAGCAATACTTTTTTTCTTCATTTCCTTTAAACTCATCTGAAAAGCCTGACGCTAATATTCCTGCGGGTAATGCGAACATGCCAATTCCAAGAATAGAAATACAAGCAGTCAAAATTTTGCCGAGGATAGTAATAGGGTATAAATCACCATATCCTACCGTTGTTAATGTAGCAACACTCCACCACATTGTTTCTGGTATACTCGAAAACTTATCCGGTTGCGCTTCATGTTCTGTGAAATACATGAGGCATGAGGCTACAACAATCAAAAAAAAGGTAATCGTTAAACTGAAGACTAGTTGGTCTTTTTTCTTCTGAAGAACCTTTTTTATAATGCGTGATGCATTCATGTACCTGCCAAGCTTAAAGAACCGTAAGAAGCGAACTAGTCTTAAAGCTCGTAAGATTCTGAAATCCGATTTAATAAATAGCGGCAAATAAAATGGAAGAATTGAAATCAAATCGATAATGGCACCCGAAGAGAGCACGTACTTTAATCTGCCCTTTAACGGATGTTTATACTTTTCTAAGTCGGTACAACACCAAACTCTAAGAATATACTCAGTTGAAAAGGCAATGATAGAAAAAAATTCAAAGCCTCGAAACCAAGCCTCATAAGTCAAGCGAAGGGTTTCAACAGTTTCCAATATAACTGCTATTGTATTAAGAATTATTAGGGATACAATAAAGCTATTGATGATTTTGTCCCACCCCCTTCCGCCATCTGTTGCATCAAGAAGCAGGTAGGTTTTCTTTTTTACTGAATAATACATATTGTTCTTCGTTTACAAACTAACTAGTATTCCAGATCACTCGTTCATTTTCTTTACGAGCGATTCCTTTCTCTATCGCTACTTCAATTCCAAACTTCATCGCATTCTCGACATTACCGCCGATCCTGGCAAAACCAAATAGCTTGGCTGTTTCCCTTATCAGATCTTGTTGTGAAAGACTAATCTGATGCTGAAGTATTTCTTTTACCCCATTAGCAACTTCTTCAGGCGGCAGGTCTTCGGCATCTCTTTTCTCTATATCACTTGCTGCACTGCGATACACAAAATATGCTGAAGGGTGTTGTTCTTCTCTCCACAGAAAAATATTATTGCCATGTTGTGTTTTTCTAACATTAATCTTTTTAAGCAGGTCTTCAAAATGAGTCGTGATCCTTACTCCGCTTCTGCTAATGCCCCAAGCTGAAAGCACTCTCTTCATTAAAAGACTTTTACTGATGGGGGCTTCAGATTGTAATACATCTTGTATCTGAGTTATTACTTTTGAAGTGTTGAAAGCCATTAAAAAATCGTCTGAAGTAGCAGTGCCTATTGCCGATAATTTGCAGAATTGGTAAACATTTGCATTTGTAACCGCTGAATTATTAGATACAGTGTTTACCTCCGCGCTGCTTACTTGCTCATTCGATGGTGTATGTTCAAATTCTTGGACCTGCGGCAGAGGCTCTGGCTTTGTGTTATTCTTTGCACTTTGGATAGCCTCAATAATTGCGGCTATTACTTTGTGCGGGTTTTCCCACCAATCTGCACTCCATACCTTATGTATATTCCATCCTAAGCTTTCCAACACTTGTGGCTGCACAATTTCTCGGTCCCTGCAAGTGGCAGCATTGTAGTAATTCTCGCCGTCGCATAAAATTCCTAACAGGTATTCATGTTCATTTTGCGGATGCACAATGCCTATATCTACTTTATAAGATGAACACCCTATATCTACATGCACATTATAACCTTCCAATTTTATCTGCTCTGCCAGCATTACTTCAAACTGTGCTGCTTTATCAGATTTATGAACCACCCTATTGGGCAATGCTGATTTTCCTTTTTCTGCAAACGCAAGAAAGCCTTTCAATCCTGCTACACCCACAGACGCGGTACGGGCAAGATCAATTTGGTCTGATGTTAGCGTAGAGAAAACTCTCATCTCATACCTTGCTCTTGATACTGCGACATTTAATCTCCTCCATCCTCCATCTCTGTTAATTGGGCCGAAGTTTAAGCTCACCTTCCCATCTTTATCCGGTCCATAACAAATAGAAAAAAGAATAACGTCTCGTTCATCACCTTGCACGTTTTCTAAGTTTTTGATGAATAAAGATTCTTCTCTTTCATAGGCAGCTTTTTCTAATTCAGGTTTTGATTTGAAGACTTCGTTCAACATATCTTCAATCAATATCTGCTGTACTACACTGAATGTAACTACGCCAATGCTTCTTTTGCTAAGCTGCGGATCCAAGAGCCTCTTCACGATTTCATTTACGATAGCCTTTGCTTCAAAACTGTTTTGGCGGGTTTTTCCTTTATCATAATAGCCATCAACTTTTACAAATGATACTTTAGATATGATATCATCTGTTGAAGGGAAGGTTAGGAGCTTATTGTCATAATACTTAGCATTACTGAAGGCAATTAAACTCTCATGCTTACTGCGGTAATGCCATAACAAATGTTTGGATGGTATTGAGAGAGCAAGACAATCATCTAAGATGCTTTCCAGATCTTCTTTCTCGATATTTTCTTCATCAATGTTATTGGTGGCAAAGAAACTGGTTGGCGGCATCTGCTTTGGATCACCTACCACAATAACATTCTTCGCTCTTGCTATGGCACCTACTGCTTCACATGTTGGTAATTGAGATGCTTCATCGAATACAAGTAAGTCAAACTTTTCATCTGCTGTATCAAAATACTGGGCAACAGAAATCGGGCTCATGAGCATGCAGGGTGTAAGCCTAGGCAGCACGTTAGGAATACCATCAAATAACTTTCTTATCGACATTGCCCTGCCATTATTTTTTATGGTACGTTGAAGCATGCCTATCTCCGAAGTTTGTGCAGCCTCTCTTGTAAAGTCGGGAATCTTAGACGCCAGTCTTGCGTATAACTCGTCTTTTGTAAGTTTTTCGAATTGTTTATTAATCTCTTTAAACCGTTTGATCTTTTCTTCAAACATTCTTCCATTAAATGACGAAAGAATAGGATCATTGTCAACAATATGATCACCACATGCTTTATATAATCCTCTTTTAAACTCGGTAATCACCTCATTGCTTTCAAACCTGCCAGTTTCAAAAGCTGCTATCAGTGGCTGTAAACCTGCATTTAATGATTTATCTTTTACCTGGTTCCATTGTATCCAATCTTTAAGCTTGTCAAGATTGCTGAGCCATGTTTGCGTATAAGACAGTAAACGGATATACCATTTCTCTTCGCCCTGTACCAGTGATTCAACATTTATAGAAAGAAGAGAACGCAACTCATTTTCTTTAGTAAGGATGTCAGTTGTCAATTGCTTATACCTTCCAAGTAAATCAGCATGTGAGCTTATATACATTTTGCTGTCTTCATAAAACTGCTCCGCTAAAGTGCTTCTCCATATACCTGCCACTGCAGGTTCAGCAAGCTTAAATATTTCACGGTTGATATTGGATATGGCGTTGCAGATAGTGATCAGGCTATTCCAGTCACACTCACCATTATTCCATAAGAACTGAAGATGGTATGCCAGATCTGAGGCTTTATCAATTACTTCCTGCTCG
This sequence comes from Bacteroidota bacterium, assembly GCA_023429825.1. GTDB lineage: Bacteria > Bacteroidota > Bacteroidia > Chitinophagales > Chitinophagaceae > JAEZDC01. The sequence goes on along the minus strand of JAEZDC010000072.1, from coordinate 25,658 downwards.
TACTTGTAGTCAATTACCTGTTGCAGGATAGCTGGAACTGATGCTTTATCTATGCTGCCATTTAATGTTAATCTCTTTAGAGATTTCGAAATGGAAGTTTGCTTAAGATACTTTGGTAAGAGCCATTTGCCTGCTGCGATATTCCATTCGGTCAGCAGTTGTTGTGCGTTTACCGATAATATTTCTTTATTGAATGCCTGAAATAATGAAGTTCTTAAATCATTTCTTTTATTACCATGCTCTGCAACTTTGATGATCTTAGGTAGGTTTTCCTGTGCATGTTCAATAGCAAACAACTGAGAAGGAACATTAGGCAATAACAATAGCATGGAAACAATATTGCTTAATGCTTCTGTTTGTTGCCTTTTTGTAAGTGTTTCTTCAATTTTAAGAGTTGAGGCAACTTTGGCAATTGTGTCTTCAAGTTCACTGAGTAATTCTTTGTATGCCGTTAATATTTTATGAGCATCTTGCTTCAACTGCTGAGAATATTGAATAGTGTTTATTGCAGTTAAACAGTGTTTGTAAGGATGAGAAATAATGGTACCCACTGCTTGTATATCTTCAGCGAGGTCATTCCATATTACAACCTTTTGCTGGGTGAGTTCTTTTATATCCGAAGCAGAAAATTCAACTTTTTCAGCATCTTTTTTTATACTGCTGTAAGCAGAGAATATTTCAAAAAGCGATAACCCAAAGTAATGTTTTTTATGCAGTGATTTCACATACTCATTCAATTCATTTCTCAGCGTATGTAATCTCTCTGCTTCCGCAGCAAAATTGGCAGGTGAACCTTTTCGTGTTACTTCTGTAGATCTTTTCAGTTGTTCTAATACATCAGATTTTTTTGACTTATTGGAATGAAGTTCTAAGCAAAAAGGTGCTAAACCAACTGATACTAATCTTGAATGCACTACATCCAATGCTGCTTTTTTGGCGGAAACGAATAATACTCTTTTACCCTGATATAAAGCATTAGCAATAATATTCGTAATGGTTTGAGACTTTCCTGTTCCAGGAGGACCATGCAGCACAAAGCTTTCATCGCTTGCTGCGGTAATAATTGCCTTTAGTTGCGAAGAATCTGTGCTGATAGGTAACGCTACAGAACCAGGATGGAGGTCTTTATCTAGATCAACTTCAACAAAATCTTTTGGTTGCCATTCCAATTTACCCGAAACAAGACTGTTCACCAGTTTGTTTCTAAGCAAGTCTTCAGCATTATTATGAATATCATTCCATAAAATGAATTTGCTGAATGAGAATGTAGAAAGAAAACATTGTTCTTCTACATCCCATCCTTTTTTACCCATCACTGCTTGCCTAACTATGTTGAATACGCCTTTTACATCAACCCCATACTCATCTTTCGGCAAATTCTCTAATCCCCCGATATTTACCCCAAAGTCCTGCCGTAACATTTCAAGCAATGTTATGTTCATCATCGGCTCTTCTTCTCGACCTCTTATAATAAAACCTTTTTGAGCAGATTTTTTGATAATCTCTACAGGGATCAATAATAACGGTGCATACCTCTGCCTTTCACTCTGCTCTGTTTCGTACCAACGTAGTAGGCCTAATGCAACATATAAAGTGTTAGCTCCATTTTCTTCTATAGATAATCGTGACGAACGATATAGCGAAATGATAGAATGCTGTAATTCCGTTTCATTAAGGTAAGCTCTTAATCTTTTTTGTGTGAATTCATGTGCTATCAGGTCAAGAATAGGCTCACTTTGGTTGAGAGCCTGATAAACACCAGCATTTCGTAAAGGATTATCCCAATCTGTTGGTCTTGCAAGAACTTGGAACTCCTGTCCATTTGCTAGTGCGTCTTCTAATTTGGATACATTGATGCCAATGAACTGTAAAGTGCTTTTAGTGATTCTTAAGTTCAGGAGGCTATTTCTTAAAGTAAGGTCTAGCAGTTTCCTTTCCCATAATCTTTGCTTCGAGACATCTATCTTCTCAACATATATCAGTTTAGCTCCTGCTGTTATCTCTTCGGGGGCATCGTTATTACGGGTGCTGCGTTGTTCTTCAACAATTTCCCAGCCATTATCTTTCTTTATCCGCAAGGGCAAAGGACGAATACCACTAAACCTGCTTCGCTTTACATCGATAAATAAAAGAAACTCATTGATGTTTATCATTTTCGAATCTGCAGCAGACACTGCAGCATCGAACGAAGCATTACTACCTGCATTCATGCAGGTACATTCAACTACAGCAATTTCATTAATGCCACTTGCTGTACGTTTTGTGATAAGAGAAGGATCATCATTCACAGCATCAGCGAAGGATTCATTAATTAACCATGCACCTGCAAATGCATGGCCTTTTACGATCATAAGTAAAGAATGTATGCCTACAGCTTCAAGGCAGGAAGTGTAAAGCAATGAAAGATCAAGGCAGTTTGCCATTAGAGTAGAGAAGATCGTATCACACATTCTTATTCTTTGCCCCATCTCTTCAAAGCTGGCCGGTACGGAGCAGTACACAATATTTATCTCTGAAATGGCTTCGTAAATAGCAGCCATTTGTTTGCGAACCCTATCTGGATTTCTGCTTTGGTATTCATCAAAAGAGGGGTTACCAGTCCATTTATTGAGTATCTCCGAAGCTCGCTTTATTATCTTAGGTATTTGTGGGTGGTTGGGTGTAATAAATGTGGATGCTAATTCTGGCAACATTAAAATGCCATTCCACTGGTCGTATGCCAACAAGTCTAGCTGAAACCTGTTTTTATACAATTCATCATTATTCTTGTTGGTAATGGTTAGTGTTGCAGTTCCAGAAACTCTTTCGGTAAGTTCAGCAAGATATTTAGCTGAAACTTTGATATCTATTGTATTCAGCTCAACTGTTTCATTTTTTTTAATAGAATCAATTTTGTGACTGAAGCTCTCTGCAAAATCAGGGTCAAATGTTAGGTGAATTGCAATATTCTCCAGGTCAGATTCTGTTGTATTTTTTATTGCCAACTTACGAATAACGGGTACATGATTTTGCTGCATGGCAAAATTGATCACGGGGCTGTAAATGAACTCTACTTCTTGTAGCTGCATGTTAGTTTTGGTTAATATGAATACGTAGATCTATTCTTCCGGCTCTTCTGTGTCTTCAATTTCTTCTTCTGATAATGCTTGTTCTAATAATTGAGCAGGCAATTCCCTTGTCGGCTTATTATGTTTCAGTTTCAATTTCATCTGGCTTGCCTGCGATAACAAGTTGCCCTTTCCTGTATATAACTTCTTTTGAGCATCGTTGAATACACTGGTTGCTTTATTCAGTTGAGATCCCACTTTTTCGAAGTCTTCTACAAACGCAGCTAGCTTCTCGTATATCTTTACTGCTTTCTCAGCAATAGCGTAGGCATTTGTATTAATGGCATCTTTCTTCCATAGGTCATAAACTAACTTCATTGCAGCAATCAAATTGGTAGGGCTGATCAGTAACACCTTTTTGTTGTATGCGTATCTCCAAAGGTCAACATCTCCCTGCATTGCGGTGATGTAAGCACCTTCAACAGGAATAAAGAGCATAACAAAATCAAGGGCGTTTGCTTTTTGCTGATAGTCTTTACTGCTGAGATTATCTATATGGTTATAAACAGATTTAATGAGCAGTTGCAGACATTGATCTTGCTGAACCGCATCCTTACAACTGCAATATTCCTCGTAATGCTTAAGAGATACCTTCGAGTCAATGATAATGCTCCTGCCGTCAGGGTATTTTACAATTACATCAGGCAAGAACGCCTGCCCGTCTTCAGTAACAATTCTTTCTTGCACAAAGAAGTGAAGATCTTTAGTAAGCCCTGCATGCTCAAGAATACTTTCCAATATCATTTCACCCCAATTACCTTGCTGCTTTACTTGCCCTTTTAGAGCCGTGGTAAGACTATTTGCCTGTTCGGAAAGAAGCTTATTCGTTTCTGTAATAAGCTTAATTTGCTCCTTTAAACTGATCCTCTCAGCATTTTCCGCATTATATTTCGCCTCTATCTCGGTTTTAAAAGTAGTTATACTTTCCTTTAAGGGTTTTAGAGTTTGTTCCAATGAAGTTTGTTGGTGTTGATCGAAGGTCTTTGTTTTCTCTTCTAGTATATTTTGAGCTAACACCTTGAATTCCGCTTCGAACTTTTTACCCAGTTGTTCTATTTCTGACTTTTGGGTTTGCAATAACTCATTTTTATATTTTACCTCCGCATCTAAAGAACTTTTTTGCCTGTCTAAGCTGCTGATGGTATTTGAAGCTTCGGTAAGCCGCTGTTCAAGTTTTAGGTATTCTTCTCTCAAGTTTCTTTTATGTTCAGCCTCTCCTTCAAGCTTTGCATTTTTCTCAGCTGATTCTGCACTGATCTTACGAAGTAAACCTTGGAGGGTTTCAAGTTGACCTTGTAATTGTGCAACTTGAGCTACGGCCAGGGCCTTCTCGGTTTCGATCGAAGCTAATTTGCTAATACTTTCCGCATTGGGAGGCAGAGATGCAACATTTGAGTTGCGGTTCCGGATAAAGTAGCCTAAGCACAAGCCTGCAACCAGTGATAGCAAGCAATAAATTAAAGTTGTCATTGTAAAAAGAGATAAAATAAAGAGTTGAGGAAATTAGTGCTTTTTTATAAATTTTCGTTTAATACATCTTCAGCTTTTCCCTCTGGAAGCTAGTAGCTAATTTTCAATACATTTTTTAAGCGAAGCAGGATCGCGATGGGTGCATGTTACATAACAACTTATAAATTATGGTTTTTTGGGAGGTGAAAAGTTAAATGCGATTCGAATTTAAATTACGAACTGGTTGTGTGATGCCATAATTTTTGAAACAGTACTTGATGTTAGACTAGTAAGGAATTGAACTCTCATCCAATAACTGGCGGTTGTCTTAATTTTATTTAGTCAAATAATTTATATATTTGTTTGGTGATGAGTGATTGAAGAGGATTTCTTAGAGTAGTTAGTCGTTAGCAACAAGTTATTGTAAATAAATGGTTTGAGACGGTGCAAATAATCCCTCTCTCACCGCAATAAAGAAGTGACTCTTTGATGGGTCACTTTTTTTTATTTCAAACGATCCTATTTGCCTACGAAAATATTATTTGTATTTAGCGGATAGGCGTCACGATAAATAGTACGGAAATTGGAGTACTAATAAAAATCCCGGACTTTACAGCCCGGGACAAAATATTTTTTTCATTTGGGGTAGAATTACATAGCAGCTAACTGAACTTTCTGCGTTAGCTCCATAACATTTTCTCTAAAGATCGAATCAGTATCCATCAGGTCTTTCACTGTCTGGCAACTATGGATAACAGTAGTATGGTCGCGGCCACCAAAATGTTCACCGATGGTCTTTAGTGAATTTTTCGTAAAAGCTTTTGCCAGATACATGGTGATTTGTCTCGCCTGGACGATCTCACGCTTTCTCGTTTTCTGCAGGAGTTTATCGTAAGAGACGTCAAAATATTCACACACCATCTTTTGAATAGCTTCTATAGTAATCTCTTTACTGCTTGTCTTAACAAAGTTTCTCAGTACTTTTTTGGCAAGTTCAAGATCGATGTCTTTTTTGTTTAATGAAGATTGAGCTAGCAGAGATATCAATGCGCCTTCCAGTTCCCTTATATTGGTGCTGATATTATAAGCCACATACTTCACAACCTCTTTTGGCATATCCAGCCCATCATTCTTCATCTTACGTTCAAGGATCTCGATCCTTGTTTCGTAATCCGGTACTTGCAGGTCTGCACTCAATCCCCAGCGGAAACGACTCAGTAATCTTTCCTGCATACCATCAAGATCCTTTGGTGATTTATCTGAAGTAAGCACCAATTGTTTGCCACTCTGGTGCAGGTGATTGAATATTGCGAAGAAAGCATCCTGGCTTTTCTCTGCTCTTGCAAAGAACTGCACATCATCAATGATCAATACATCTATCAGTTGATAGAAATGAATGAAGTCGTTGATCGCATTGTTACGGCTGTGATCCTGGAATTGATTGATGAATTTTTCACTGCTTACATATAATACTACCTTATTCGGATGCAAGCGCTTTACTTCGTTACCTATTCCTTGTACCAGGTGCGTTTTACCTAAACCAACGCCACCATATATTACTAATGGATTAAAAGAGTTAGCGCCGGGTTTTTCTGCAACAGTTTTACCTGCTCTGCGAGCCACCCTGTTGCAATCACCTTCTATAAAAGAATCGAAAGTATAGATAGGGTTGAGCTGCGGATCGATCTGCATCTTCTTCAGACCGGGGATAACAAATGGATTTTTTACCGGGTTGTTGATTACTAAAGGAAAATCCATTTCATTGTTGCTATAGATCTTCAGGTTGCCGGCGGGTACATCCATTGAACCTCTTCCATTGTTACCGCTATCGACCATTATCCTGTATTCCAATCTTGCATCTTTACCTAATTCTCTTTTCAAAGTTTTTGCAAGAAGGTTCACATAATGTTCTTCGAGATATTCGTAAAAGAATTGAGAAGGTACTTGGATTAATAAAACGTTACCCTTTATTTCAACTGCTTCAATCGGCTCGAACCATGTTTTGTAGTGCTGCCACTCAACAATGTCCTTGATGATCTTTAAACAATTATTCCAAACACTTTCAGCAGTTTTTGTCATAAAATATTTAAGCAGTTTTTATAGTGAGTTAAGAGTAGTTTCTGTTATCGCACCCTGTCAATTTTCCCTTTTAGAACCCCATCCAAAAAAAGTTATACAGGGATGCGAATATGGATAAATATTGTTGAAAAAAAAACTTTTTAGTCACTTGTTTTTTTCGCAATAACAACAGTATGCGATTGCGACAAAATTTTCTTTCCCGTTCTGTGGAAAATATAATCTAAACGTCCTAAATTGATGCCTCCCCAACCTACCTGGTTCACGATAACCTCTTTTGTAATCCTATTCTTATACTTCCTTGGTTCATTAAAAAAGCGATGTGTATGTCCGCCTATGATGAGGTCAATATCGAATGATTCTTTTGCTAATATCTCATCGCTGATCTTATTATCAGTATACCTGTCACCTAAATGAGACAAACAGATGATCATATTACAGCCATGCTTTTTCTTTAATGTATCTGCAGTTTCATTCGCTTTCATAACAGGGTCATGATATATAGTTTTTCCAGATAGGTTTTCAGGTACTAACCCTTTGAGCTCAATCCCTACACCTAATACACCCACCTTTATATTTTCTTTTTGAAAAATTTTATAAGGAACCGCTTTTCCTTCCATAGCAGTACCGGTGAAATCGTAATTACAATTTACAATTGAAAAGTTAGCCCTGCTTAATTGATAGCTTAAATTTTCTATTCCAGCATCAAAATCATGATTACCTATTGTAGTTGCATCATAGCCCATTGCATTCATCGCTTTTATATCAGCTTCACCTTTATAAAAATTGAAATACGGGCTTCCCTGGAAAATATCGCCTGCATCCAGCAGTAATACATTTGACGCTTCTGTTCTTATCTGTTTTATTAATTCCGCCCTGGGTGCAACACCGCCTAATCCTGCATTTCTACTGCCATCCATAGGAAAAGGTTCTAGACGACTATGAACATCATTGGTATGCAGAATAGTTAATCTTTCTGTTACCTCCTCAGCTTCTGCTTTATTGAACGACGAAAGAAACAGTGCTCCTGCCGCTAAAGATGTCTGTTGTATAAATCGTCTTCTATTGCTCTGCATTTCTTACACGATTTTCTAGTGAAGCCGAAACAGCTTTGCCTTGTTTTGTAATCTCCTGGATGTATTCTACCAACGCATCCCGCAACAGATATCCTTTGGTAATTACAGGAATACCTCGCAGCATTTCTGCATCATCCCCGCCATTCGCTACATAATCAGGAAGTGCTATAAGATAAGTTTCATTCTCCCCGATAGGTTTGCCCGAAATCATAATACTATCTGCTTTGCTATCACGAATAGCCATTGTGATCCCCGCTACCGCCCAACCACCTTTAGATGCAGCATGGTCAAGAAATCGATGTAACGCAGCACCATTCATTTGCTGAAGCACAAGCTGGTTATCGAAGGGGATTAATTCAAACATTTTCCCAATCGTAATATTTCCTTTGCCTATGTAGGATCGGATACCACCGGGGTTCATAACAGCTGCATCTATCTTTTTTTCAAACTTTCTTTCAGCCATCAGCTTCATTGCATCTGCAATAAAGTTTCCCAAAGGTCCTTCAGGCTGCTTCCTGTTAAGCGTATTGGTAGCGAAGCCGATTACAGTACTCATCATCTTATTAATGCTGTCTTTATATGGCATTAGCATTTTAATTAATGAGCTGTCTTGCTTTAAGCTGTTCTTTATTTGAATATTGTTATAATATATCTCTGTGTTTTGCTGCTTCTGAGCAATAGCAGGTTCACTTACAAGTAGAGATAAAAGCAATAAAAAGCACAGGTATTTTTTCATAACCGGAGGTAAGAGTAAGGTACAACAAATAGTTTTGAACCACCAAAACTTTTACATGTTGAAAGGAGATTTTAAACTTATTTTGCTCTATTAAATTTTTTCAAAAGATGTCTTATGAATTAACCGGCAAGTTGGTTGCCCGATTCGATATAGTACAGCGCACAGAGAATTTCAAAACAAGAGAGTTTGTAGTTGAAAAATCTGAAGATATTAACGGAAGAACGATCACAAACTATGTAAAGTTTCAATGTGTACAGGATAAAACCGCAATGCCTGACAGGTTTAACATTGGGGACGATGTGAAAGTGCTCTTTAATATAAAGGGAACAAAATGGGTGAAAGATGGAAAAGAGAATTATATCACTAACCTGGATGCGTGGAGAATGGAAACGATGAAACTTGGCGGTATGGCCGATAATACTCCGGAATTTAGTTCGGATATTCCTCCCGGTGACGTGGTAGACGATCTTCCTTTCTAATTGCCATTATAACGGAACAAGGCCAGCTTATAATTGGTAAGCGCAACATGAAAGCTAAGTGGATCATAAATAAAAATGTTTTTTAGGATAAACACCTAACAACATGCAAAAGAATATCTCTCTCAAATTGCTTCCCTCTGAAGCAGCTAATGAAACAATCGTAAAGAATTACATTGCCAGTTCAGTCGGTGTGAACACTGATGCGATTTCGGGTTACAATATCCTCAAGCAATCGATTGACGCAAGAAGTAAACAGCCATGGATCAACCTGACTGTGCATGCCTTTATCAACGAGCCATTTCATCATAGACCTATTGAACGCATACATTTCAAAAATGTAAGTAATGCCGGTAAACAGGTAATTATCATTGGTGCGGGTCCTGCAGGATTATTTGCCGCTTTAAAATTTTTAGAGGTTGGGATAAAACCGATCATACTGGAGCGAGGGAAGGATGTAAGATCAAGACGAAGAGATCTGGCTCAGCTGAATAAAGAAGGAGTAGTGAATCCTGAAAGTAATTATTGCTTTGGTGAAGGCGGTGCAGGAACTTACAGCGACGGGAAGCTTTATACCCGCAGTAACAAACGAGGTAGCATCAACAGGATATTGAATTTACTGGTTCAGTTTGGCGCTGAAGAAAAGATATTATACCAGGCGCATCCCCATATTGGTACAAATAAACTTCCGTATATAATAACAGCTATCCGGGAAGGTATTGTTGCTAACGGGGGTGAGTTTTTGTTTGAAAAGAAAGTAATTGATTTTATTCTTGAAAAGAATGCGTTAAGTGGAGTGATCACCGCCGATGGCGATTCACTGCAAGCCGATGCAGTAGTTCTTGCAACAGGCCACTCCGCAAGGGACATCTTTACCCTGTTACATGGAAAGAATATCTTTATTGAAGCAAAGCCCTTTGCTTTAGGTGTACGGGTAGAGCATCCGCAATCACTGATAGATTCCATTCAATACCATTGTGCGTTGCGCGGCGACTTCCTGCCACCTGCGTCGTACAGCCTTGTTGAGCAGGTATATGGCAAAGGCGTTTTTAGTTTTTGTATGTGCCCGGGTGGAATCATAGCGCCTGCTGCCACAGAACCTGGAGGGCTGGTTGTAAATGGATGGAGTCCATCTAAAAGAAATAATCCTTTTGCAAATAGCGGGATGGTGGTGAGTGTAGAAGTGAAAGATGCACTTGAATATTTTAAATCAAAAGATAAAACTCAAAAGACCAAAAAAGAAGATCCTTTGTTACTGATGCGTTTTCAAAATGATGTAGAAGAAAAGGCTTTTCTGGCAGGAGGAGGGAAGATGGTTGCACCGGCACAACGGATGGTGGATCTGTGCAACACTAAGGTATCCGCTTCTTTACCGGGTAGCAGTTATTTGCCTGGCATCAACTCGACAGATTTGAGGACTGTGCTGCCAAATTTTATTTACAAAAACCTTCAGGAGGCCTTTAAGGCCTTTGGAAAAAAGATGAGAGGATATTATACTAATGATGCAGTGGTGGTAGCTACAGAAAGCCGGACATCATCACCTGTTCGAATCCCTAGAGATGAAGATACATTGGAACATCCGCAGGTAAAAAATCTGTATCCGTGCGGGGAAGGTGCAGGTTATGCCGGAGGAATTGTCTCTGCAGCAATGGATGGTGAAAAAGTAGCTGAGATGATCACGCAAAAATTACTCGCTACTACCTGATGTTTTTGAAGGCTGCCTTGACATAAGCAAGCTATCTTTTATCAGTGTGTTATTCCTGTACGACTTTACTTCTTTCTTCAATTGCTTCTTATCAGCTTTTGTAAAACCATTGTTGATCTTCTCCATATCAGGCTTTCCCCCATTTACCCATGCGGTGTACCAGAAATCTGCAATAAGATTAGCCGAATGTATGAGCTGCTCATTGATAGTGGGTCTTAGCGCGTCTGCGTAAGCAACTGCGAATTCTCTTGAATATCGTTTTATCTCTTTACCCCTGCGCAACTCGGTTTTGAATTTAGTAGCATCAGTGAACTTCTTCGATACTTCAATTTCTTTGTTGAGCATATCCGGAACCAATTTATGTGCTCTCCTGATGGCTTCCCAAATAGCTTCATCAGGATTATCAAGATAATTGGCTTTGCGATCGCCTTTCAGATTGTAATTATTCAATTCTATATCCGGGATAAAACTTTCCCAAAGACTATGTAATCCATCCTGTCCACTCAATTGTCCATCATAATTGATGGTTGTATGCAAAGGCACATTCGCATCACCTATATAATGGCCAAGGTCTGCTGCATAAAATAAGATGCTGTCTTTATTTTGTTGCCTGAATGCATTGGTAAGTTTTTGATGGATATCCTGGATAACATACGGAACATAGCCATACTTCAGTAAAGTGTCTTTTGAATATAGCTTAGCAGCGTCTTCCCAACTGGCTGGCATCTTCCATGCGGATGAATCTCCGAATGGTTCCAGGTCTATAAAATGTTTGGTGGCTTCAGTGCTATCTGTATTGCGTCTTTGATCGGGGCGAGGTGCATTCTGAACCAGGTAATCTTTATTCTTAAAGAAAAATTCTCTCAGGTCACCCTTCAACTGGTAGATCGCTAATTGATTGACTGTCCGGTGCACTAAGAATCCCCAACTGCCTGATCCTATCGTAATACATCCAAGAATTAAAAATAAAAACAATCTCTTTTTCAATGGGCGATGCATCATTACAATTTAGAAGAGGCGAATATAGGTTTTGAAGTCATTCATTGTAATATTTTTCCGCCAATACATACTAACATCGGTGTATTTGAAATTTTGGTGACAATCACCAAGGCAAACTACATTTGAATAATAATCTTGTCTTCATGAGTACAATACTTGAACTTAAGAACCTGAAGAAACATTACGCTACACAAAAGGCCGTGGATGATATCAGCTTCAGCATTGAGCAAGGCAGCATCTTTGGATTATTGGGTCCTAACGGAGCCGGTAAGACCACACTGCTTAGAATGATCACGGGTATCTTTTATCCGGATAGCGGTGAAGTTTTATTAGAAGGGAAAAAGTTCGATCCGATAAATGATGTGGGTTTGATCGGGTATATGCCTGAAGAACGAGGGCTATATAAAAAGATGAAGATCGGCGACCAGGCTTTATACCTTGCCCAACTGAAAGGTCTTAGCAAAAGTGAAGCGATGGAAAAGATTAAATATTGGTTTACGAGGCTGGAAATGGAAAGCTGGTGGAATAAAAAGGTAGAAGACCTGAGTAAGGGAATGAGCCAGAAATTACAGTTTGTTACCACTGTTCTGCATGAACCAAAACTGATCATACTGGATGAGCCATTCAGTGGCCTTGATCCTGTGAATGCCAACCTCATTAAAGATGAGATATTCAACCTGGCCAAAAAAGGGAGCACCATCATCTTCAGTACGCATAGAATGGAGCAGGTAGAAGAGATCTGTGATCATATTGTATTGGTGAATCTCGGTAAGAAAATATTAGATGGTACAGTGCACAGTGTGAAGCAGCAGCATAAACAAAACCTCTTCAGCATTCATTTTGAAAACGAACTATTGCCCGAACACCTGGCCACTTACCTGTTTGATGTAAAGCGTAACGATAAACATTCTGTTACTATTCAAAAACACAACGAGTACAATAACAATGATGTGTTGCAATATTTTATTGGAAAGGGATTGAATATTTCTTCCTTTAATGAAATATTGCCTAGCCTGAACGAGATATTCATTCGCCTGGTAGAGGGAACCAGATCTACAGCCAGGGCTTTTCAAAACGTATAACTTAATAAACTGCTTATATGAATAAGATTTTGATCGTAGCAAGAAGAGAATTTCTTACCAGGGTGAAGAAGAAGACTTTCTTGTTGAGCACTATATTATTGCCATTGCTGATTTTCGGGTTTTACGCTCTTATTATATATTTCTCGGTAAGCAATGATGAGAACATATCAGTAGCCATCGCAGATAAAGCTAACATTCTTAACAGCAGTGTGAAGAATGATGATAATATCAAATTCACCTTCCTGAATAATGAGAGTGAAAGTTCATTAAAGGCGAAATTGAAAGCAGGAGAATTTGATGCATACGTTATCATCCCGGAGGGAACGACGGTTAATTCTTTTGATACCGTTCATCTTGTTTCTGAAAAGAAGATGGGACTGATGACAAGAGATGATATAGGAGATAAACTCACTTCACAGATCGAAGAAAAACGTTTGCTGGCTCTCAACATCAGCAAGCAACAACTGGATAGTATTCAGAAAAGAAAGACCCATTTAGACTTTCAAACTACGAAAGGAGAAAAGGAAAATGATATAAAGGCAGGCATTAGTTATGGCGTAGGATTCATCTCCGGCTTTCTTATTTACATTATCCTGTTTATCTATGGAACGATGGTGATGCGTGGGGTGATGGAAGAAAAAGTGAGCCGCATTGCTGAAGTGATCGTAAGCAGTGTAAAGCCTTTCCAGTTAATGATGGGTAAGATCATTGGTATCGGTGCAGTGGGCCTGCTTCAATTTTTTATCTGGATATTACTCGTAACGATGTTACAGATGCTGTTACCCTTACTGTTTGGTATGGATGTTTCCTCTGTACAATCACCAATGGGTGGCGGAAGTGCCCAACAGGCAGAAACTGCTATGGGTGCGATCAGTGCAAACCTTTCCCAGATCAATTTCCCGTTAATTATAGGCTGTTTCATATTCTATTTCCTGGGCGGATACATGCTATACTCTTCACTATTCGCAGCGGTGGGTAGCGCGGTGAATGAAGACCCACAGGATGCACAAAGTTTAATGTTGCCGATAACAATGCCTATTGTCTTCTCTATCGTGATCATGATGAAAGCTGTAAACAATCCATATAGCGGTTTGGCAGTTTTTGGTAGCATGTTCCCGCTTACTTCACCGGTGGTGATGATGGCAAGAGTGGCACATGGTATTCCTGGTGGAGTCACCGTGTGGGAACTCGTATTGAGCATGGCTTTTCTCATTCTTGGATTCATGGGTACTACATGGTTGGCTGGTAAAATCTACCGCACCGGCATCCTCATGTATGGTAAAAAACCCACCTGGAAAGAAATGTGGAAGTGGGCTTTCCGAAAAGCTTAATTGTGTAGCAGGGTGCAGTAACTCCGGTTAAGCTTCGTTGCGTCGCACTCTTGTGCTAAGAATAGCCATCAGCAATCAACAGGTCGGCTCCTTTCAGTAATAGGTAATCTCATCTCTCAATTGGTGCGTTTATGGGATTAGATCATTACTTATAGCTTATAGATGACAGCTGATGCTCGTACATAATCAAAAATGCCAGCTCGAGGCCGGCACTTTCAAAGCAAAGAGTAGGATAGACTTTGCTTATAGGAAAATATCAAATTTGTCCCACCATGATCTGCGGTTGTTGATCTCATCCAAAGCTTCAGCCACCATTTCAATATTTACCTTGGTAGGGCTTTGTGTTTTGATGCTCACTTCTCTTTTCTCCACGGTATTATAATCGTCTTTTGTAAACTTGAGCTTGTATGTGCCATCAGGAAGGTTCGCTACTTTGTAGTTGCCGTTTGCATCAGTAGTGATCACATGTTCACCTTTTGTAGCTGCGTTCAGTGCAACGATCGTCACCTCTGCCAAAGGCTTTTTTGTACTGGCATCTATAACGGTTCCGGATAAATTCGGGCTGGAATTACTGCCAGCTCCTGCAAAGCAAAAACCAGCTATTAGTAAACTGATCAGCGAGAGGGTAAATTTTTTCATGGCAGTTGCTTTTAGGTGAAAATAAAAGTAGTTAAAATTACATCGCTGCCAAGGCCATTAACCAAAATTAACATCTAAATATTTTTCAACAATCTTTAAGTGGCTGGGCTAAGCATGCCTGGAAATCTGTCCAAATATCGGAAACAACTTCCGCTGCGGGTTTAATTTCCCTGATGAGGGCACTTACCTGTCCAATTTCCAGTTCACCTTGCTCCATATCCCCTTCAAACATCCCTTTCTTGGCTCGTCCTCTTCCTAAAATGGCCTTTAATTCATTAGAGTCAGCGCCGCGTTGTTCCGCTGCATTCACCTCCTCGAAAAAATGGTTTTTGAGCAAACGGACGGGCACTACCTGTTTCATACTCAAAACAGTATCACCTTCTCCTGCTTTCATTACCGCCTGTTTAAATGCTTCATGCGATGATGCTTCGGGGGTACACACAAACCGGCTTCCTACCTGTACGCCTTCTGCACCCAATGCCATGGTGGCAAACATCTGTCTTCCTGTTGCAATTCCTCCTGCAGCAATTACCGGTATTTCTACAGCCTGGCAAACTGCAGGAATGAGTACAAGCGTAGTGGTCTCTTCTCTTCCGTTATGTCCACCAGCTTCAAACCCTTCCGCTACTACGGCATCACAGCCTGCTTCTTCCGATTTTTTGGCAAATTTGCTGCTGCTCACTACATGAACTACTTTAATTCCTTTTTCTTTTAAGACCGATGTCCATGTTTTTGGGTTTCCTGCACTAGTAAAGACGATTGGTACTTTTTCTTCGATGATGATCTGGATATGCTTTTCAAGATCAGGGTAGAGCAGCGGAACATTTACGCCAAAAGGTTTATTCGTAGCCGCTTTGCATTTTTGGATATGTTCTCTTAATACATCAGGATACATACTGCCACTGCCAATAATACCTAAGCCGCCCGCATTAGAAACTGCAGAGGCTAATTTCCATCCGCTGGCCCAGATCATTCCTGCCTGGATGATGGGGTATTGAATATTGAAGAGTTGAGTAATGCGGTTTGAGAACATAATCAGCAAAGTAATTAGCAAATGGGCTAATTAGCAAATTAGCATATGATACCTAACGGAATGCTGGGGTTTATCATCTTCTAATTAACACATTTGCTATTAATCTTATTTGCTGATCTGCTAATTACTTAACCGGAACAAATTTTAAACAAACCGGCATGTCTACTTCGAGCTTTACACCCGTGTCTTCCAATAAACCATAGTTAGGATTGATGGCAAAAACCTGGATGGTGTTTTGGTCTTTGCTTGCTGCCAGTAAAAATTTACCTGTAGGATCTACCACAAAATTCCTGGGGTGTGCATTTACTGGTTGATGGCCACCTTCGTTTAACTTACCGTCATGTGCCACTTTAAAAATAGCAATGTTGTTTGCTTTACCGCGATTGGAGCTATATAGAAATTTACTGTTCGGCGTTACATGAATATCAGCGCTCCCTTTCTGAAACTTATCACCTATGGTGGTTGAAGCAATGGTTTGCATTTCCTGCATTTGACCATTCGTGTAGGCGTATGTATGGATTTGTCCCGATAATTCATTCAACAGGTAAGCATACTTTCCATTGGGGTGAAATGTAAAATGCCTGGGACCTGAGCCGTCAGACAAAGTGATATAAGGATTATCTGCAGGCTTCAATGGTGACTTCGTATCTGCAGGGTCAAACTTGTATTGATACAATCTATCATTACCCAGATCTGCTGCAAACACATACTTCTGATCCGGAGAGAATGCCACAGAATGCACATGACTTTTATCCTGTCTTTCATAGATCACTCCATAACCATCATGTTCGATGTTCTGTATTCTTGGCTGTAACGAGCCATCTGCATTTGTTTTAAAAACTGATATACCACCATTGTAATTGGCAGCCAACACAAATTTCCCTGTGCTATCTATCGTAACATAACAAGGATCACTTCCACTCACCTGCTTATTCAAAAGCTTTAATTCTCCTTTTGTCTTATCGAAAGAAAATGCACTGATCGTTCCATTATCTCCGCTATTTTCGTTCACTGCATACACAAATTTCTGATCAGCCGATACCACTAAGTACGATGGATTTTCTGTAGCTACTTTACTCACTACGTTTGGTAGAAAGATGCCGCGTTGTGTATTGAAACGATACACGTAAATACCTTCACTTTTTCCTTTTGTATAGGTGCCTACTATGAGGTTGTATATTTGGGAGTGGCTGGAGGAAAAAAGTATTGTAAATAGTAATAGAAGGGTATACCGCATGGTTTTATTAGCAAATTAATGAATTAGCAAATTAGCAAATTAGTTCATCACAGAAACATTTGCTAATTATAACATCTGCTAATTACCATTAAGCATTCGCTAACTACCCAAAATCAATTTCGGTATTATCACCGATGTTGAGGTTTCTACTAAGTCCTTTTACTGAAGCATCGCTTCCGATCAGGGAATTATCAAGTACTACTTCAAAGAGATTTGTATAAGATCCGATGATACTGTCGCGGATAATAGAATGCTCAATGGTGGTATTGGCGCCAACAGTTACATGCGGACCGATGATGGAGTTGGATATCTTACAACCCAGAGCGATACTCACCGGGGGAATAATGATCGTGTCTTTGAATTCATGTCCTTCTTTGATGTTACCGCCACTTTTCTTAAGCAATAAAGCATTAGTGGTAAGCAGTGTTTCTTTCTTACCGCAATCGAACCAGTTCTTTACTTTGAAAGGTTTAAAATCGGCACCGCGGCTGATCATACACTCGAGTGCATCCGTAAGATTATATTCACCATAGCTGCGAATGTCCTGCTCAAAAATGTGATGCAGGCATTCGTATAAGAACTGTGTCTCTTTTATCTTATACAAACCCACCAAAGCCATATTACTTTTGGGAATAGCAGGCTTTTCTCTTACATGTTCTATACTGCCGTGATCGTTGATCTCGGCCACACCAAAGCTTCTGGGATCATCTACTTTTTTAACGCCCAGCATGCTATGCGGGCTATTCATGACTTCCTGCACATCGTATTCGCAAATGGTATCGCCCAGCGCAACAAATACTTCGTCATCTCCCACTAAAGATTTAGTAAGTTCTACTGCATGGCCGGTTCCCTGTCTTTCATTCTGGTAAATGAAATGCGTGGTAAGATCGGGATAGGTTTGCTTTACATAATCCTGGATCTTTTCCCCAAGGTACCCAACAATAAAAATGAATTCATTGATACCACCTTCTTTAAGCTGATCAACTATAAAACTTAAGATGGTCTTACCCGCCAGCGGAATTAAAGCTTTGGGTTGTGTATAGGTATGTGGTCGAAGCTTTGTTCCGGCTCCTGCCACAGGTATAATTGCTTTCATCTCAACAATCGTTTCGTGTCCATTCTACACAGTTCTGCTCAAACGAGGTGTGAAAGTAGTAAAATATGCAAACTGGCAAAGTCAAATTTGATCTGCAAACGATTACGGTAATTTAATTATAACGTACCGGCTGTGGAACAATCATTTAGTATACTACCGAGGATCATGTTTATTCAATAGCCAGTGGGTTAGGGTCGGACCTCGTTAGGGTCTTGGTCGGGTCTGCTTCGGTCATCATTCGTCTTTCTTAGCGAAGCAGAGTAAACCCAGATACGACCCAGACCCGAATCAAAGGCGAAGCAGACCCAAAGCAAAGACCCTATAAAAACCCTATAAGGTCCCTATAACATCCCTATAAGAACCCTATAATGGTTAAAGGCTATTGGTTTCTTTGTCAATAAAATCTTCCCTGGTAGGTAGAAAACAATCGAGCACTTTGCATGCGGTAAGTGCTTTAGCCGAATGAATGGCATTAGAAGGAATAAACGCCGCCATGCCTTTGGTTAGTATTTTAGTTTCACCTGCGATGGTAAATTCTATTTCACCTTCTAATACATGCGTCCATTGTTCGTGTGGATGGGCATGATCTCCAACGATCGCTCCTTTATCCAGGGTAACATGACCAAAGGTCAATTGATCAGAGTGGTAGAAAGCACCATTGATGCCTGTCCAGATATTGATGGTTTGTTTGGTATTGAAATCGTAGAAGGGCATGATAATTTTTGATCAATATAATTCATTTGCAAAATGCATAGACAGATGAATGATGAGCAGAACGTATAAGAGTGCGACGCAACAGAAGTTCAATAGATATTCTATTGGCGGCTACATAAAAATTCTCCCATACCTATTTACCTGTTTCCAACTACTTTTGCCGCAAACCTTGATGAATGCAAAGAGATACTTTGGTTTTTGACCTCATTAAAGAAGAATTACATCGTCAGCGTCGTGGCATTGAACTGATCGCCAGTGAGAACTTCACCAGTTTGCAGGTGATGCAGGCGATGGGAAACGTGATGACGAATAAATATGCAGAAGGTTATCCCGGCAGAAGATATTACGGCGGTTGCGAAGTGGTGGATAAAACTGAGCAACTGGCGATTGATAGGTTGAAGCAGATCTTCGGCGTAGAATATGCCAATGTGCAACCGCACAGTGGTGCGCAGGCTAATGCGGCTTTAATGCTGGCGATCCTGCAACCGGGTGATGATATTTTAGGTTTGGACCTGAGCATGGGTGGCCACTTAACGCATGGATCGCCTGTGAACTTCAGCGGTAAATTATACAAGCCACATTTTTATGGTGTGAAGCAGGAGACAGGGTTGATCGATTATGAAATGCTGGAGCAGAAAGCAAGAGAGATAAAGCCAAAGCTTATTGTGTGTGGCGCCAGTGCTTATAGCCGTGATATTGATTATGCAAGGATCAGGAAAGTTGCGGATGAAGTGGGCGCATTGGTAATGGCTGATATTGCACACCCTGCAGGATTGATCGCTAAAGGTTTGTTGAGCTCTCCATTCGCACATTGTCATTTTGTAACATCCACTACCCATAAAACATTGCGTGGGCCCCGTGGCGGTATCATCATGATGGGAAAAGATTTTGAAAATCCGTTTGGACTAAAAGATCCGAAAGGCAACATCAGGATGATGAGCCATGTGATCGATATGGCTGTGTTCCCGGGTACACAGGGCGGTCCACTGGAGCATGTGATCGCTGCTAAGGCTGTATCGTTTGGTGAGATACTGACTGATGAGTTTACGGTGTATGCTAAACAAGTTCAAAGCAATGCACAGGCAATGGCCAAAGCTTTTGTAGAAAAACAGTACCAGATCATCAGCGGAGGAACGGATAATCACCTTATGCTTATTGATCTGCGTAATAAAAACATCAGCGGAAAAAAAGCAGAGAACGTTTTAGGCGCTGCCGATATTACAGCGAATAAGAACATGGTTCCGTTTGATGATAAGAGTGCATTTGTAACTTCAGGAATAAGATTTGGAGTAGCCGCTATCACTACCAGAGGCATGAAAGAAAGCGACATGCAATTTGTAGTAAATGTAATTGACAGGGTGCTGATGAACCCGGACGATGAAGCTGTAATAGCTAATGTGAAGAAGGAAGTGAACGGGTTTATGGAGCAGTATCCTCTGTACCCGGAGTTGGGGTAGTTGAATGAGAGGTTTTGAGTTTGTAAATCTTCAATTCCAAACCTCGATCATCTCATAAAATCATTTGAATTTAAGGGGACGCAACTCAAGACCTTAAACTAAAAACTTTTAAACTGAGTAACATGATCCAACGTATTCAATCTTTATGGTTTGTGCTTGCTGCGATTTGTGGCGGATTAACATTCCAGTTTCCTTTTTATGGTGGTACCAGGATGATGGGCGGTGATGGAACCGAAACATCCACCGGTCAGCAGATGGTAGCAGCGGTTATGACCTCTACTTTTAATATACCGATCATTATATTCATGAGCATTGCAATAGTAGGAGCGATACATGGATTATTCAGTTATTACAATCGCAAGCACCAGTTCGTGGTGACACTTATATCGATGATCAGCGCTATCGTTGCATTGGTGCTTTTATTCATGGCGACAAGCAAATTTGAAAGCGGAGGTATAAGAATAGAAGCACTGTTATATTTTGCAGTGCCTGTGTTCCTCTTCCTTGCTGCAAAAGGCGTAAGAAAGGATCAGAACCTTATAAAAAGTATGGACAGGCTAAGATAAACCTGAAACACCCCCATGAGTATTACCAAAAGAAGGGCAGAAAAGAAGGATTGTCAACGTTTACTTGAGTTAGTGCATGAACTTGCTGTATATGAAAAAGCACCCAACGAGGTCACTGTTACATTAGAGCATTTTGAAGAAAGTGGTTTTGGAGAAAAGCCTGTGTGGTGGGCTTTTGTTGCTGAAGCTTCAAGCTCCCCTAACCCCTCCAAAGGAGTGGGAGAAGAAAGTAACATTATTGGATTTGCGTTATACTATGTTCGATATTCCACATGGAAAGGGCAAAGAATGTATCTCGAAGATATTATTGTAACGGAAGCATGGAGATGCAAAGGTGTAGGCTCACTTCTCTTTGATAGACTAATAGAAGAAGCCAAAGAAAAAAGGTTCAGCGGTATTGCCTGGCAGGTGTTGGAATGGAATGAGCCGGCTATAACCTTTTATAAGAAGTACAACGCAAGTTTTGATGGAGAGTGGGTGAATTGTGCTATACCCATTTGCTAATTCGACAATGAGGCATTCTTTTAGCTGACGCCACTCACTTCTGCTTCTTTATGTACCTTCTGCACTAATCCCTGCAATACTTTACCCGGCCCAACCTCAATAAATTTCGTTGCACCATCTGCTACCATTGCCTGCACCGATTGTGTCCAGCGTACCGCACCGGTCAGTTGATCAATTAAGTTCTTTTTGATCTCTGCAGGATCGGTAACGGCCCTGGCCACTACATTCTGGTACACCGGGCAAGAAGGAATATTGAATATAGTAGAGTCGATTGCTGCAGCTAATTCTTCTTTTGCCGGTGACATTAACGGAGAATGAAATGCACCCCCGACAGGTAATACCAAAGCCCTTTTTGCTCCCGCAGCTTTCATTCGTTCGCAGGCAATTTCTATTCCTTTAACAGATCCGCTGATAACAAGTTGGCCGGGACAGTTATAATTTGCAGCCACCACCACTTCACCTGATTCATCATTTACCTGTTTGCATATCTCTTCCACTTTCTCATCTGCTAATGCTAATACTGCAGCCATCGTAGAAGGATTGATCTCGCAGGCTTTTTGCATGGCCTGTGCCCTGATGCTTACGAGTTTCAAAGCATCTTCAAAACTCAAGGTATTGTTTGCAACTAATGCAGAAAACTCACCGAGCGAATGACCCGCTGTCATATCGGGAGTAGCATCTGCGAGGTTTTTATACGCTATTACAGAATGAAGAAATACGGCCGGCTGTGTAACTTTTGTTTGCTTCAATTCTTCATCCGTTCCGTTGAACATGATATCACTGATACGGAAACCCAATACATCATTGGCCTGCTCAAATAATTCTTTGGCCTGTGTACTGCTATCATACAAAGATTTTCCCATTCCACTGAATTGAGAACCTTGCCCGGGGAAGATATATGCGTGTTTCATGGTAATAGTTAATTAGTCATTAGTCAATTCGACAATTAGGGTAGGGAGTTGGTGAATTAATGGGTGTTAACTTAAATGGGCGGATATCAGTTTCAGGAATTCATTCCTGGTAATGTTATTATTCAAAAATTCGCCATGGAACGCAGATGTTGTAGTAACTGAATTTTGTTTTTGTACACCTCGCATCATCATGCACAGATGCTTTGCTTCTACAACCACTGCCACACCAAGCGGGTTCAATGATTCTTTTATGGCCTCTAATATCTGCGTGGTTAGTCTTTCCTGTACCTGCAATCTTCTTGAAAATACATCTACCACTCTTGCCAGTTTGCTTAAACCGCAAATATAGCCGTTAGGTATGTAAGCAATATGTGCTTTACCAAAGAATGGCAACATGTGATGCTCACACATGCTGTATAGTTCAATGTCTTTAACGATGACCATTTCGCTTACATCTTCTTTGAACTTGGCTGAGTTCAAGATATGTACAGCATCCATCTTGTAACCGTGGGTTAGATATTGCATTGCTTTGGCCACACGTTCAGGTGTTTTTTGCAGGCCTTCTCTTTCCGGATCTTCTCCCAGTTGCAATAAGATTTCCTTGTTGGCCTTTATCATGGCATCCATTGCATCATCACAATATTCTTCAACTTTTTTATAAGACATTTTTTTGTTTTTGGAGGTGAGCTCTTGTATTCACTTTAACTTTTGTTGCGTCGCACTCTTCAGCGTTCATAACTTCGCCGGGCAGGCGGCAAGTTAGAAATTTTATCTCGCAGAAAGCGCTGAATGCGCAGAAGGGAGAAACAAAAAGTTTAGCGGATTCTGCATTTTCTGCGAGAGCCGCTATCCCGGCTGAGTGCAATTAACAGCCACTCTTGCCATTTGCTCTATATCATGCTTGTTCATGCATTTAAAATGACCTAACGGGCATTTGCCGTACCCGATCTTACTGCAAGGGCGGCACCACAGTTTCTCTACTTCAAATCTTACATCGATGATCGGGCTATTGCCAAAATAAGGTGTCATTCCAAATGAAGGAACCGTGTTGCCCCAAACGGACAGTACCGGTTTTTTAAAAGCTGCGGCTATGTGCATCAGGCCGGTATCGTGTGTGATGATCACTTTAGCTTTTCGTACAAGGTCGGCACTTTCGTTCAGGTTAAACTTACCACATGCATTATAGATCTTGACATCATCGGCAGAGGCAATTTCATCTCCGGCAGCTTTGTCTTCAGGGCCACCCAATAAGATGACCGGGTATTTGATTTGAGCACACAACTCTTTTAGTTTTTGTGTGGGGAGTTTCTTAGTGTTGTGTGCAGCCCCGATCACAATGCCTATATATCCAAACAAATGTTGGGCAGGGATATCATTGTCTTTTACCTTGTCTTTTTCCGGAATGAAATAATCAAGCCCCCTCTTATCGTTGATCACTCCAAACCTTTTCACTGTTTCCATGTACCTGTCAACAATATGAATAGCAGGAAGCACATTCACTTTTAACGCGGTAAGCAGCCACTTCTGAATATTCAGTTTATTGAAAGAATAGCTTTTTACTTTAAGTGCTTTTTTTACTTTAAGTGTGCGCAGGTTTTTGTGCAGGTCGATGATGTAATCGTATTTCTCTTCTTTCAATTCATGGATCATCAGTTCCCAGCTATGTTCCAGGGCAAATACCTTATCTATGTATGGATTGGTTTCAACGATTCCCCGGAAACGGTCTTTCGTTAAGTAATGCACTTCAGCACCAGGTACCTGTTGCTTGAGGCAACGTACAACAGGTGTAGTTAATACAATATCACCAATAGAAGAAAAACGAATGATCAGGAATTTCATCAGCTACAAAGATGCGGAAAGAAAGCTCAATAAAGAACTGAACGCACAAGTGAGTGACACAACGAAGCTCAATAGTAGCACTTGCCCCTGTTACATAAAAAAATTTATGGCAGGGCTTCTTCTACCTCAACATAATTAAGGTCTTTGTGGAATGTTTCTTCGGTAAAGTATGCAGCAATTAATGTAACCGTCATTACGATCACACCTGTAACTATTGCACTTTGCACCAATGCCCAGCCCCAGCTTTTTTGAAATACGTCGACAAACATGAGATTGATCAAAGGCAAGGCACCACGCACCATGTTGGGAATGGTAGTGGCTGCGGTGGCTCTCAGGTTTGTACCAAATTGTTCGGCGCCCATCGTAACGAAAATCGCCCAGAACCCGGTGCTGAATCCTAGTAAGGTACAGATGATGTACATTCTTGTGTCGTTATTATTAAAAGGCGAGAAGAAGAGTACGCCTGATATAATGCAAAGTAGATAGTACAGGTATAATGCCTTCTTGCGGCTTCTGAACCATTGGCTGATGAACCCGATCATAATATCACCAATGGCGATCGCAGCGTAGGCATACATGATCGCTTTACCAGAGATGATACTGTTATCTCCGTATAGATCTGTTGCGAAACGATTACTCAGGTTCACAAGAATGCCGATCACATACCAGGTAGGTAACCCAATCAGAATAGCAAGCATGTATTTCCTGAAACGCGTTGAATTAGTGAAGAACATAAGAATATTGCCTCTCACAACATTCGTTTGCTTTATTTCTTTGAACATGCCACTTTCAGCAACACTTA
Source organism: Bacteroidota bacterium (assembly GCA_023429825.1). Classification (GTDB taxonomy): domain Bacteria; phylum Bacteroidota; class Bacteroidia; order Chitinophagales; family Chitinophagaceae; genus JAEZDC01. The sequence continues at coordinate 823 of JAEZDC010000072.1, read as the reverse complement.
TACGAAGGATGAGTAATCCAACGCCTAGCCCGCCGCCGATCTTGTAACACAATCTCCAGTCCTGTGTTTCGGAATACACGAAGTAAGCTGCCACTGCGCCAAACAATCCGATACCAGCTACGAGGGAAGTACCGATACCTCTTTTGTTTTTAGGAAGTAATTCGCTCACCAGTGTGATCCCTGCACCAAGTTCGCCTGCCAACCCGATACCTGCAGCAAATCGTGCCCATGCATATTGATCTACTGTTTGTACATACCCGGTGATGAAGTTGGCAACGGAATAAATAAGAATAGATCCAAAGAGTACACTCAATCTACCTTTCTTATCGCCCATGATGCCCCAGAGAATTCCACCGATAAGTAAGCCGATCATCTGCCAGTTGATAATTTTTGTGCTCGCTGCCAACACTGCGGCTTTATCGGAAAGATTTACTCCGATACCTGCGAGGCTGGGCTCTCTTACAATAGTAAAAAGGAGGAGGTCATATATATCGACAAAATACCCAAGGGCACCGACAATAACTGGAATAGAAAGGACGCCATACTGTTTTTGGCTCATAAGCAAAGTAGTTAAGCAATCAGTTGGAGACGAATATAATTATCGTTCAACAAAGTTGAGTTCTTTGCCGCAAGTTTCTTTATAAGATTATCATGCTGGTGTACAAAAAGAAAAAGCAGTGATCACTCACTGCTCCCGTTATCGACAATTTTATTCTTATAAAACTTCATCATCCTCATCGCTGTCGTCTTCTACATCATCATAATCATCTTCATCAACATCTTCTAGTTCTACGTTTTCATCGATGTCTGCGTCATCAGGTTC
>JAEZDC010000133.1 GCA_023429825.1 Bacteroidota bacterium | reverse complement strand
AACACAAACCTGCGGTACACCTGCCATGATATAATCAAAAAAGCGATTGCTTAATGAATGATACTGGTTCATCCCGGTTGGTTCAAATATCATTACTGCAGCACGAGCTTTAGGAGTAATGCTTTTTAGTTCCTCTGGGGGAACGTACCCTCTTGTCTCCACTTTCTTTTCAACTCCGTAATATTTTACTAACGCTTTGGTTTGATTAAAAAAATTGCCTTCACCACAAACGATCAGCTTCCCATACACCTGTTGCATTGCAGGAATTAATGTTTCAAAACTTCTGCCCTCGTTTACAGCTCCCTGGTAAATTATAAATTTATCTGCTGTTGGCTGCCGACTGCTATCGGTCAACTTTCGTGGGATATTTCTTAACACTTCATACTTCACTCCGTATCTTCTATACAATTCATCAGCTAGAGATTGATTTACAGTATAACCGTTCCTGAATTTTGGAACAGTAAACTTTTCGATCATCATCCACATCTTTAATACGCCGGGCCTGGTGATGATCTCTTTTAACTCGGTAAACAGTTCATGCGCATCATACACCCTTTTCTTTTGCCGCAATATTGAAACAAAAAAGCAGGGCAGAATCGTATCCAGATCGATAGCACAGATCACATCCGTTTTAACAGACATTAAGAAAAAGAAAAGCCTTGTATTATATTCTATATAAAAGAGAGGCCCTTTTTCAAACCAGCAATTCAGTCTTCTTTGTTGAAATATCTGGGGAGGTAATTCTGCGGACTTTGCCCGTTTCCTGCCTACCAACAATACATTGTACCCATTGGCAGCCAATGAGCTGCAGATGCGTTGCATGCGCTGATCGTAGCTAAGGTCGTTGGTTACGGTGAAAACAAGTTTTGCCAAGAGGATGAGTTAGAGCAACAAATATAATTGGACGCTTTATATTGCATTGGATGGAGTTTAGAATAAGGCTGCTCCCCGGCGAATCTGGACGTACAAGTGTGCGACGCAAGAAAAGTTAAATAGCCGATCTGGAGCTGGCTTCATAAAAAATCTTCTCTTTCATGCCCTTTTTTTAGCCTTTTTCCCCTACTTTTGCCGCCACAATAAAAGACAGAACAAGTGGGAGTGGTTCCCACAAAAAACAGTTAGAAATGCCTTTAACAACAGAAACTAAAAAGAACATTTTTGCAACGCACGGTGGTAGTGCTAAAAACACAGGCTCTATTGAGGGTCAGATCGCTTTATTAACTGAGCGTATCTCTAACATTTCCACTCATTTACAGGCAAATAAGAAAGATTTTGCTACCCACAGAGGATTAATGCAATTGGTTGGTCAGCGTAAAAGATTGCTGAGCTACCTGCAAAAGCACAACCTTACCGGTTATCGTGCTTTGATCGAAAAACTGGGTTTAAGAAAATAAAATATTCATTCGTATGTAAAGCTATTCCCAACAAGTACATGTTACGGTTGGGAATCGTTTTTTTGTACGTGTGCCTGTTTTGTTGCAAAAAACATTACAAACAAACGACTGCTTCATGTGTCCCACCTTAGAAGTTTTCGTATTAAAACATTAGCAAATGTTATCACAACCAACAAGTGTATCATTTAACCTCAACGGACAAGAGGTAACAATTGAAACAGGAAAACTTGCCCGCCAGGCTGATGGTTCAGTCACGGTTCGCCAGGGCAATTGTATTATGCTGGCTACGGTTGTAGCTAACCCGGAGCCAAAAGAAGGACAAGATTTTTTTCCATTAAGTGTAGACTATATGGAGAAGTTTGCTTCTGCTGGCCGTATACCGGGATCTTTCTTTAAAAGAGAAGGAAGATTGAGTGATTATGAAGTGCTTATTAGCCGATTGGTGGATAGAGCCCTTCGTCCTTTATTCCCTGAAGATTATTATTGCGAGGTACAGGTGATCATCACTTTGATCTCATCTGATCCTGAAGTGATGCCAGATGCATTGGCTTGTTTAGCTGCATCTGCTGCATTAGCCGTATCAGATGTGCCTATTAAAGAGATCATATCTGAAGTTCGTGTTGCAAGAATAGATGGCGAATATGTGGTGAATCCATTAAGAAGCCAGATGGCAAATGCAGATATGGATTTCATCATCGCAGCTACTGAAAAGAACCTGATGATGGTGGAAGGTGAAAGTAAAGAATGCCAGGAAGAAGATCTGGTTAAAGCGCTTGAAGTAGCGCATAATGCTATTCGTACACAGATAAAGGCACAGCAGGAGCTGAGAGATAAAAAAGGCGTTACAGGTAAAAGAGATTATAAAAAGCCCGAACAGAATGAAGAACTGCGTAATGTAGTAGAAGCATTCGCTAAAGACAGGTTATATAAAATAGCTTCCAGCAAAAGCAGCAAACATGAAAGAGGCGACGCATTCAAATTATTGAAAGATGAATTGATCGCAAGTCTTGGTGAGGAAGCTGAAGAAAAACAACAGAAACTTGCTAAAAAATATCTTGAAGATCTGCAATGGGAAGTTGTTCGTAACATGATCCTGGATGATAGAACAAGATTAGATGGAAGAGCACTTGATGTAGTTCGCCCCTTAGCAATGGAAACAGATATTCTTCCGGCACCACATGGTTCTGCATTGTTTACGAGAGGGGAAACTCAATCGTTAACAACAGTTACTTTAGGAACTCCTTTAGATGAGCTGTTAGTAGAGAGCGCTGCCACTTCTGAATATTCCAAATTCATTCTTCACTATAATTTCCCACCATTCTCTACCGGAGAAATTAAATTCCTCAGAGGCCCGGGTAGAAGAGAGGTAGGTCATGGTAACCTGGCAATGCGTTCACTGAAACAAATGGCACCAGGTAAAGAATACGCTTATACTATCAGGATCGTTTCAGATATCCTTGAAAGTAACGGCTCTTCATCTATGGCTACTGTGTGTGCAGGTTCATTGGCGTTAATGGATGCAGGTGTTCCAATGCCAAAACACGTGAGCGGTATCGCAATGGGATTGATCACAAGAGCATCAGACAATAAATACGCTATTCTTTCTGATATTCTTGGCGATGAAGATCACTTAGGTGATATGGATTTTAAAGTTACCGGCACAAGAGACGGTATCTGCGGCGTGCAGATGGATATCAAGATCGACGGTCTTAGCATGGAGGTGATGAGAGAAGCGCTCAACCAGGCGAAAGCAGGTAGAATGCATATTCTGGATGCGATGTACAATTGCATCAGCGAAGCGAGGCCGGAAGTGAAGCCGCATACACCAAGAATGGAGAAACTGATCATCGATAAAGAATTCATCGGTGCAGTTATCGGGCCACAGGGTAAAGTGATTCAGGAAATTCAGAGAGAAACAGGAACTACTATCAATATCGAAGAAGTTGGCAATACAGGTGAAGTAAGCATCTTCTCAACTAATAAAGAAAGCTTGCAAAAAGCAATCGATTGGGTGAAAGGATTAACTGCTGTACCTGAAGTTGGTTCCGTATATGAAGGAACAGTAAAAGGTATCAAAGAGTTTGGTGCATTTGTTGAATTCTTGCCTAAGAAAGAAGGATTGCTTCACATTTCTGAAATTAGCTGGAAGCGTTTGAATACAATGGAAGGTGTATTGAACGATGGCGATAAAGTGAAAGTAAAACTTATTGGTGTAGATCAGAAGACTGGTAAATTCAAACTAAGCCGTAAAGCTTTAATGCCAAAACCGGAAGGTTATGTAGAAAGACCTGAAGGTGGAGATAGAGGTGAGCGTCCGCAGAGAAGGGATGATAACAGGGGTGGGGATAGAGGCGAAAGACCTCAACGACGTGAAGGCGAAAGACCAAAGTTTGAAAAACCAAGGAGGCAAGAAGGCGAGCAGCAACAACCGCAGCAAAGTGATGAAGGAACTCAGCAGCAGCCTGAATAATTTTTAAAACGCAACAGTCAATACAAGTCCCACCTTTGTGGGACTTTTTTAATTATCTCGCAGAAAACACTGAATTCACCAAAGCAATTTTCTTATTCGTGTTTTCCGCGATTTCAGCGAGAAATATATTACAATGAACTACATCGAAGTTTCCATCAATATATCCAACGAAGAACTTAAAGAAGTGCTCATCGCTCATCTTTCTTCTGAAAACTTTTATGGCTTTGAAGAAAACGATGATTCAGTCAAAGCTTTCATCGCCGAAACTGATTTCAATGAAGAGATACTTCAATCTATTATCACTCCCCACCAACTTCAATACACTATACAAACAATCAAGGAGCAAAACTGGAATCAACTCTGGGAATCCAACTTCGAGCCTATCACCGTTGATGACTTCGTTGGTGTAAGAGCAGCCTTTCATCAACCCATAGAAAACGTACAACACGAGATCATCATCACCCCCAAAATGAGCTTCGGCACCGGCCACCATGCTACTACCTGGATGATGATGAAACAAATGCAATCACTCAGCTTCAACAATGCAACTGTTTTTGATTTCGGCACCGGCACCGGCATTCTTGCCATCCTGGCCGAGAAGCTGGGCGCATCAGAAATACTTGCCGTAGATTATGACGATTGGTGCATTCAAAATGCTACCGAGAACCTTGAGACCAACGATTGCCATCGCATCACTTTAATGAAAGGAGATACCGCTAATGTGATGCAGAAATTTAATATCATCCTCGCCAATATCAACCGAAACATCATAGAAGAGAATATCGGTTTTATTGCACAAAACCTTCAACCGGCAGGCACTATTTTATTCAGCGGCTTATTAAAGCAGGATGAAGCAGGCATGATTAACTTATTTAACCAATATAACTTACGCAGCACTAGTATTTTGCATAAGGGCGATTGGATATGCATACAATGCACTCATTAATTTTCCTCTAAACCTGCGTTAAGTCATCATTAACTTTTAGCCTCAGCCCGTATATTTGCCATCCCAACAAATCAACCAATGAACGAAGTAGTATTAATTATTGCGGCATATTTGATTGGCAGTATACCTACAGCAGTCTGGATCAGCAAATATTTCTTCGGTATCGACATCAGGGAATACGGTAGCCGTAATGCAGGTGCCACCAATACTTACAGGGTACTCGGCAGCAAATGGGGTACTATTGTGATGATCGCCGATGTAGTAAAAGGTGTACTCGCAACTTCCTTATACATTTTACTTCCTTATTATATGGCCAACGAGTGGGAGCGCACCAATTTCATGGTAGGCCTTGGGCTTGCTTCTGTGGTTGGTCACATCTTTCCCGTATGGGCAGATTTCCGCGGCGGTAAAGGGGTAGCTACTTTGTTTGGAATGGTCATCGCCATCCAGCCATTGGTAGCCATATGTTGTGTAGGTGTATTCTTATTAGTCTTATACCTCACAAGGTTCGTTTCGCTCAGTTCCATATTAGCAAGTGTTGCCTTTGCAGTATTCATACTTTTCATCTTCAACGAAGAAGAACCGCTCTACCGCATCTTTGCTATTTCAGTTGCTTTACTGGTAGTGCTCACCCACCAAAAGAACATCGGTCGCCTGTTAAGAGGTGAGGAAAGTAAAGTGCCCATCCTCAAACACCGGGATCGTCGCAGGGCAAGAAGAAGAGACAGGGATTAATCAAAAAAACAATCAATAATAAAAAAGCTGGTTTTGTCGCCAGCTTTTGTTTTTCATAGCATCGCCTGTTGTGTCACTCACTTGTACTTTCTGTCTACGTGGCAACAATCAGAAATGGCAATGCTCCCATCCTTTCATAAATGCCGTTCTCTCTCCGATCGCTTAGCGAAGTCTTCCTACGGGTTCGCGAAGTCTTCCTATGGGTTAGTGAACTCTTCCTATGGGTTAGCGAACTCTTCTTATGGCTTCGCGAAGCCTTCCTACGGCTTAGCGAAGTCTTCCTACAGGTTAGCGAAGCCTTCCTACAGGTTAGCGAGCTCTTCCTATGGGTTAGCGAAGCTTTCCGATGGCTTGGCGAACTCTTCCTACGGCTTAGCGAAGCCTTCCGAAAGCTTAATAAGGCTCTTCTTAGCCTCAGTATGGGTTTTCCAAGGCTCAGCTACATCTCTTCCATGCGCCAGCGGAGGTCTCACGCTTTAAAAACCATTAACATCTTACCTGTTAAACCGGCAACGCCTGCTGCAGGTCTATTTCCTTTGGTACAGATATTGACTTTTTAGCGTATTAAACAGAAAGTATATGGGTAAGAAGATATCCTTATTCTCATCAGTGGTTGTGGCTTTGTTGGTTGTCGCCTGTAGTACCAATCCTATCACAGGCCGAAAAACATTGAACCTGGTGAGTGAAAATGAGATGCAGAGCATGGCTAAAACACAATACCGCCAGTTCCTTAACGAAAATAAAGTGGCGAATCCTAATAGTAGCAGGGATGCCGAAATGGTACAAAGAGTAGGAAGCAGGGTGGCCCAGGCAGTAACGCAATACTACCAGAAGCAGGGTTTAGGTGACTATCTAGCCGGTTACCAATGGGAGTATAACCTGGTTCAGAATAATGAAGCGAACGCATGGTGTATGCCAGGTGGCAAGATCGTGGTGTATTCCGGTCTATTGCCTATCACTCAGAACGAAGCAGCTTTAGCGGTAGTAGTTGGACACGAGGTCGCTCACGCAGTAGCCCGTCACTCAACTGAGCGTATGAGCAATTCTTTGATCCAGCAATTAGGTGGCGTAGCGCTTTCGGTAGCTTTAAGTAACCGTCCGGCAGAAACGCAGAATATGTTCATGGGTTTATATGATGTGGGTTCAGCAGTGGGTTATGCATTACCGCACGGCCGTAACCAGGAGTTGGAGGCAGACAAGCTGGGATTAAGATATACTGCATTGGCAGGTTATAATCCACGAGAAGCCATTGGGCTTTGGACAAGAATGATGCAGGCAGGCGGCGGTAACCGTCCACCAGAATTCTTAAGCACGCACCCGGCAGAACAAAGAAGGATCAATGAACTGAATAAAATAATGGATGAGACCATTAAGAATTACTATCGTCCAAGGAAGTAATTCGATTTGATGCTCAATGATATACAAGTACAAGAGCCTGCCTGCCGGCAAAGGCAGGTGCGACGCAAAGAACGATGCTGTAAGCACTATAGCTGGTATCATAAAACAACATAAAAGCTTAAAAAAGCCCGTCAAATCCGCAATTTGATGGGCTTTTTGTTGCAAAAACAGGCTATATTCTTTACTTTTGCACCCTCGATTTAGTTTCACCTAAATTTCCTCTGAGGATGTCTGCATTACAAAGTGTACTCGAAAAACTACAGTTAAAAGACGAAAAGAACCTCTTAATTCAGGGTTTGCCATCATCGATCGAAAAGCAGTTTGCCAAGTTGTCGTACTCGAAGAACGTAACACCGTTACTGAAGAGTAAAAAAGTTGACTTTGCCCTTGTTTTTGCGGTGAATGTCAACCAGATGTGCAATATCATGCGGGATGTTTTCCCGGCCCTTCATAAAGAGAGCAAGCTTTGGATCGCCTATCCCAAAACCACCAGTAAGATTGTGAGCGATCTGAACAGGGATACGAGCTGGGATATGCTCAGCGATAATGGCTTTGAAAGCATTCGCCAGGTGCCGCTCGATCACGTGTGGATGGCGATGCGTTTTGAGAAGACTGAACAGCTTCCCAACAAAAGCCGCAGCTTTACTGAAAAGCCAATGGAAGTTAGAGGGGAAGAATTTGAAAAAACATTGCTTACCCTTCCTGCCGAATTGGAGCACTTCTTTTTAAAACATAGCTCGGCCAAGGAATTCTTCACCAGTTTAAGTGAAAGACACCAGGAAGAATATGTGAGCTTTATAAAAGACGCAAAAAGAGCAGAAACAAGAAAAAGAAGAGCAGCTACTGCGATGGAGAAATTACTCGCAGGTAAAAAAGCGCCTACCGATAAGTAAACCGAAACTTTATATAGAAGATGCTCCTGTAACGGGAGCATTTTTATTTTAAGTATGATTAGTAAGAACACTCTTTTTATATTCGCCGCAAGTACTCCTACATTATTCATTGAACAGTTTTGATATTTGCACGGCATGTTGAATCCTGAGATTTTATTGAATGCGTATCGATTGATGGTGACCGCTAAAGCCATGAGTGAGATATATGATGCCAACAGGCAGATATGTAAATATGTGCACTCTACCTCAAGAGGCCATGAAGCGATACAAATAGCCACAGGACTTCAGTTGAAAAGTTATGATTGGGTGAGCCCTTATTACCGCGATGATAGCATCATGCTTTCAAGCGGTTTTGAACCTTACGAGTTAATGCTTCAATTACTCGCAAAAAAAGATGATCCATTTTCCGGCGGAAGATCTTATTACTGCCATCCATCTAACAAAGATGGAAAAAGACCCGGCATTATTCACCAGAGCTCGGCAACAGGTATGCAGGCGATTCCCACAACAGGTCTTGCGCAAGGCATACAATTCTTAGAAAATTACAGGATAGAAATGTTGCCTAAAGGGCAGAATGGCGAAATGCCTGTAGTAGTATGTTCACTTGGCGATAATAGCGTTACTGAAGGTGAGGTGAGTGAAGCGCTTCAATTTGCGGTGCTGAAACAATTGCCCATCATTTACCTGGTGCAGGATAATCAATGGGGGATAAGTGTATCGGCTGAAGAAGCCAGGGCCATGAATGCTTACGAGTATGCAGCAGGTTTCAAAGGACTGAACAGGATGCAGGTAGATGGAAGCGATTTTGTTCAAAGCTTTCAAACAATGCAACAGGCAGTTGAGTCTGTAAGAACAGAACGTAAGCCAATGCTGGTGCATGCAACGGTTCCTTTGTTAGGTCATCATACAAGTGGAGTTAGAAAAGAATTTTACCGATCCAAAGAAGATCTGCAGAAACATTCAACATCAGATCCATTACCGAAGCTTCGATCAATATTGAATGATGCGGGCTTCACTGACAAAGAGATCACTGAAGTAGATAATAAAGCGAAACAAATAGTAACTGAAGCTTTTGAAAAAGCACAAGCAGCTTCTGATCCTGATCCTTCAACTGTGACAGATCATGTGTTTGCACCAACACCTGTTAAGGACGAGAAAGGAAATCGCTCTCCCAGGTCAGGAGAGAAAACGATAATGGTAGATGCAGCTTTGCATGCTATTGAAGAGATCATGCAGGATCATCCCGAAGCAATATTATACGGACAGGATGTTGGAAGAAGATTGGGTGGTGTATTTAGAGAAGCTGCGACATTGGCAGAAAAGTTTGGAGATCATCGTGTGTTCAATACAGCGATACAGGAAGCATACATTGTAGGATCGACGATCGGGTTGAGTGCTTTAGGTATGAAGCCAATTGTTGAAGTGCAGTTTGCAGATTATATCTATCCCGGGTTAAATCAACTAGTAACAGAAATATCAAAGAGTTCTTACCTGAGCATGGGTAAGTTTCCTGTAAGTATGATATTAAGAGTGCCTATTGGTGCTTACGGTGGCGGGGGACCATATCACAGTGGAAGTGTTGAAAGCACTTTGCTTACCATCAAAGGGATCAAAGTAGTGTATCCTTCTAATGCTGCTGATATGAAAGGTTTGTTGAAGGCAGCGTATCATGATCCGAATCCTGTGGTGATGCTTGAGCACAAAGGTTTGTATTGGAGCAAAGTGCCGGGCACAGAAGATGCAAAGACCATTGAACCGGAAAGAGATTATATACTTCCGTTAGGGAAAGCGAATGTTGTATTATCTGCCGATGCACAAAGCATCCGTAAAGGAGAATCGCTATGCATCATCACATACGGAATGGGCGTGTACTGGGCAAAAGCAGCAGCGCAGTATTATGTTGGACAAATTGAGATCATAGACCTTCGTACGCTATATCCTTTAGATGAAGAGCTGGTATATGAAGCGGCACGCCGACACGGAAAAGTGTTAGTGCTAACAGAAGAGCAGCAGAACAACTCCTTTGCTGAAGCTTTAGCTCTGCGTATTACCAATAACTGCTATCATTCGCTCGATGCAAGAGTGGAAGTGATGGGCGCATTGAATTTACCTGCCGTTCCTATCAATCTCACATTAGAAGCTGCGATGTTGCCAACAACAGAAAAGGTTGCACAAAAGATCAACTCTATTTTAAATTATTGATAGCAGGTAGATGGTGAAGCTCTGGTTGCTCTGTAACTCTATGCGATAGCAGTTTCTCGCGGAAAAGGCGGATAAACTTCAGCGAGAGAGACCGCTCAGAGACTGCAGAGATCATTGAGAAGTTCTCCGCTTGCTCTGTACGCATAATTTTTGCTCAGCTATTGACCTTTATCATCGCCTCTTCATTAAAGCAGGCATAGCTTTGAATTAAACTTTATCACATGGCTTTAGCAAAGAAAACCAGGATTGTAGTTATAGGAGTAGGAGCAGTAGGCTCAACTACTGCATATACATTGCTATTAAGACGAAGAATGGATGAGTTGGTGCTGATTGATGCAAACAAAGCAAAAGCAGTTGGCGATGCATTGGATATGAACCATGGAATGCCGTTCCTTGGTAATACTAAAGTGTGGGCAGGTGATTACAAAGATTGCGCTGAAGCAGATATCATTATCATCACTGCCGGCGCAGCACAAAAGCCGGGCGAGACAAGAATTGATCTGTTAAAAAGAAATGTCTCCATATTTGAGAGCATCACCACAGAAGTATTGAAGCACAATAAAGATGGTATTTTGCTCATTGCTTCCAATCCTGTTGATGTGATGAGTTACTTTACCTGGAAGAAGTCAGGCTGGGACTCAAAAAGAATAATTGGTTCAGGAACATTACTCGACAGTGCAAGGTTTCGCTATCTGATCAGCGAAAAGCTGAATATCGATCCCAGGAGTGTGCATGCCCACATCATCGGCGAGCACGGAGATTCTGAATTGCCATTGTGGAGTTTAGCTAATGTTGCAGGAACAGATATGAATCTGTCAGCAGAAGATAAAGAAGATGTGTTCATCCATACAAGGGACGCAGCTTACGAAATAATACAGGCTAAAGGAGCTACATACTATGCAATAGCGCTGGCACTCGACAGGATTTGTACAGCCATTCTTAGAAATGAAAGTGCAGTGTTGAATGTGTCTACTTTGCTGAATGACTATCACGGCGTATCTGATGTGTATTTAGGAGTACCTTGCGTGGTAGATAGAACAGGTATAAGAGAAGTACTGAACCTGAATATTACTGCTGAAGAAAAGCAACTGCTGAGTAAATCTGCTGACAAGCTAAAAGGGATCATTCAATCAATATCATTATAAATGCTGCAAACAACAATTGGTCGTTTAAGAGCGATAGGGTTTATAGAAGGTACATCAATGCTGGTGCTGCTGTTCATAGCTATGCCGCTCAAGTATTTTGCGGATTCACCTGCTGCAGTGAAATATGTGGGGTGGATACATGGAATACTTTTCATGCTGTTTATGGCTGCAGCTTTCCATGCTTACCTACAGTATAAATGGCCATTCAAAAGACTGGTGTATGCATTCATTGCAGCCTTTCTTCCGTTCGGAACATTTGTATTTGATAGTTGGTTAAAGAAACAGGAGGAGTCGTTATAATTTCTTCAGCATCCACAGATCACATCCTGTATGCCCGGAATTACCTAAAGGACCTTTTAAATATTCGAACCCGAACTTCTCATATACACTTAACGCTTTCTTCAACTCAGGCATTGATTCAATGTACACTTGTTTGTAGCCCATCTCCTTTGCAGCATTCAAACACTTACTGATCATCTTGCCACCTAAACCCATTCCTCTCACTTCAGGAATCAAATACATCTTTACTAACTCGCATGTATCTTCAGGTAAAGCATCAGTAGGATAGATGCCGGCGCCACCGATCATCTTCCCATCTTTTTCCGCAATGAAATAAATACTGTTGGGAGCGCTGCTGAATATTTCATACAAATGATCTGTAGTAGGATCAAAGTAAACCGTACCCGGCTTATTAGCGCCAAACTCAGCAAGCGAATCACGGATGATCTTTGCTATGGCCTTATTATCGTTTGGTTGAATTTTGCGGATAGCAACAGACTCTAAACTCATAACTCTACACTCTAAATTCTTTATATGCGTTGATCAATCCGTTGGTAGATGAATCATGACTTATTACTTTATCGTCATTACCTAATTCAGGTAGAATTTTATTAGCTAGCACTTTGCCTAATTCAACACCGCATTGATCAAAGCTGAAGATGTTCCATATCACCCCTTGTACAAATATTTTATGTTCATACAAAGCAATAAGACTTCCAAGATTATACGGTGTGATCTGTTTAATCAGAATAGAATTCGTTGGTCTGTTGCCATTGAATATTTTAAAAGGAATAAACTTCTTGATGAACTCTTCAGGCTTGCCCTCAAATTCCTCTCTTGCTTCCGTTTCGCTTCTTCCGTTCATCAAGGCTTCTGTTTGGGCAAAAAAGTTCGAAAGCAATTTAGTATGATGATCACCAATGGGGTTGTGCGAAATTGCCGGAGCGATAAAATCGCAAGGAACTATGACTGTTCCCTGGTGAATAAGTTGATAAAAAGCATGCTGGCCATTTGTACCAGGCTCACCCCAAATAACGGGTCCTGTTGCATAGTTCACAGGATTTCTATTTCTATCAATGCTCTTTCCATTACTTTCCATATTTCCCTGCTGGAAGTACGCCGCAAAGCGATGCATGTATTGATCGTAAGGAAGGATGGCTTCTGTTTGGGTACCGAAGAAATTGGTGTACCACAATCCGATCAATCCCATCAACACCGGTATATTCTGTTCAAATTTCGTTGAACGAAAATGATTGTCTGTTGCTTCTGCACCTTTCAGTAATTCTTCGAAATTATCATAGCCAATAGTTAATGCTATTGATAAGCCGATCGCACTCCACAACGAATATCTACCACCTACCCAATCCCAAAACTCAAACATGTTCGCTTTATCGATACCAAACTTTGTTACTTCCTTCTCGTTCGTACTCAACGCAACAAAATGTTTGGCGATATGTGCTTCATCTTTTGCTTCTTCCAAAAACCATTGCCTGGCAGTATGAGCATTGGTCATTGTCTCCTGTGTGGTGAATGTTTTTGAAGCGATTAGAAACAGTGTTTCTTCAGGATTGATGTTCTTGAAAGTCTCAGCGATATGCGTTCCATCTACATTGCTTACAAAGAAAGTTTGTATCCCTTTTTTCCAGTAGGGTTTTAAAGCCTCTGTTGCCATTAATGGCCCGAGATCACTGCCACCAATTCCAATATTGACTATGTATTTTATCTTTTTACCTGTATAACCTTTCCATTTTCCGCTATGTATCTTTTCAGAGAACTCTTTCATGTGGTTAAGTTCCTTACGTACCAAAGGCATCACATCCTTACCATCCACTAAGATGGGCGTATCAGAAAAGTTTCTTAATGCAGTATGTAAAACAGGTCTGTTCTCTGTCTCATTGATCTTTAAACCGGCAAACAGATCATGTATAGCAGTTTTCAATTCACATTCTTCTGCCAGTTGTTGCAGAAGTTGTAAGGTCTTTTGATTGATGATATTCTTTGAATAGTCAAATACTATATCACCAAATTGAATGGAGAATTTCTTGAAACGATCCGGATCCGCAGCAAACATATCTCTCATATGTCTGCGGTTCATTTCTTCTTCATAATGTTTTCTTAGTAACAGCCAGGCTTGTGTATTGGTAGGATTGATCTTTGGTAACATTGCCGAAAATTATAACTGGTTAATTACTTTGATTGTTTGCTGTACCATATCGGGGGTAATATCAAGATGAACAACTATCCTTATCTGTGTCGGTGATATAGCAATCGCTAAAATGCCTTTCTCTTTGAAATTGTTCGATAATTCAGGCGCACTATACCTGCCACGTACTTCAAAGATCACAATGTTGGTTTCTACCGGAAGTATATCGCCTACGAAATCTGTTGATCTCAAAGCCCCTTCAATCATTTTTGCATGTGCATGATCTTCTGCCAGTCTTTCTATATGATTTTCTAATGCATAGATTCCCGCAGCGGCTAAAAAACCTGCCTGCCTCATTCCTCCTCCAAGCACTTTACGAATACGCCTTGCTTTTTTTATATGATCTTTCTTGCCAAGCAGAATACTGCCAACAGGTGTTCCTAATCCTTTACTCAGGCAAATGGAGATACTGTCGAATATTCCACCGTATTGCTTGGGTGTTTCGTTCTTTGCCACCAATGCGTTGAATAGACGGGCACCATCTAAATGAAAAGCTAAGCCTGTTTCATCACACACTTTCCTGATCTTTTTGATCTCTTCAAAATCATAGCAGCTTCCCCCGCCACGGTTGGCAGTATTTTCCAGTGAAACTAAACGACTTACAGGTTTATGAACATCATCAGGGTTAATGGCAGATTTCACTTGTTCCGCAGTAATTCTTCCTCTATCACCTTGTAATAGCCGCACAGAACAAGCCGAATTGACAGCAATTCCACCGCCTTCATATTGATACACATGGCTTAAATTATCGCAGATCACTTCATCGCCTGGTTGTGTATGGCATTTTATGGCGATCTGGTTGGTCATGGTGCCGCTCGGGCAAAAAATGCCAGCTTCCATGCCGAACATTTCTGCAGACATTGATTCCAAGCGGTTTACAGTGGTATCTTCACCAAATACGTCGTCACCCACTTCGGCTGCGAACATCGCTTGTAACATGCCTGCAGTGGGTTTGGTAAAAGTATCAGAACGCAAATCGATCATAGGCCTGCGAAGATATAAGAGTTTTGAGTTTAGCGTTAGGTGTTTTGCATCTTGGTGCTATGAAAGCATACCGTACAAGTGTGCGACGCAAGGGACGATGCCACAAGTTGTTTAGCTGGGCTCAAAAAATAACTTCATGTGAATGTTAGATTGGTTACATTTTTGTGGCGATACAATAGATGAAACAGGATGGTCGTTAAAGACTTAGACATGCATTAAAATATCGTCTTTATCCACAAAAAACTACCATTCATCGATGTCTTACACTACCTTTGCCGCCATTTTAGATATTTGAAGATATATTTAACAGCAGCGTTGCAACGACTTTTGATCTTTTCGAGTCTTTACACACTACAGTCAATCATTAAATACAAGGATAATACATGAGGCAGCTCAAAATTGCTACACAGATCACCAACAGAGATTCGCAAGCCGTAGAAAAGTATCTGCAGGAGATTTCTAAAATCCCTATGATCACTCCCGAAGAGGAAACAACACTGGCGCAGCGTATCAAAATGGGCGATCAAAGAGCGCTCGACAAATTGGTTCAGGCTAACTTAAGGTTCGTGGTATCTGTGGCAAAACAGTACCAACACCAGGGACTTTCTCTTAGCGATCTCATCAACGAGGGAAATCTCGGCTTGATAAAGGCGGCTCAACGCTTTGATGAAACGAAGGGTTTTAAATTCATTTCTTACGCCGTATGGTGGATTCGCCAGTCCATTTTACAGGCGTTGGCAGAGCAAGGACGATTAGTCCGCCTGCCTCAAAACAAAATTGGCACTTACAACAAGGCTAACAAAGCTTACATGGCTTTTGAACAGGAACACGAGAGAGAGCCGTCAACAGAAGAGCTAGCCGACATCCTGGAAATGAGTGAGACAGAGATCAACAACATTTTCCAATCAAACACCCGTCATACTTCATTGGATGCGCCGGTTCACGAAGCAGAAGATGTGGCAATGGGTGATCTTTTGGAAGGTAGTGATGATACCGATGAAGATGTGATGAAAGATTCTTTGAGAGAAGAGATCCGTCGTGTGTTGAAATCACTTTCTCCGAGAGAAGCTGAGATCGTGAATGCTTACTTTGGTTTAGATGGTGAAAACGGAGTAACCATCGAGCAGATTGGTCAGAAATATGATCTTACCAAAGAGCGTATTCGCCAGATCAAAGAAAGAGCGATCAAGCGTTTGCAAAAAGCAAGATATAGTAATGCCTTAAAAGCATACTTAGGATAATAACTCCTATGAAATTGAAAGAGTCCCGCCTTAGTGCGGGATTTTTATTTGGTAGCAGGGTGAAGTAACTCCGATGAAACTTCTGTTGCGTCGCACTCTTGTGCGTTCTTATCCCTATTCAGCGGGCATAATCATTGTACATCTTTACTAAACATTGCGTTATGCCTAAAGCAGCAACGAAGAAAACTCCGGCTAAGAAATCAGCAACGCCAAAGAAAGGAGAGAAGAAAAGTGATATTGCTGAGAGCTACAACCGGTACAAGGTATTTGAAGGGCACCAGTATACAGGAATGAAGATCGGCAGAAGCCATCACTGGATGTATGATTCTGGTCCATGGAAGGAAACGAAGATCACACCTGATCTTTGGGAGATATCATACGCTGTAACAAAAAGAAGAAAAGGTAAAGCTCCGGAGGGAAGCGGTGTGCCTGTAGGTACGCAATATCATTGGTATATTGTTGCACACCAGATGGTAGAGAAACTGGATGCGAATAGTTATACCACTTCCCTTACCGGTTTGAAATTCAAACTTGCCCATAAAAGAGCCGATCATGAAAAATGGAATATATCGGCTGCAACCCAGCGTAAGCATTTGCTGAAATTTTTAAAAGAGTTGGTTGGTCACCTCGAAAAAGAACCAGAGAACTTTGAACAGGAAATTCCTGATGAACTACCGAAGAAACAAACTGCATCGACTCGTAACAAAATAAAAGTTAGCGAGGAGTCAAAGAAAGCTATGGCTAAACCGAGGAAGAAGAAGGGAGAATCCCTGGCGGAGGCGTAGTTGGTTCCTCGCGGAAACGCAGAAGCCGCGGAAGTTTGTTTCGGCGTTTTCAGCGAGAGCCTATATTTATAGCATGAAGTGGGCATGCTTATCTTTCATTATCACCTTATTCGTTTCATCTGCAAACGCTTCTGATACGATCTATTCTTTTCGTTTCCGAACTGATGTAACCATTATTATAGATCAATCTCTAATTTCAAAGAAGAGGCCAACGCATATCATCATCTATGCCTTACCCAATGGCAATACCACAGCCCAAACTATGGGTAAGAAGATGCAGGATGGAGATGATTGGCATTTTGATATTCAGCATATCAAAGCGCAAACGAAATTCGTCAGGCAAACAGATACAAACACTAATTATATAGTTGCGTACTTAGAGAATGATTTGAAAGCCTGGACAAACTGGACAGCCAAATATGCTGGTCAGCATTTAACTAAGCAGGTCATTGATACCATAACTTCTGTAATAGGAATTAAGAAAGCAGGCATCCATTTAAACAGCCATAGTGGCGGTGGTGCTTTCATCTTCGATCTTATTAAACAAGAGCAGAAACTTTCAAAAAAGATAAAGCGATTAACTTTTATCGATAGCGATTACAGGTACGATTCTACATATACTGATGCACTGGTAAATTTCCTGAAGCGATCTTCTTCCAGTCAATTGACCGTCTTTGCATATAATGATAGTATCGCATTACTCAACGGAAAACCTTTTGTATCACCAACAGGCGGAACTTGGTACAGAACAAAGTTGATGGTATCGCATTTAGCTTCACATATTCAGCTAAACCATGAGCAGGAAGGACAAATGACGACGTACACTTCGACTTTAAAAGGAAAGATCAATATCTACCTGCTGGATAACCCTGAACG
The DNA here is from genome assembly GCA_023429825.1 of Bacteroidota bacterium. Lineage (GTDB taxonomy): Bacteria > Bacteroidota > Bacteroidia > Chitinophagales > Chitinophagaceae > JAEZDC01. The sequence goes on along the minus strand of JAEZDC010000133.1, from coordinate 20,331 downwards.
GGCGATATTGCACACGAAACAAGTAGAGTTGAATGGCTTCATTCATTCTGTATTTGTAAACACACGATTTGAGAATAAAGGCTATACCTATTTCGGTAAAAGGGCTTATGATGAACTTATTGAGTGACTACTTTTTAATAAATACAAATTCTCCGCCCTCATCCCCGATGTTTTTAATGGCTGCATATTGTGGAGAGGTGTCTGAGTTATTCAAGATCGCTTCGTAAAAAGAATCGAAGAGCTTTTTGGCTGTTAAATACTTCTCAGAATTTTCCTTCAGGTTCTTTTTGAGGTAAAAGATAAACTTACTATTATCCGGCACTGGTTCAAGGTTACCACTAGCCATTACTTTTCTACTTGGAACATTATATTGTTTTTGAATCCCTACAGAAGCGTCTTTTGCAAGACCTCTTGTGAAAGAACCGCTGAAACAAGCATCAGCTATTACCAAAATATGTTTAGCCACACTTCGCTTCAATGCTTTTTTGATGTCATCAGCAGATATATAAGTTGAGGTCAGCCCAACTTTAGCGTTAGATGGTATCCAATAACCATCAACATCACCAAATCTGTCTTTCTCAGCAATACCATGACCAGCATAGAAGATAAGTAAGTTGTCGTTTTCTGTAAGTGCATTACTTGTCTGGATGATCGCTTGCATTATTTCATCTCTACTTTTATTGTAAAGCGTTTGAATGTTCTTGCTTTCAAAACTATAGCTTGATTCTAAAATTGATTTGAGCTCCGAGGCATCTTTAACAGGGTTCTTAAGATCATCAATTCCTGTATCAACGTAATCTTCGGCTGCAATCACGATAGCATGGTATTTAGGTAATGAACCGTTAGAAACAGGAATTATCACTGCTTCATCAGTATCAGTATCTGCTAACTTTCCATTTACAATGAAATCTCTGGTAGCACTGTTGCCTTGTTTATCAGTGGCAACAATCGTTATAGTGTTTTGCCCTCCTTTAAGCACTAAACTGGTAACAAATAATCCATCATCTTCCGCTGCTACGGTTTTACCATTTACCGTTAATGTAGCGATGCCTGATTCATCTTTGGCCCTTCCAACGATCTGAGTTTTCTCTTTAGCACTTACAACTGTCAATCCCCGTTTTGGCTCAGGGCTGATCAGCTCAATAGCAGGAGCTTTGTTATCGCCCCGGCTTACGAGTACGTCCTTTTGTTCCAGTCTTTGTAAGGCTTCTTTAACATCAGGCTGATTGTTGTTGATAACAAGAGCCTGGGCGTAAATATCTTTTGCTTCAGCATTATGATTAAGCTTTTCAAGTACATAACCCTTTATTGCTAAAATATCAATGTAGCCAGCCTTATTATCGTCTTTGATCTCTTTCCCATATTCAATCAAAGCCTGATCAAGCTGGTTCAATGCCAATGCATAATTCCCTGCCGGGATACTTTGCGTAACTGCAGTGATATAATTCTTGTAGAATTTCCACCTTTCATTTTCATCAATATATGTTACCAGTCCTTTGACTCTATACTGATCATAATAACTTTTTGCTGTGTTGAATTGTTGGGTTCGAACTAATGGAGAAATAATATTTATGTAAGCTCTTTCATATTTCGGATCAACATCTAATGCAATTTTCAAATCAGAAATCGCTTTTTGATACTCGCCGGTATTTGCATAAGCATAACCCCGCCCGTTCCAAACATAAGCTTGTGTAGCATCAAGATAGATGGATTGCGTATAATCATTAATTGCTTTTGTGTAATCCTGGATATTCAGGTAAGCAAGTCCCCTGTTCCCCCACGCAGCGGCAAAGTTTGGCGATAATCGTATTGCTTCAGAAAATTCAATGATTGCTTTTGAATAGTCTCCTTTTGCATTGTATGTGATACCTCTGCCATTCCACGCATAGCTGTATTTTGGATCGATCCTGATGCACAAAGAATAATCAGCAAGTGCTTTGTCATAATCATTAAGACTGAAATAACAATTGCCTCTGCCAAGAATTGCATATGTGTTCTTGGGTTCTTCTTTAACAACAGCGGAGTAATCTAACAATGCTTTTTGATAATCTTGTTTATAATAATAGGCAACCGCTCTATATAATTGAGCATTCGTATAGTTGGGAACTAACTTGAGAGCTGTGTTAAAATCTGCTATAGCTTTATCATAAAGTTGAAGATCAAGATAAACAGAGGCTCTAACGTTATAGGCCCAGGCATTATTCGGGTCAATATTAATTGCCCTCCGGCAATAATCCAGTGCTTCCTCGTATTTCTTTTCCGCTTTAAGCTTTATTGCAGTTTGAATATAAGAATCGGACGTTTGGGCATTAGCCTCAAATGCTATAAGGAAGCAACTACCAAAAAGGCAAACTAAGAAGAGCAGTTTTCTCATAAGTACGATTGATCCGGGTAAATTCAATAATAAATATAGAACAAGCTCTTCAGATCAAAAAAGGGGAATTTTGTTAGTCTTTACTCTTAAAAGGTTTTTTTGCCGCATGAAAAGAGGATGATCTGACGGTAGTTAAATGTTTATAAGAATGCGAATGCGTTTGTTGAGAAAATAGTTTTTCTTTTGTGATGCTTATGAGCCTGTACGTCGCCTCGCTAAATAGTGGAAGTAATGGTAATTGCTACTATGTAGGTAACAATGAAGAAGCTATTTTAGTTGATGCCGGATTAAGCTGTAAAGAAACTGAGATACGCCTTAAACGATTAGGGGTTGATATTCAAAATATCAAGGCCATTTTTATTAGCCATGAGCATGCAGATCATATTAAGGGCGTTGCCTTGCTCAGCAAGAAGCATCAGCTTCCTGTTTATATTACCGATGCAACACGGAGACATGGTAAAGTGAAACTGGATAAGCATCTTTCCAGGAGTTTTTCTGCAAGTAATGCCGTATGTATCGGTAGCTTAAATATCTCAGCTTTCAAAAAAGTTCATGATGCTGCGGATCCTTATAGTTTTATGATCACTTGTAGGGAAACGAAGGTGGGTGTGTTTACTGATCTTGGAATTGTTTGTGAAAACTTGGTTCAGCATTTTAAACAATGTAATGCTGCTTTTTTGGAAAGTAATTATGATGAAATGATGCTGGAAACAGGCCGGTATCCATACTATCTAAAAAAGCGCATAACAGGAGGTGCCGGGCATATAAGCAACAAACAGGCACTCGAATTATTTCTTCAGTATAGATCACAGTCTTTATCACATCTTTTCTTATCTCATCTTTCTGATAATAATAATTGCCCTAAGCTGGTGCAAGAACTGTTCAATGCACATGCAGATGGAGTTAAGATGATTGTTGCTTCAAGGTTTCAGGAGACGGAGTTGTTTCATATTAATCCTGAATGCACAACAAATACTAACTTGGCATTGAAGAAAAATATCCCGGCCAGCCAGCTTCAATTAGCATTTAGCTGATAAAGTTTCGTCGCATGAAAGAGCAATATCACGGAGCTTATTTGTATAAAAGAATTGTACAGGCTAAGCTGTTCATTGATGCCAATTACGCTCAGCAGATCAATTTAAACGATATCGCTGATGAAGCTTGTTTTTCAAAGTTTCATTTTATCCGAACTTTCAAAAGTGTTTATGGTAAAACTCCACACCAATACCTGATTAATACCAGGATTGAAAGAGCTATGGAGTTACTCAGGAAAGGGTTACCTGTGACTGAAGTTTGTTGGATGATAGGATTTGAGAGCCAGAGTTCCTTCAGTCATTTATTCAGAAAAATTGTTGGCAGCAGTCCCTCTGTATATATGCAGCTGCAACAGGAAATGAAGAAACAATTATTTCACCAACCTTTAGTTTTTATTCCCGGTTGTTTTGCAGAGAAGAAAGGCTGGAAAAAAGAATAGCAATTTTCAACAAATGCGTAGCATTATCTCAGCTGATATTTGACTATAAATTATTATTCATGATCAGTAAGTTATCACACACCAGTATTTATGTGCTCAACCAGGAAAGTGCTTATGAATTTTATGTAAATAAGCTAGGTTTTAAAGTGCATACCGATACACCAATGGGAGAAGGTAAGCGATGGCTTACTGTGTGTCCGCCCGAACAACCCGATCTTGAAATCACCCTTATGCCAATAGAAGAGGGAATGATGTTTACAAAAGAAACGGCAGAACAGATGAGAAGTCTTGTGCAGAAAGGAACCTTCGGCTTTGGTGTATTTGAGTGCAATGATATTTTCGCAACTTATGAGGAACTGAAGCAAAAAGGAGTAGAGTTCGTGAAACCTCCTAAAAAAGAGTTTTACGGAGTAGAGGCATTGTTCAAAGATGATTCCGGTAACTGGTTTTCCTTAGGCCAAAAAAGCTGAAATGGATAAAAAAGTTGAAGCCTTCTTGATGAATTTACCTGCTGCTAAAAGGGAGGTAGCGTTGCAGGTGAGAGATATTTTTCTTTCTGTAAATGGAGTGGAAGAAGCCATTAAGTGGAATCAACTGACATTTATAACTAACAAAAAGAATTTCGCGTTTATCTATACTTATTCAAATGTTGATTATATGAACCTTGGATTTTTCAGGGCGACTTCTTTAATAGATCCAAAGAAATTGTTTGAAGGCACTGGAAAAACGATGCGCCACATAAAGATTGCGTCTTCTAAAGAAATTCCTATGACCCAAATAAGAAAATGGGTTAAGGAAGCTGTGAAGCTGGAAAATTAGCGAGTAAAATCCTGAACGTACAAATGTTATACTAAAGACGTAAAGTACCAATCGACGCAGCAACAGATTACTATTAGCACTGACTATTTTTCGAAAAAAATTAAATCAATTCTTTAAGTTTTTCAACTACACAATCGATCTCTTCTTTACAATTAAATTTACTGAATGAAAAACGGATAGTTATGGTGTGATTGTCGGGATGAATGGCCGCAATTACATGGCTTCCGATATCGGTTCCGCTACTGCATGCACTTCCGCCGGATGCACAAATATTGTTGATATCAAGATTGAAAAGCAGCATTTCGCTTTTTTCTGTTTTAGGAAAACTCACACTCAAAACAGTATACAGGCTCTGCCCTTTAGGATCTCCATTGAAGCGAACGCCGGGTATATTCTTCTCCAGCACATCCATCATGTAGTATTTCAGATCACGGATGTAACTACTTTCTTTTTCATGATGAGTAGTAGCGAGTTCTAAAGCTTTCGCAAATCCAACAATACCATAGAGATTTTCGGTGCCTGCTCTCATGTTGCGTTCTTGACCGCCTCCATGAACAAAGGGATTGATCTTTATACTTGAATTAACGTATAACATCCCTACGCCTTTCGGTCCATGAAATTTATGCCCTGCACCGGTGATAAAATGAATATGAAGATTTTTAAGATCAAACGGAAAGTGACCTACGGTTTGCACCGTATCACTGTGAAAGATCGCGTTGTATTTCTTGCAAAGTTCTCCCACAGCATGGATGTCTAACAAATTTCCGATTTCATTATTGGCGTGCATCAATGTCACTAAACACTTTGTTTTACTTCCAGCCAATAGTTCCTCTAAATGCTCGAGATCAATATGACCGTTTGATAAAACATTTACATAGCTGAGATCAACTTCTCCTTTTGCATGTAAATGCTCAACAGTATGTAGCGTTGCGTGATGTTCTATTTTGGATGAGATAATGTGTTTGCATCCCAAATCTCTTACTGAATTGCAAATAGCAGTGTTGCTGCTCTCAGTCCCTCCCGACGTAAAAAATATTTCTGAAGGATGTGCGTTTAAAATTTTTGCAACAGTTTTTCTCGCACTCTCTATAGCCATCCTGCTTTCTCGTCCATAACTGTAAATAGAAGAAGGATTCCCGAAATGCGTTGTAAGGTAAGGCATCATTGCCTCCAACACCTGCGGATCGAGGGATGTAGTGGCTGCATTGTCGAGGTATATACGTTCTGCCATGGGGGCAAATGTATAAAAAGCTATCAATTGTTAGGATGGTATTGCAAACACCTTAGTAACAACTGATAGCTTTATAGAAACATATTAATTCTTGCTCCAATTAGGCAATCTGCCCGGGGTATATGGCGCTTTATATTTTTCCAGTGTATTTTCTACCTGGTCTATTTCAGATTTAATCGCTTTCAATGAATTAAGAATTGATTCAAAATTGTTGGCAGCTATATCATAGTTTGCCTTGAAGGTTTCTGTTGGTGCTGCAGTGGTGCTCCATAAGGCACCGGTAATCAGGTCAACCCGGCCTCTCAAGGATGGCGGCGCAACCGCTTCATATCTTGCCCTCAATCCATCTCCATTTATTTTGCGATTGATATCGGCAAGCTTCATTTGAATGGCCAAGACCTGCTCATATGTTCCATTAGGTACATTAGGTGCATTTAACACCGCCTGCTTTAAGTAAGGGATTTTATCTGCCATTTCTTTGCGATATGCATCAGCGCCACTCATTGCCCTTGAAAGCTCAGCTACTTTTTTGTTGAAAGCATCGGCTGCGGCTTTATCAGTTGCTGTCATTACATATTCATTCAAAGGAACTGTTTTAAATGATTGCGGTGCCACCAGCTCAGTAAACTTGCCATCTTCAAATTTTTGTAATGATACTTTGTAGGTGCCCGGTGTAACCATATATCCTTCTGAAGGAGTATTCCACGCATAAGTATCATCGAAAGGAGTAAAGCTAACAGGATCGAACGGCAGATAACGAAGATCCCAGGTGATTCGCTGAACACCTTTTGAAACATTGGTTTTCATTTTACGGATAGTATTGCCCTGCTCATCTGTGATCGTGAATAATAGATACGGATCCTGGTATTCACCTTCTTTTTTCAACACATCGTAAGAAGGATAATCAACATCTTCATTTTTCTTCTGTTTTTCTTTTTCTGCAGCATTCCTTTTTTGCTTAGGGCTCTTGATATCATCTTTTACAAAGTAGGTGAATGTCGCTCCGACTGGAGGATTGTTGGCGTTGTAAAAATTCGCTCCCATAAAACCTTTGCCCTTGAACCCGAAAGGTGTAGATTCTATGTACATCTTAGCATCCTTGATTGGAAGAATAACAGCAGGTTTACGAAGATTGGTTGTATCTAAAACTCTCAATGCGGAATAATCATCAAGGATATAAACACCTCTTCCGAAGGTTGAAACCACCAGGTCATTCTCTCTTTTCTGTATTTCAATATCCATAACTGTGGTCGTAGGTAATCCACTCATGAATTTGTTCCATTCTCTGCCACCATCATTGCTCATATACAAACCAAACTGCGTTCCCACAAAAAGCAATTCAGGTTTCACGTGATCTTCTGCAACCGTATATGTACTTCCCTTAGCGGGTAAATTAGCATTAATAGATGACCATGTCTTACCACCATCAGTTGTTTTTAGCAGGTAAGGTTTGTAATCACCATAGTTGAATGCGTGACACGCAGCATAAGCCACATTTTTATTATGATTGGAAGCAACGATGTGATGAATTCTTGTGAACTCTGTTATGCCTGGTGTAGCTTCAGCTTTATTCCAGCTTTTACCTCCGTTAGTTGAGTAATGTATCAATCCATCACCGCTGCCAACAAAAAGAACGTTTTCGTCGATTGGTGATTCTGCAATCGTAGTGATGTTGGCCAAAGATCCTTTTGATGCCATTTCATCGATACTCCAACTTTTATCCATTAATCTTTGCATCTTTTGCGGAACGCCTCTTGAAAGATCAGGACTTATCACTTCCCAACTGTTACCCTGGTCATTACTGCGGAAGAGTTTATTTGCACCATAGTACAGGCGTTTGTTGTTATGTTTTGAAAGATAGATCGCAGCATCCCAATCAAAACGGTAACCTGTATCCTCTAAATTTTGTGGTTGAATAAATAATTGCTCACCTGTTTTCTTTGTGTATCTCACCAATCCTCCATTCTGTGATTGAGCATAGATGATATTGTCATCTTTCCAATCAGCCTGTGTTTCAAATCCATCACCACCCAAAGTAAAGGTCCATTCACGATTTGTTATCCCGGCTGAACTGTTTGTACGGGATGGCCCCATTAAGCTGTTGTTATCTTGCGTGCCGATATAGACATTGTAAAATGGCGAAGCGTTATCTGTACTCACTTTATATATTTCCGCGATAGGAATGTTTGATTTGAAATCCCAGTTCTGTCCCAAGTCCCAGCTTTCATAAACACCACCATCATTACCCGAGATAAGATGACGTGTGTTATTCGGATCAATCCATAATGCATGATTGTCCACATGTTTGAATTTTTCCCCCAATGCTTTCCATGTCTTTCCGCCATCTGTGCTCACCTGTATTAAAAGATCCATGCTATATAATCTATTCTCATCTTTGGGATCAGCGAACAATTTTTGCATGTAGAACGGATACGCAGAAATATAACTGCTTTGCTTCGTCCAGGTAGCACCCCTGTTTTCGCTCTTATATAATCCACTTCCTTCTTTGGCTTGAACGAGTGCATATAAAATATCGGGATTAGCAGGAGAGATAGCCATACCAATTCTTCCAAGGTTTTCAGACGGTAATCCTTTTACGATCTTGTTCCATGTAGCTCCGCTATCTAAACTTCTGTAAATAGAAGTTTCATTTCCACCTCCCACTCCCGTATAACCTTTCCTCATTCTTTGATGGGCTACAGCGTATAAGGTTGTTGAGTAACGCGGGTCCATGTGGATTTCAAAAAAACCGGTATGGTCGCTTACATGCAAAACTCTTCTCCATGTTTTTCCACCATCATTCGTTTTGTAAATGCCTCTGTCCCCACCGCTGTTTCTTAAAGAGCCATAGGCTGCTACATAAACCGTATTTGAATTTTTTGGATCGATGACGATGCCGCCTATATGTTCAGAACTCTTTAAACCCATATTAGTCCAGCTTTTTCCGCCGTCTTCACTTTTGTATACCCCATCTCCGTAAATAGCATTGTTCTGGTTGTTGTGTTCACCTGTTCCTACCCATACAATGTTTGTGTTTGAAGGATCAATCCTAACCGCACCCATTGCAAATGAACTCTGTCCATCAAATGCTGGAGAAAAAGTAACACCGTTATTTGTTGTTTTCCATAAAGAACCATGTCCTGATGCTACAAAGTATTCACTTGTGTTTTTTGGATTCACAGCAAGATCAACTATCCTTCCACCTGTGATTGCAGGACCAATGCTACGGAAAGTGAAAGCGGGAGTTGAGATATTTTTCAGTGAGTCAGAAGCTTTTTGTGCGATAAGTGTAAAGGGCACAATAGCAAATAAAAAGGCTACTAATTTTTGCATAAGCTGAGTTTTGGAGGCTTTAAATATAAAAGAGATAAGTGAGATGATATACAACTCTACACAAACGGCAAACAATTATTGCAACAAAAAAAAGCCATCGATAATGATGGCTTGGTATTATGATTAATTCGCATATTACATCATGCTTTCTTTGATGTCCTGCATCAAACGTTTTGCAATATTATCTGCAGTGGTTTCGAAGGTACTCTCTGCATAAATTCGAATGATCGGTTCTGTATTACTCGTTCTTAAGTGCACCCAATCGTTATCAAATTCTATTTTCAATCCGTCTTCTGTATTGATAGGATTTTGCTTGTATTTGGTTTGAATGCCTTTGAATATCTTATTAATATCAAATCCGTTCTCCAGTTCTATTTTGTTTTTACTCATGAAATAATCAGGATAAGTTCCTCTCAATTGCTTCACTGTTTTTTTCTGTTTTGCAAGATGCGTTAAGAAAAGAGCAATACCGATCAAAGCGTCACGACCATAATGAAGATCAGGAACAATGATGCCGCCATTTCCTTCACCGCCTATCACTGCATTTACCTCTTTCATCTTCGTAACAACATTTACCTCACCTACAGCTGAAGGAGTATATTCTCCGCCATGCTTTATTGTAACATCCTTCAAAGCTCTCGTAGAGGACATGTTGCTTACAGTATTGCCTTTTTTGTTTTGTAATACATAATCAGCTACAGCAACCAAAGTATATTCTTCTCCAAACAGAGAACCGTCTTCACAAACAAAGCACAAACGGTCAACATCAGGATCAACCGCAATTCCAAGATGTGCTTGTTGTTTCTTTACTTCATTACACAGTTCATTTAAGTGCTGGGGAAGTGGTTCAGGATTATGTGCAAACTTTCCATTTACCTCTTCATTCAATACAACGATATCTTTCAAGCCTAATGCTTTCAGTAAGGCAGGGACAGCAATAGCACCCGTACTGTTTATTGCATCAATGACGATCTTAAATTTCGCTTTTTTAATAGCAGCTACATCCACTAAGGGGTAATTGACTACCGCATCAATGTGTTGCTGTAAAGCAGTTTCATTGGTTATGTAAGAACCCAGTTTGTCAACTGGAGCAAAAATGTATTCGTCTTTTGAAGCGATCTCTAATATTGCTTCGCCCTCTTTACCGCTGATGAATTCTCCATCACTATTCAATAATTTCAATGCATTCCATTCCTTTGGATTATGGCTCGCAGTAAGAATAATTCCTCCTGCTGCATTTTCAAATTTAACAGCCATTTCAACAGTAGGAGTGGTGCTGAGTCCAAGATCAACCACATCAAGACCCAATGCGTTTAGGGTACTTATCACTATTCGCTGAACCATTTCACCACTGATGCGACCATCACGTCCAATAACAACTTTCTTATTTTTTGATTGTTGTGAAAGCCATGTTCCATATGCTGCGGTAAAACGAACTACATCTAAAGGAGTAAGGTTTTCGTTGGGCTTTCCACCTACAGTTCCACGTATTCCCGATATGCTCTTGATCAGCGACATGATTAATTATTAAGGGGCACAAACATATTGAATAAAATTTTTCCGGAAGCAGTTGGTTTCTTTGGAGTTGATGCTCAGAGCAAACAATGCTAAAGTTTTTCTGCAAAACAAAAATCAAGCAATTCAACAACCAGCTATATTTGCCCACCAATAATCTTCTATGGCATCCACAGCCTGGTATAAAGACTGGTTCAATTCTCCATACTATCATTTATTGTATCACAACAGGAATGAAGAAGAAGCTTTTGCTTTTATCAAACGGCTTATCGATCATCTTCAACCTTCACTTAATTGCAAAATGCTTGATGTGGCCTGTGGCAAAGGGAGGCATAGTAAAGCTTTAGCAGAGATGGGTTTTGATGTAACCGGAATTGATCTTTCACCGGAATCTATAGAAGAAGCGAAGAAGAATGAAACTGAGAAGTTGCACTTTTTTCAGCATGACATGCGTTTGCCTTTTTGGATGAATTATTTCAACTATGCTTTTAATTTATTTACCAGCTTCGGATACTTCAGAACAGAAAGAGAACACTATAATGCCGTAAGAACGATTGCAAGCAGTTTAAGAAATGAAGCTGTGTTCGTGATAGATTATCTGAACGTACATTATGCAGAAGACAATCTTAAAAAAAGTGAAAAGAAATTAGTGGATGATGTGAATTTCAATATAACCCGCTGGCATGATGAGAGCCATTTTTACAAGCAGATACAAATTGTAGATGATCATCACTCGCCTCATCATTTATATACAGAAAGAGTCGCAAAGTTCACCCTGGGAGATCTTACAGATATGTTGAGCTATCACAACATGCAGGTTCAGGAAGTTTTTGGCAATTACGACTTAGGCAATTACGACGTTAAGAGATCGCCGAGGATGATTATCCTGGCGAAAAAATTTATCCATTAAGTTTTTTAAATGCATTAGGCATTATCACAGCGTGTGTGCTATCGGGTTTTAACAATGGCATTTGATCAACAGGCAAACGGTATATATCGAACCCTTTACCGTTATTTCCGATCTTAACGGGCGCTGGAAATTCGCCTTTGAAAGCATTAGGTATATGGTTCTGCTGAGAGATTTTATACGTTACAGATATTTCTTTTCGCTTTTGAATTGAATTTATCAGCGCTTTGAATTCTTTTTCTTTCTTTATCTGTTCCCAACTCTTTACTACAGGCTTGATTTGTTGTGCTGAAACAACAGTTGCTATGCAACAGCTAAGTATTATAAGCAGCATTTTCATACAACTAATTTACTTTTCTTTTTTGTTATTTACCAACATCCATTTAGCTGTTTCATAAAAAGCAGTGGTTAGAACAGAGGCTTGCCTTCTCATTTCTGCTTCCTGCGCTTCAGTCCAGGTCGGTTTGTCCGAATTTAAAGGGAAAATCATTTCCTGTTCAAATCGTATGTTCTTTGTGAAATAGAACGAGTCAGTGATCCAGCTGAGTTTGCCCTCATCATGGTGAATAACAAATGCGCCATTTTGTTTTTTATTTGGATCGAGAAGATCTCTTCCAAGTGTTGTGTTGAGATATGGTTGATGGATCAAACCTGCTATTGTTGGTAATACATCTATTTGTGAAACTACTTCTGTTCTTTTCTGTGGGTATAAAAGTTTAGGAGCATAAAATAATAATGGCACGTGTTCGTCACTTAATCTTTGATCTGTCCATACAGCAGGATAAACCGCCTTTGCATTTCCTGCTATGCCATGATCCCCTACAAAGACGAAAATTGTATTATCAAAATACGATTCCTGCTTCGCTGCTTCTATGAATTTTTGAAAGCAATAATCCGAATAACGAAACGCCTGGTACTCATCTAAAGAAAGAAAACCGTATTTCAATAATGTATCCTGAGGTACTTCTTTTTTTAAAAAGTCTTTATCCGATTCAGGAATTGTATACGGACGATGATTATCGGCAGTTTGAATAATTGCAAAGAATGGTTTTTGTTGTTTTTTGAAAACGTCATTAGCAGACAAGAACAATTCTTTGTCACTGATGCCCCATACATTCACTTTCGGTGCAGAGAAACTTCCTTCTTCAAATCGTTTGAGCCCTTTGATGTTATTAAGTAATCCTCTGAAATTATTGAACTCGCTACTTCCTCCTAAGAAGTAAAACTTTTCGTAGTCTTCAAAATTGTTGATGATCGTATGTTGCTTAAGACTTTGTTCATTCCTGCTGGAAAATTTTGAGAGCTGTACATCAGGAATCCCTGTGATAGTTGCAAAGACGCCTCTTGCTGTTGCAAAATGGGGAGTAAAGCAACGATTAAAGAAAATACCTTGTTCAGCAAGTTGATTGAAGTATGGAGTAGTATTCAAAGGATTCCCACTCATCGAACTTTTATACATGCTGAAAGACTCGCACATCACCAATACAATATTCGGTTTACTTTCAAGTGATCGGCTTCCGGGATCTATCCACCTGGAATACGAGGCCTCAGTTGCAGAATTAATTCGCAGGAAATCTTTCATCAATGCAAAATGATGCTGTGCTTTCAGATCCTTTACCTCAGGATTACGAAAACGAAGTGTAGTGAAGAAGTTCTGTAATGGATTCAGTGCCAGGTAAGCCTTGAAATTATCTTTCATTGCAAACGCATCATTCCACTTTAAAGGCTTGGAAGAAACACTACCATAGATACCGAGCGCCATAAAAAATGTGGCAAGTAAATACCAGTTTCTTCTATAATTGACTTCTGACTGGCTGTTTACTTTTTCTACTTTTTGATGTGTATTTCGATAAATGCGATAAAAAACATATCCCACGATCATCAGCCCGAGAAATATCCAGAAGAGGGGATAAGATTCCCACAACATTTCAAAAGATATCTTGGCATCTTCTGCAAAGTTCAACGCACTGGCATTAAGCCTCGTACTTACATAAGCGAAATGACCATAATCAGCGCCAAAGAAAAATATAGCCACGAAGGTGATGAATGCGAGATAACTCGTCCAGATTTTGCTGGCAGTTGCAGAACTGTATGGAGAGAATCTAGGTATATAGCTGAATAATAATATTGGTAAAAGAATAAAACACACCCATCGAATATCATAGAGCACACCAAGTATGAATGATGGAATTACATCAATGAAGGAAACCTGCTCAGGTTTGAAAGCGAAATAAGTTGACAGGCGAAATAAAGTAAACACCAGCAACATAATGAAGAATAGCTTCATTATCCATTGAATTGTCTTCGGCACTCTCCACCTGATCAGCATGACTATTTGTTTTTTTGCTTTTTATTATTCAACAGTAGATACCTGGCGGATTCATAAAAAGCGTTTGCTTTCTTTCTGTACTCCTGCAAAGTATTTTCTCCCACTTTTATTCTACGATCATCAATAACCGATGAAAATGATTCATGACGTGATCCCAGTTTATAACTATAATAATACTGGCTGTCCACTACACCAATTTGTTTTATGTCAGGATCAAATACAAACGCATATTTTTCATTTGATGCGGCCAAAAGATTTCTTCCCAAACTATTATTTGTGTATGATGTCGTTGCAATCCCTGCGATAGTTGGCAAAATATCCAGTTGAGATGCGATATCCTTTCTCCACTCTGGTTGCAAGCCTTTAGGATAATAGAACAGCAACGGTACATGCACGGCAGTTAATCCCTGGTCAGAATAACTTCTTGGTAACAATTGGCCGGCATCACCTCTTATTCCATGATCTCCTACAAAAACGAACAAAGTGTTTTCAAAATACTTTTCCTGTTTCGCAGCTTCAATGAATTTTTGGAAAGTAAAATCAGTATAACGAAATGCATTGTACTCATCTACACTTCCAAAACCGTTTTGTTCTAATGTCTTTTGCGGAACTGTTTGTTTTTTGAATTCATCCAGGTCTTCTTCAGGAATAGTATACGGACGATGATTATCGGCTGTTTGGATCACTGCGAAAAAAGGTTTTGTTTGCTGCGCCAAAACTTTGTTGGCTTCGAGAAAAAGGTTCTTATCACTGATGCCCCACACATCGATCTTAGCCGCTTTATAATCACCCTCTTCATACAAATGCAGTCCATCGATATTATTCGTTAGTAATCCCCGAATATTTGCCCAGCTGGTACTTCCACCTAAAAAGTAAAACTTCTCTTTATCAGTAAATGAATTGATGATCGTTTTCTGATCAACCGCAGCTGGATTTCTGCTCGCAGTTTTTGTAAGTGATACATCAGGTACTCCGGTGATCGTTGCCCAAACCCCTCTTGCTGTTCCGTAGGTTGGAGTGAAACATCTCTCGAAGAAAATACCTTCTTTACTTAATTGATTGAAGAAGGGTGTTGTGTTCAAAGGATTATTCACCATTGAACTTTTATACATGCTAAATGATTCGCAGATCACCAACACTATATTCTGGGGGCTAGTGCCAGAGGTATTTCCTGCAACTTGTCTCTCAAATGATAACTGGTTGCTGTCAATATTATTAACGCCTAAATAACTCGCCATCCAGCTATAACCTTCTTTCACTTTGGCTGCCTCATAGGTAGAGTGGCGAAATTTCAATGAACTGAAAAAAGATTGAAAAGGATTCAATGCAACATTAGCGGCATAATCGCTCTTCAAAGTATAGGCATCGCTCCATCGTAAAGGAAATTGTCCTACTCTTCCAAAAATGCCCACGGCTAAGAGTAAGAAGAAAGCAATACTCCATCCGATCCTGCTACCCTTGGTAACATTGCATCTCCTGGATAAAACAAAATTGTATGTTGCTTTAACCATCCAGAGCAACAAGAACACGGTTACCAACATCCCGATCACCAACCAGATCACAGGATAACTCTCCCACATCATCTTTAATGAAATGCTGGTGTCTTCCAAGTAATTCAGAAGGTTCGCATTCATTCTTTGTGATAAGTATGCGTAGTTAGTATAATCGATCACATAAAAGAAAACCATTAATAGAATGAATATTCCCCATAATGCCAGGCTTACTCTTCTTCCTGCTTTTTTATTTAATGGATGTAAAAAGGATAAACTACCCAGCAGAAATATCACCAATGCTGCAATACAAACAATTCTGAGATCGTAACGGATACCCAAACCCAATGCAGGTAACAATTCAGAAAAAGAATTTACAGGCGAGGGAAAGATCCAGATAAGAGCTAACCTGAGCAAAGACATCAGCAACAAAAAAATTAAGCCGGTGATGCTTATCCATTGTATGTATCTTGGCACTTTCAATTTGTTCATGGGGGCGGCAAAAATACTAATATACCATAGAGTTATAATAAGTTACGGTCGCTCTATAATCAAACTTTAAGCAGATGCCTTTGCTGTTGAAAGACGGGCTGCTCGATAGATTGCTCGAATTTGATACATGGTTATTACTGAAGATCAACAGTGATTGGAATAATCCTTTTTTCGACACTGTTTTTCCTTTGTGGCGGCAGGCGCAATTCTGGATACCACTTTACCTTTTCCTTTTCATTTATATGCTGATGAATTTTGGTAAAAGATCATGGTGGTGGATACTTTGCCTGATCCTTACCGCAGCTATCAGCGATCAACTCAGCAGTAATCTTATCAAGGAAGCAGTAGGTAGGTTAAGGCCATGCCGCAATCCTGACCTACTCGACCATCTACGGTTTTTTGTAAACTATTGTCCTAAGAGCGGAAGTTTCACATCCTCACATGCGGTCAACCATTTTGCATCTGCAGTTTTTATTTTCATCACTTTGAAGGACTATTTAAAGAAATGGAAATGGCTTTTCATTTTCTGGGCTGTGTCTATTTGCTATGCACAGGTATATGTGGGCGTACATTATCCTGCTGATGTGATCGGCGGAGGGATACTGGGAACACTCATTGGTTGGGGAATAGCATATGTGTATCACAGCAATAAAAAGGTCGCACTCACTTCAGGTTTATCGTAGGACAAGGCGTAGGGAAGAGCAGATTGTTCCATAGGAAGACTGACACTGATCCTGCGAAGGGTCATTTTGGTCCTTCGAAGACTCACATTGTTCCTTCGAAGACCCATACTGTTCCATCAGAAGACCCACACTGAGCCTTCGAAGACCTATACTGTTCCATAGGAAGACCCACACTAATCCTTAGAAGAGTCATACTGTTCCATAGGAAGACCCATACTAGTCCTTCGAAGACTCACACTGTTCCATCGAAGGACCTAAAATGTATCTTCGAAGACGCAGAACATCCAAACAATCTTATAAAAAGGAAACAGTTAGGTTTATTCATTCGCTCCCTTGGTTAAGCAGAGATCAACCATTTTCCTGGCAATGGCTTTCATTTCAGCTAAGCCAATTGGCTTCACCGCGTAATAATCTGCTCCCAGCTCATAACACCTTTTTTCATATACGGGAGAGCCTGAGGTGCTCCAAACTACTTTAGTGATGTTCTTTAAATGAGGAAGTTCATTCAGTTTGGCCAATACTTCGGCTCCGCTGAGTTCTGGTAGATTATAATCGAGAATTATCATGCAGGGCAGATCATCACTTGCTAACGCCTGGAACATTTTAATCGCTTTACTGCCACTGCTGGCTACACGAAACTGAAAACCAGGATCAACTTCTTTTAACGCTTCCATCAGCATTTCCTGGTCGTCAGTATCATCTTCAGCAATTAATACATATTCGCCTTGTGTATATGTATCCATTTCGTTTTCCAATAGCCAAATGTAAAATTATAAGTTGTTGTAAAACTTCATTCTATTGTAAAAATAATCAGCAGTAATAGTTGTGGCGGTTAGCACACAATTTGCACAATTACTTCTTCCAAAATCAGATTCCCCAATCACCTAACACACTTATAATGATGAAAAAAAGAGGCAAAACCAATGGCTCCGTAGAGGAAGCTAATGCTCCTATTTCACCAGAAATCGCAAAATCTTTAGCACCAACTGAAAATTTTATGCAAGAAATTCCACACATCACGCCCCAAAACCCCACTTCGAGGAATTCGGACAACGGGGGTTTAGATCAAAAAGAATTGCTAAGAGTGCTTTCAGAAGTACGTCATGGTAATTTCAAAGTAAGGATGCCGGTTCATTATCTCGGTATTGAAGGAAAGATATGTGACGAGTTGAATGAGATCATTTCTCTTAACGAAATATTGATGACCGAGTTGACCAATGCAGGACGTACCATCGGTAAAGAAGGTAATCTTACGCATCGTGTGGAACTTCCTAAAACAGCACGTGGTGCATGGAGTGCTGGTGTGGATGCGATAAACGGTTTGATCTCTAACCTGGTACATCCTACCATCGAGATAGCACACGTTATCAGTTCGGTGGCGAAAGGAAACCTGAGCCAGGAGATGCCGTTGCAGATTGGTGAACACAGATTGCAAGGGGAATTTGCCCGTATTGCCCGCGAGGTAAACGACATGGTGAAGCAGTTGAATCTCTTCTCAATGGAGGTAACCCGTGTGGCGAGAGAGGTGGGATCGGAAGGTAAGTTGGGTGGTCAGGCAAGAGTAAAAGGTGTTGCAGGTGTATGGAAAGACTTAACTGACTCTGTAAACCAGATGGCGGGTAATCTTACCGCACAGGTGAGAAATATCGCGGAGGTGACCACAGCGGTGGCAAACGGTAACCTCTCTAAAAAAATTACGGTGGACGTACAGGGTGAGATCCTTGAGTTAAAGAACACGATCAATACGATGGTGGATCAGCTCAACTCATTCTCATCAGAAGTAACGAGGGTGGCGAGAGAGGTAGGTACCGAAGGAAAGCTTGGTGGACAAGCAGAGGTACCGGGTGTTGCAGGTACATGGAAAGATTTGACTGACTCAGTAAACCAGATGGCATCGAACCTTACGGGCCAGGTGCGTAACATCGCCGAGGTAACAACGGCGGTGGCGAGAGGTGATTTATCAAGAAAAATTACGGTGGACGTAAAAGGAGAGATCCTTGAGTTGAAGAATACGATCAATACCATGGTGGATCAGTTGAACTCGTTCTCCGCAGAGGTAACGAGGGTGGCGAGAGAGGTAGGTTCGGAAGGTAAACTAGGTGGTCAGGCTACGGTAAAAGGAGTAGGTGGTGTATGGAAAGACTTGACCGACTCGGTAAACCAGATGGCGAGTAACCTAACCGGACAGGTGCGTAACATCGCCGAGGTAACAACGGCGGTGGCGAGAGGTGACTTGAGTAGAAAGATCACGGTGGACGTAAAAGGAGAGATCCTTGAGTTGAAGAACACGATCAACACGATGGTGGATCAGCTCAACTCATTCGCATCCGAGGTAACGAGGGTAGCCCTGGAGGTGGGTACGGAAGGAAAGCTTGGTGGACAGGCGAAAGTGCAGGGTGTGGGAGGTACATGGAAAGATTTGACGGATTCAGTAAATAACATGGCGGGTAACCTTACCGCACAGGTGCGTAATATCGCCGAGGTAACGACAGCGGTGGCGAACGGTGACCTTTCTAAAAAGATCACGGTGAACGTACAAGGTGAGATCCTCGAGTTGAAGAATACGATCAACACGATGGTGGATCAGCTCAACTCATTCGCCTTCGAGGTAACGAGGGTAGCGAGAGAGGTAGGTACGGAAGGTAAACTCGGTGGACAGGCAGAGGTACAGGGTGTCGCTGGTACATGGAAGGATTTGACCGACTCAGTAAACCAGATGGCGTCGAACCTTACGGGCCAGGTGCGTAACATCGCGGAGGTGACGACAGCGGTGGCGAAAGGAGACCTCTCAAGAAAAATTACGGTGGACGTAAAAGGAGAGATCCTCGAGTTGAAAAACACGATCAACACGATGGAGGATCAGCTCAATTCATTCGGTTCGGAGGTATTCCGTGTGGCGAGAGAAGTAGGTTCTGAAGGTAAACTCGGTGGACAGGCAGATGTACCAGGTGTGGAAGGACTATGGAAAGACTTAACAGACTCAGTAAATAAAATGGCTTCCAACCTTACATCACAGGTAAGGAACATTGCGGAAGTAACAACGGCCGTTGCTAACGGTGACTTATCAAGAAAGATCGAGGTGGACGTAAAAGGTGAGATCCTCGAATTGAAAAACACAATTAACACGATGGTGGAGCAGCTCCGTGCCTTCGCATCAGAGGTAACGAGGGTGGCGAGAGAGGTAGGTACGGAAGGTAAGCTTGGTGGACAGGCACACGTACCGGGAGTTGCGGGTACATGGAAGGATTTGACCGACTCCGTAAACCAGATGGCATCGAACCTTACAGGCCAGGTGCGTAACATCGCCGAGGTGGCCATTGCGGTGGCTAACGGTGATATGAGCCGTAAGATCACGGTGGACGTACGTGGTGAGATATTACAACTTAAAGAAACACTGAACACGATGGTGGATCAGCTTCGTGCCTTCGCTTCGGAGGTAACGAGGGTAGCGAGAGAGGTGGGTACCGATGGTAAACTCGGTGGCCAGGCCTTCGTACCGGGTGTCGCTGGTACATGGAAGGATCTGACTGACTCAGTAAACCAGATGACCGCTAACCTTACCGCACAGGTGCGTAACATCGCCGAGGTAACGAAAGCGGTGGCATCGGGTGACTTGTCTAAAAAAGTAACGATCGACGTAAAAGGTGAGATCCTCGACTTGAAGAACACGATCAACACGATGGT
>JAEZDC010000070.1 GCA_023429825.1 Bacteroidota bacterium | reverse complement strand
ATCGTATGCCACCCCAATGTATCCGCTTTTATTATTGCCGAGATAGAAGCCATTTAGCCAAAACTGCGCATCTCTGAATACGCCATCAAATTGAATTTGAAAACGACGGCCTGAATCGCTTGCCGGAATAATAAAGTGCTTTCGATACCAACCAATACTTGTTGCAGGAAACAAACCTCCGACAGGTTTATAGCCATGTGATTGTACATCGAAATTGTTGACGTTTACGAATGGCAACTCTACAGCCCAGTCATGTGGAAGATCAAGTGTTCTCCATGCAGTATCATTAAAATTAAGAGCGAGAGCTGTATTCTCTGTCTTACCTGATTTTGCAAAAATCGAAGGAATACCAAAGTTGAAATCTTTCGCAGGATCTGCAGCGTGACCAAAACTAAACTTCCAGCCTTCATCGAAGTTGACTTGCTTTCGTTGCGCTGAACATACATTACTGATCACCGCAACCAATAACACAATGCAACACTTCATGCATTTCATAAAGCTTTAAATTATTTTTTTAGTCTTACCCATTGCACTTCTATGCTCACGGGACTTAAAGATTGAGTTGCAGCAAAACGAACTTCTAACTTTTCTATGTCTTCTACATTCAGAATTTTATTGGATGAAGAAGTATACCATAATTTTTGAAAACCGGGATAAGGCCTCGGCAATAACAACATAGAATCTTTCTGTAGAGCGGATAATGGAATCTCTATTGTTTTCCATTCTTTAGTTAATGCGACGGACGCCCCGAACACGTTGGCTTCAGTATCTATCATAGCGATATTGACATTTGTTCCTTCCACTGATCTTGCTTTCAATGCGATCTTATTAAAGGAAGCAAGTTCTTTACTTCGACCTGTTAACTTATCTCCAATATAAAACTGCCAGCCCATTATTTGCCCTGCAGCGGGTTTCGTCATTGTGGTCTTTAAAGCAAGCCGGCCCGGGTCGTCGGCAGCGATGTATTCAACTCGATTATTTCTCCAATCTGTGTTGTATAAGATCACCTCGTCGCGATCCCGTGTGGAGTGAAATACTTCGATAGGACTTTGCTCAGACGAAACAAAGGTTTGCCAGCTTTCATTTCTCCACTCATCCCATGCATAAGGATTCCCTTTAAAACCACCAGGAAAAGTATACGTTTCATTTTGTGTTCTCACCATTATGCGATAGTTGATAATGCCTGGCGTGATCAACTCTTTGGGAACTTCCGCGATATAGTTGTATCCTGAAAGATGCTTCATTGTCACCGTTCGCCAAATGTTAGACGAGTTACGCATCTCCATTGTTACTCTTGCAGAAGTATCAATAACAGCGATCTGAACAGGGATCGTGAATGATTGATTACTGCTAACCTCTTTTAAAGGTTGATGAACGACGTATGGTTCTTTGTCAGGAGAAGAAGGAGGTGCATAATATTCGGTCTTACTAATGTCATTTTTATATTTTCCCGGCATATGAAGGATATATACTCCGGGCGCTATAGTAAACTGGTTATTCTTCGGGGCAACAGATATTGTATCAGTTAAACCTGATATAGTGAAATTTCCTGCAAGATCAGGCAGTGATATTTTCATTTTTTGATTTCGCCAATGAATCTTCACTACATGTTTTGATGGAGAGGCTTTTTCAAACGGATCTCTGATGGTGATGGCATCAGGCATTACTTCCAATCTCCATACACCTTCACTCAGTTTATCAAAAAAATAAGCCCCGGTTCCTTCATACTGCACAACAGGTGAACTCCCAACGCCTGCAATATGTTTCAACTTGTTGAAGTTTTTTGGTTCGGTGGATGTAGTGTTAGTGTAATAGAATTCCTCGTCGCTATTCATTTCGCTTAGCTGTTGTTTATAACTAACCCGGAAAGAATCGAACGCAGTGTCTGCAGGGTAACTGCCATAGCTTTTTCCCCTTGGTACCCGGTGAAAAATTTTAGAAGCGATCAATAAGCTAATCGCTTTTGAAGGGGTATACGCAAGATTTAGATAATGAGTTTGATATTCCGTATTACCATACGCCGTATGCATGGGATCGTAAGCGAATTGCGTTGCCCATTGAAAACCTGCGGTACGATAAGTTCTTGCCATCGCAGGATACATAATGGGTTGCATTACATCTCCTGCATCAAATTCATATACCATTCTTGCCCGTTTCTTAAAAGCAGGGATTGTATCAAGAAATGGAATTTGATATATATCTACATGGGGTAAATAATTTCCCTTCCTTTCTCTATTAGCAACAAGCCCTGTTGGATACCACTGGAAACTATGTCCATCTACGTTGGCCTTCACTACAGCATCGGCATAGGCAGGTGATTCACTAATATTGTAAAAGATGGGTTTGGTCCAACCTGTGCTTCTTACTGCAGCAGTCATCCTGTTTACATACTCGGTCGTTCTTTCTTTTGACCCGCTGTGGTGTGGTTCATTGTTAATCTCCATGGCGATCACGTCGGGATCATCTTTATATGAGATGTTCGTGTATGGATTGATGTGCGTGAAGAATTGTTTCAAATAATTTTCCTGTGCCTTAAATGCTTCCTCTTTTACAACGGAACCGCCTTTAGTGTATACATAAGAAAATCCATTTGTTTTAACGTCAGGCTCAGGATAACCATTTCCCCAAAAAGCAATTGGAGTTATCAGAATTTTAATATCCTTTTCTTTTAATTTTTTGATGAGATAGTCAAATAATCTCAGATGCTCATTATTCAAAAGATTGCCGAGTGAATCACTGATCTCTACATCCCACACATGTACACGAAAAGCATCTAATCCTAATTGAGCCATATGGTGAACATCTGCATCGATAGCTTTCTCAAGCTCAACATTCAAAGCTTTATGGGATCGGAATCCATACGCAAAAGGAACGGTATAATTCACACCGAAGAATGCAGCTTCCGTGTTGTCTTTCGTCCACCGCATTACACCCTGCTTATCTATATATATAGGATCAGATTTCTTTTGAGCGAACAGGTAAGAACCTGATAATAAAATAAAAGAAAGAAGCAAAATTCTCATATGCTTGTGTGTACTTGAAACCTTGTTGAATGTCTATTGCCTTCCATTAAAGTAAAAAAAAGCCACTTAGTAAAGTGGCTTTCATTTTTTAGAACAATTTAGAGCTTCACAAGCTTGTATGAATTATCTATAAAGTCTACAGTGATCTTATAATTACCTGAAACGGTAGGGCTCGGAATGTCTTGTCCTTCCGGAACAAGTAAACCATTCAGTGTAATTCCTGTTGCTGTATTGCTTGCCACACCATACTTCTTACCCCAGTTACCATTTTCTGGCAATAAGAGATAGAACTGGTTTGCGGTTAAAGCGATAGAAGCTAACTCAAATTTTGTTGAGTTGATCCTGGTGAATTCCTGTGATGGTACAGGAACTGGATTATTCCAACCGCCTGGTGAAGCGCCACCTACAATAAATAATCCTTGAGGCAAACCATGTTGCTGTGTATACGGAGTAACAGAAAACTTACCTGTTTGAAAGTCTACAATGATCTTATACCAACCTGAGTTAGCTGGTGCAGGTATGTCCTGTGCGGCATTGAAACCAAAATCTCCACCATCCCCTAATCCTGGTAAAGTATTATTTGCAACTGCATACTTATTGCTCCAATCTCCATTAACAGGAAGTAATAAATAGAACTGTCCGCCATTCAAATTGAATATTCCACCGAAGGTCGTTTCATCTATCCTTGTTAATTCCTGTGCAGGTGTAGGAACAGGATTATTCCATCCGCCTTGTGTTGCACTTCCTACTATAAATAACTTACCTGAAGTTGGTAAAGCTACTTTAGGTGGGATTTTGTAAGGCGTCATCTTGATCTTAAGAACATTCGACGTAAGCCTTTGATTGTTGTTAGCATAAGATGATATGACTCTTACATCCATATCTACGGGAACGTTAAACGCATAACCTCTGCTTAACAAGATATTGTTAAGTTCTTTCGCGATAAAGGCCTTACTCAAAGACCCCATCACAGTGATAGTAGAAGGATTTGAGAAATTCTTGGTTGTTGAATCTATTTCAATCACATATTTCGTGGTAGCAGAGTCAGTTGCATAAGCAGGGTAACTCCAGCTAAGCGTCAGAGCTACGTTATTTGAATCTGAAGCTGCAGGAGCAATTGTTGTTGCCGAAGCACTAAGTGTTGGCATAGTGCCATTGCCATAAGATGGCAGGCTATCTACCTTTTCGCATGCAGTAAAAACCGCTGCAAACCCAACTGCGAATAAAAAAAGTTTTACAAATTGTTTCATACAATGGTTTTTACCGGTTTATAATTTGGTCAATGTGAATTTACCGCGCTGGAAATCCACCTGAATTTTATAGTTGCCTGCAACTGAAGGAGCCAACATATCACCACCACCTGGTTTGAAATCATCGCCATTGGGATTGTTTGTATTGTTTGCGCCTAACGCGCCGTACTTGGCACTCCAGTCTCCATTAACTGGAAGGAATAAATAAGAACCTCCTGCTGAAATGTTGATAGAAGCTATCTCATACAGTGTATTGCTGATCTTAGTAAACTCCTGGCTTGGAACAGGAACCGGGTTATTCCATCCACCGGGTGTTGCACTACCTACGATGAATAATTGTCCGGAAGCAGGCGGGGGAACCTTTGGCGGAATTGCATATGGAGTAACTACGAACTTCAATACGTTTGAAGTAAGCTTCACCGCATTCGATCCAAGGAAAGATGATACTCTCATCTCGATGTTATGAGGCATACCCGGAAGCAGTACTAATTCGTTCAAGAGATAATCATTCAATTCGCCTTGGGTCATTGTCAAGCTCAGGTCTTTACTAACTGATATTACTTTTTTGTTAGGATTGGTGAAGTTGGCACCCGTAGTATCGATCTCAACCTGGTAGTTCACGTCCTGGGAATTGATGCCTGTAGTGAATTTATACTCAGGATTTGTCCACATTAACCTAACTGCTTCCTGGTCTTGATTTACAAAGGCGAGTGCAATTGTACCAGATTTGTTTGCAGTAAGAGCAGGCGGAGTTCCCCCTTCATACATTATCTTATTCTCATCTTTTTCGCAGCCTGCGAAAATAACGATCGCAAGTACAGCAGAGAGAAATTTCAAATAGCGTTTCATATTTCTGATGTTTATGTATTAATAGTTTGGATTTTGCTTAATCTTAGGATTGGCTCCAACTTCTGTTGCAGGGATCGGGTAGATCTTGCGGAAAGCAGGAACACCGGTTCCACTTGCAACACCACCTTTCCATGGCCATAAATAAGTTGACTCAACAAACTTGTTGTAACGGATAAGGTCTGAGCGACGAAAAGCTTCCCAATACAACTCTCTTGCTCTTTCATCTAAGATCAGATCTGTTGTTAAAGTAGTAACGTTACCTGAGGTATTTCCGTAAGCTCTCTGGCGAAGCAAATTAAAATAAGTAACTGCCTGTGCGGTTGAACCACCTGTTCCACCTCTTGTTACTGCTTCGGCATAGATGAGGTACATTTCACCTAATCTGAATAAAGGAAAATCGATATCTGAGAATGTTCTTCCCGGATCGCTTCCTAACTGACCTGCCTTTGTTTTATTTCTATACTTTATCACTGCATATCCATCTGTGAACTTAGTGATATCGTTGATCTCGGGGTTCTGCCCGTTGGTATAGAACTGAGCTCTTTTATCAGTGATCGTTCCAAAAGACGGATAGCCAGGGAATAACATTGGAAGATTCTTAGTAGCCCTGATGCCACTCCAACCAGTTAATCCGGCAGAATCTTTTTGCTGTGCATTATCTCCATTTACAGACGCATTAACGATGAAAGTAGTTCCGCCGTAATTCCTGGTTTTTACACCATCATAGTTCACGGAAAGAATTACTTCAGTGTTTCCTACGTTATTATCAGCGAGCAATAAATGTTTGTATTCAGGCAATAGTGTATATCCAGCGTCAATCACTTTTTTAGAGTAAGTGATCGCTTCGCTCCATTTAGCTGTACCTGTGTACACTTCCGCATTAAGATACATTCTTGCCAACAAAGCCCAGGCAGCCGCTTTATCAGCTCTGCCATATTCGTTTGTTTTAGGATCGGCCAATTCTGTTTCCATAGCTTTCAAGTCTGTTTCAAGCTTAACGAAAAGATCAGCCCTTTTAATTTGATCAGGTAGTGAACCTGCGCCCAATGCTGTAGTTTCATCCACATAACCGGGATTTGCAAAAAGATCCATCAACACCCAATACTGATATGCCCTGATAAATCTTGCTTCAGCTCTCATCTTCGCAATACTTGCAGCAGATGTACCTAAACCACGGGTCGTAATTCTTGCAGGGTCACTTTCTCTGATAAATTCATTACAAAGTGTGATGATATAAAAGCAACGATTGTACAAACCATTCAACATTGGATTATTAGCGCTCCAATTCATGTTATGAAAATCATGTATACCTACGTCGTTCCATGATACTACAGCCTCGTCAGTACTTAACTCTTGCGCTTTCCAAAAAAGACGTAAGAAGTCAGATGTACCTTCATCAATACCTGCAACGTCACCAGAGCCTGCAGGCCCTTCGTTCCCGGTCAAGGCCATAGAGCCATACACTTTAGCCAGCACTTGCTTATAGCCTGCTTCAGTGCTATATACCACTTCAGATGTAACATCGTTCGGTGGAAAACGGTCAAGGTCTTTATGACAGCTCACTAATAAAGCTGCTGTCACTAAAGCTCCTGAACTGTATTTCAATATATTTTTCATATTGTGTTTTTTGGAGGATTAGAAGTTAAGGTTTATTGCCAGTGAATATGTACGAGGGCGAGGATAGAACTGGTTGTCTATTCCCCAGCTGATCTCAGGGTCAATGCCCGTGTAATTTGTTATCACAAAAGCATTCTGGATATTGAAGGATACTTTCATTGATGTTTTCCTGATCACTTCACCCGCATCGTAACCAATGTTAATATTATCCATTCTGAAGAAGGATGCATTCTGAACATAGTAGTCAGAAAAATACTGGTTATTTTCAAAACCTGTTTCAAGGAAATTTCTGGAACCATTGTTTATCCAGCCTAATGGATTGAAAATTCCTCTTCTTACTCCAATATTTGATTGAACGTTATTGTATACGTAGTTATCAAAGCTTCCTCTCATTGTAAAGCCTGCAGTCCACTTCTTGTAAGTTAAATTAGAATTGACACCTAACAAGAATGTAGGCTCAGATGATTTATAACGGTACAAGTCTTCACTATTAATGATACCGTCCCGATTAAGATCTTCATACAAACCTTCGATTGGCTTTCCTGCCTGGTCGTATATCTGCTTCCATACATAGAAAGACCAGGGCCTGTATCCTACACTGTTGATCTGAACTGTATTACCAGTACCGCCTGAAATTCCACCTGTTTGTACTCCTTTAAATGTAGGGTCAGGGTTCAGTAACAACTTGGTAATCTCTGGTTTTACGTATGTAAGGTTAAAACCGAAATCCCATGTAAAATCATTTCGCTGAATAGGAATTGTATTCAATGTGAACTCTACACCCTTACTTTCGATATTACCAACGTTTGTCCTGATCTGGTTACTGAAGTTGGTACCTAATGGGATTGGAACTACACTCAACAGATCTTCTGTCTTACGATAAAAAGCTTCGATTGTACCAGTGATCCTGTTCTTAGCGAAACCAAAATCAATAGCTGCAGTAGTGTTAGCAGTTGTTTCCCATTTCAGGTTTGGATCATAAGCGCTAGGACGATACATCGGAATAAATGTATTGCCTAATTGATACATCGCCTGATCGTTACTTAACCCATAACGAGCGATATACTCATAGAATCCAATACCTGCCTGCTGGCCGGTGATACCATAACCTACCCTCAACTTTAAATCAGAAAAAGTATTCGAATTTTTCAGGAAACCTTCTTCTTTAATTCTCCATGCAAAAGCCGCAGAAGGGAAGAAGCCCCAACGATCATTAGGATTGTATTTAGAAACTCCATCCGCTCTCGCATTTAACGTTACTACATATTTATTAGCAAGCGTATAATTCAAACGACCATAATAAGAGATCATCGTATAACGAGGATCTGAAGTAGCAAAAGTGGGATCGCTGTTAGGCATTTTAGATCCGTCATAGCGATAGTCAGCATAGTTGAAAGATTTAAAATGGAAATCCTGGTAACCATAACCTGCCATTACATCAATACGGCTATCAATTGATGTAATATCCTTTACATAATTCAGGTAAAAATCCAGCAATATATTAGTCTGGTTGGATTTATACTGATTATTTACACCACCGTAATTGGTAACTACTTCTCTACCTGCATTTGGACCAGACGTTGGCGTTGTGGTAACAAACCTGCGATAGCTGGAAGCAGCGCTGTCATTGATCACAGTTGTACCGGAACCGGTTTGTACATCATAACCCAAATTCAGATTTGCACGAAGTCCTTTTAACCAAGGTAAAGAGTAATCAAACTGAATATTACCGATGCTTCTGTATACTTCACTGTTGGCATCTCTCTGCATTAATAATCCTACAGGATTACGAGGTGCAAGATCTCTTGGAATAAACCCGCCTACACCAACAACATTAGAAGGTTCTGTATATTCGAAATATCCTCCGAAACGATTGCTGTTTACTTTCACTGGTTGAGTTGGATCGAATGATATCGCTGAACCTATAGCTCCTTCATCTGCAAAACGATTAGTTGTTCTTGCGCCTTTTAAGTTGATATCAACTTTCAAAGAGTTCTGCAAAAACCTTGGAGATAAGTTAACAGCAAGTGTTTGTCTCTGGAAATTACCGCCTCTTAAAATTCCATCCTGGTTCAAAAATCCACCTGAAATCCTGAAAGGGAGTTTGCCTGCTAAAGCCGCACCTGTTGCGGAAAGATTGAGATCCTGTCCAAAAGCTGTCTCAAAGATCTCATCCTGCCAGTCAGTGTTCGCAGTTCCAAGTTTTCCTGCATCTGCACTCGTTCCTTTGGTTGCAATGATCTGTCTGATCTCATCAGCAGACATTACATCTACTTTATCTGAAGGAGTTTGTGCAAAAAATTGAGAATTGAAACTGAATTGCGTTTTACCGCTTCTTCCTTTTTTTGTTGTGATAAGTATTACACCATTAGAAGCTCTCGATCCATAAATAGCAGCTGCCGATGGATCTTTTAAAATGGTGAAGGTTTCGATATCATTCGGGTTAAGCAGGTTCAACGGGTTTACGCTTCCTGCAACACCACCATCTACAGGCACTCCATCAATAACGATCAATGGATCATTGCTTGAATTAAGAGAGGCGCCGCCACGGATTCTTATCCGGCTACCTGCACCAGGTGCACCACCATTGCTGGATATCTGCACACCGGCAACCTTACCAGCGATTAATTGCTCAGGAGATTGAATAGCTCCTTTCACAAAATCTTTTGAAGATACTGTAGCCACAGCACCTGTAATGTCTCTTTTGCGTTGCGTACCATAACCGATCACAACTACTTCGTTTAAGTTAGTAGCAGAAGCAGTTAAAGAAACGTTTACTTCGCCGGTGCCAATCGCCACTTCTTGAGTAGCAAATCCAACAGAAGAAATAACTAAAGTAGTTGCTCCCGCAGGCACTTGTAAGCGATAAGTTCCATCGGCAGCAGTTTGCGTTCCTGATTTGGTGCCTTTCACCATTACAGTCACACTTTGCAGCGGAGAACCATCTTTTGAATCAGTTACCTTACCTGTAACTGTCCTGTTCTGTGCATTGGCATATACGAAAGCTGCCATGCTCAGAACCATCACCATAAGCAATCGTTTAAGGTTCATAATTGAAGGTTTACATTTTAAATTGTTAGTTGTATTATTGGTTAGTTCTGTATTAGAAATTTTTCTGTACGCTTATGGCCGTTTAATTCCATTACTAATAAATACATTCCCTTGCCTGACTTGCCAACAGAAAAATCTTTATTATTCAAATTGATATTATAAAATCCTTTTGCTTTAAAACCACTGTGCAGAATAGCAAGCTGTTTACCTGTAATATCATAAACCGAAAGAATAAGCTTGCCACTTTCAGGCAATTCGTAATTCACTTTCGCTGCACTGTTTACAGGGTTCGGAGAGATCATGAGCTGGCTGGCTGCAAGAATATTAGGAACATTCCGAATAGGAGTAGCCACAAGGTTTGATACATCCTTGTTTGTATATACATAATATTCTCCCGGTTGCAATGTTATATTTTCGAAACTGCCCGTAGCCGTTCTCGTTCCGCCTGTTAAGTAATTATACCAGGTGCCGGGCTCGTGGAACATTACACTACCTGTTTGCTGAACAACATCAAAATTTCCAATTACCACTATTTTAAGAGAGTCGCTTGTTACTTTAAGCGTTTTGAATGCTCCTGATAAATTGTAGTCGATATTACTGGTGGTGAACGTTGTAATGAAGTTCGGCACCATTCGCAGTTTGATTAGCTTGCTGTATACGTCGAACAAAGCTTTTCTTGCTGGCTTATTGTAGTAATCCCAGCGAATAGGTTTTGGATCAACTCTACAGCTATTATTGATCGTTCCGTTCTGGCAATAGTTAATAGAGTAATCGTATCCCAATTCACCAAACTGCCATAACATTTTAGGACCCGGCACCATCGCCCAAAATGCTGCTGCCATTTCATTACGCTTCAGTCCAACAGTAGTGTCCCTGACATTGTGAGAAGGATTAGAGCTGTTTCCATAGTTGATGTTATCATACATCAATCTTTCTTCATCATGGCTTTCTTGGTAGCCGATCAAATTTGGTTGAGACCAACCCCTGTTAGTATGAATGATACTTTGAAAGTTAGAGTTCGCAATCGTGTTCCCTTTTGTTGCTTCGCTGAAATTGTAATGAATATTTCCCCAGAGCAACATGCCGTAATTAGATAATTCGATCTCCTCGCTGTTCGCTGCAAAATGTTCCAGGATGCAATAAGAGTTTGACGAAACCGCCTGCATCTTATCATATATACGTTTCCATGTAGTAATACGACCTGCGTCATAATTACTCCATGCATTCACATCATTTCCTGTATTCGTTTGGGTAAATCCTTTGGAAAGATCCCATCTGAATCCATCTATTCTATAACTACTCAACCAATGCTCGATCACCCTGTCTACAAGATCTTTGGTAGCCTGGCTTGCATGGTTAAAATCATAACCTACGCTAAACGGATGTGTTGCCTGCTGATTAAACCACGGGCTACTTGCTGCAGGGCGATTATTTGCTGCATCCCAATACATCTGCACCAAGGGTGATTGGCCATATGCATGGTTCATCGCAATATCCATTAACACGGCAATACCGTTTTTATGACAAGAGTCAACAAATCGGCGTAGCCAATTCTCGGGGCCATACATTTTATCCGGAGCGAAATAGAAACTCGGATTATAACCCCAGCTAATGTTGCCTTCAAATTCGTTGAAAGGCATTATTTCAATGGCGTTAACGCCTAATCTTTTAAGATAGCTGAGTGTATCCCGCAAAACATTCCAGTTCTGAGCTGCTACAAAATCTCTCACCAACAATTCGTAAATAACCAGGTTTTGTTTATTAGGCTTAATGAACCCATCAGAACCCCATATATAAACCGGTTTATTAGTTTGAAACACACTTACAATTCCTGTTGCACCGGATGGATAAGGCTTTAATGAAGGATAGTTTGAAGACGGAATGTATTGATCATTCCATGGATCTAATATTTTTTCAGCGTAAGGATCTGCTACTTTCAAACTTCCATCGATCAGGTATTGAAAAGCGTATTCAATGCCCGCCGTTAACCCGGTAAGCGTGATCCAATAACGATTTCCGTCTGGAGTTTTGTTTAGTTGCGATGCAACATTTTCCTGCCAGTTATTAAACTCTCCAAGAACTGCCACTCTTGTTTTACCAGGAGCATATAGCACCAAAGTCACTTGTGTATTATCAGTTCCGTAATTGATGCCGTCTTTCACCCCAGCAGGCAACGGAGCCACATTCACTGCTCCTG
>JAEZDC010000067.1 GCA_023429825.1 Bacteroidota bacterium | reverse complement strand
CTTCATCACCCACTTTATCAGTATAATCTATGATTGAGATACCTGGCCTGAGAATGCTTTTTGCATAATTGTGTAAATGCAGGCAAGCATTATATACTTCTTTCTGCCGTTTGGTAAATTTTCCATTTACAGGGATCGTTCGGGTAAGGTCAGCACAATAGCCACCATAATAGGCACCAAAATCCATTAATAACAATTCACCATCCTTGCATTCCTGGTTGTTGCTTACATAATGTAGCGTCCTTGCTCTGTCTCCACTGGCGACGATACTTCCATATGCTTCTCGACTAGCCCTGTTACGTAGGAATTCATGAACGATCTCCGCTTCCACTTCATATTCCATCACACCAGGTTTTACAAATTGCAAAACCCTTCTGAAAGTTTTTTCCGTGATATCAATTGCGATCTGCGTTACATCAACTTCATATTTCGTTTTGATGGACCTCAGCTGCTTCATGATCTTCGCACTTCTTTCAAAATTGTGCGCTGGATATCTTTCTCTCATTAATTCTGCAAAACGGTAATCTCTTGTTTTTATCCAATTCGCTTTCCTGTCATTCTCATTTGTATTCAGATAAATATTGTCTGCTGTATGTAACCATGTTTGCAGTAAAGCATCTATGCTATCCAACCAAACAACAGTAGTCATCCCGGAGATCGCTTTGCCTTCTTCAGCCCTTAATCTTTTACCATCCCATTTTTCTTTCAACTCCTGCGGACGAAGCAGCACCAATACTTCTTTATATTTCTTGTCAGGATTATCTGGGTAAAGGATAACCATGGTGTCTTCCTGTTCTATACCGCATAACCAATACAGGTCACTATTTTGCCAGAAGCGATATAACTGGTCGCCATTGGTTGGCATTTCATCGTTACTGTTGAAAATAGCTATGCTGTTTGGTTTCATTTC
This sequence comes from Bacteroidota bacterium, assembly GCA_023429825.1. Lineage (GTDB taxonomy): Bacteria > Bacteroidota > Bacteroidia > Chitinophagales > Chitinophagaceae > JAEZDC01. The sequence continues at coordinate 39,566 of JAEZDC010000067.1, read as the reverse complement.
TTTGATGAAACGCTTCCTGTTTTCTGTAAATAGTCTTGGATTAATGGGTAAATGCTTCATATATAAATAATGGAGTGTGCAAGATAACTTTAAACCAATAATATAATTATGATTTCAAAATAGATTCTTTCGGAAGGCTGTCGAACCTATATCCTTTTGCAGCAAAATATTCCAGCACTCTAACTAATGCTATTTGTAACCTGTCCCAGGCCTTCTCGCTGTCATGAAAAACAATGATAGATCCTGGTTTTGTATTGCTGATAATATTCTCGGCGCATTTGTTTCCATCCAGCTTATTATCCCAGTCGCCGGCAAGAACACTCCACATGATAATTTTGAACCCAGGTGGTTTGTTGGGATCATTTCCTATCCCTAACTCACCCCTCACTACTTTCGATTGGAATTTCGTTATTCTTCCATATGGAGGACGGAACAATCTGGAATCGATTACCTCCGCAGCCTTTTGTATATCCTTTATATATTCTGCATCACTTACCTTTTTCCCATTCAGATGATTGTAAGTATGATTACCTGCGGTGTGTCCTTCATTAAGTATACGTTGATAAATATCCGGATGATTGGTCACATTATTCCCGATACAAAAGAAAGTTGCTTTTGCATTGTATTGCTTTAGCTTATCCAAAACGAAGGTTGTGGCTACCGGATGCGGCCCATCATCAAAAGTGAGGTAGATAATCTTTTCCTCTTTTTCAACCGGAATGTCCCAAATGAATTTCGGATAAAGCAGTTTAAGCCATTTCGGAGATTTCACTAAGTACATAGTGTAAAGTTAATCCCCGTATGCAGTAATCTGTATCACCTTGTTCTCATATTTGAAAACCCGGCCACGCTGAGAAACATATTTATCTCTCGTTTTATCATCGCTTAGTATTGGGTCCATGAATTTCTTCACCTCCTCCATCTTTATGTCTGGTGTTTCACCGAGTGTAATGGCTGTTGCTGAATAGCTTCTTAATAAAGTAAGAAAAGCTGCTGTTGTCATTTCTTTTGTGGCGAAGAGATCGGTGACAATAACCTGGTTAGACGTTACTGCTATAAAGCCTGCGTAGCTACTATCGCTTTGAGCAAACTTGTCAGAAAAGAATTTTACATAAGCAGAATCTGCCTGGAGAAATCGCTGATCCCTGTATAAATTTTTATATGGCCATGTTTCGGAAGATTTGCCGCTTGCCTTGTATTGATTTTCGATGGCCTCCCATATCTTCTGTTGCATTTTTTCAATATCCATCACTCTTCTCAAAGCAACATCTGCAGAACGATGGTAATCAAATGAACGAGGCTTTTTACTCCATCTTCCTTTTTCTACACAAAACACATCAATATAGTGTTTCTCTTTTCCGGGAGGAAGTATGGTTGTCTCTGAAATGATCCGGTCCTGTTTGCCGCCACTTACAATTTCACCCGAATTAACTACGATGGTCTCTTTAGAATTATTTCGCATGGTGAGCACTGTAACCTCTGCATTTTCAGAACCTGATAGTTCACTTATCTTAACCTTCCCCTTTTTAACTGCTTCCTGTAAAGAGATCAGCTTGGTCTTTTGCAAAGCTGGTATGGAGCCTCCTCCAGAACCCACATAACGAATGGGAATCAACTGCAGGTTTTCAAATGTCCATGCAGCCGCAGAATCATATTCCACTTTCACTTTTGGAAAAGACTGTGCATGAGCAATTGAGTTGAAAAAGACTGCGGCAGATATTATGATCAGCCATTTTAAATGGCGTGTAGTTAATATGTTATCCACGAATGCCATAAGCTGCTTAAAGGTATGCAGTACAAGTGAGTGACACAACGATGTTGATTAGAATTGTGAAGCCGGTAACATAATCAGCCTCTCTTATATTTGCGAAATGATTAATAAAAGAGTACGGGTTCGTTTTGCACCGTCACCTACAGGTGGATTGCATTTGGGTGGTGTAAGAACTGTGTTATACAATTACTTGTTTGCAAAACATCATGGCGGCGATTTTGTATTGCGGATTGAGGATACCGATCAAAACCGGTATGTTGAAGGTGCGGAACAATACATTTTTGATTGTTTGAAATGGTGCGGGCTCGAGCCGGATGAAAGTGCAGTGCATGGTGGCCCATTTGCCCCTTACAGGCAAAGTGAACGCAAAGAAAGTTACAGGCAATATGCAGAACAGTTGGTGAAAACAGGCCAGGCTTATTATGCATTTGATACAACTGCAGAGTTGGAAAAGATGCGGCAGAAGTTTAAAACAGATGATAATCCTTCTCCCCAATACAACTACGAGATAAGAGAACGGATGCGGAATTCTTTAACAATGAGTGAAGCTGATGTACAACAGTTGTTGAATGATGGAACGCCTTACGTGGTGAGAATTAAAATGCCGATCAATGAAGAGATACGTTTCACCGATATGATAAGGGGTGAAGTGATGTTTCACTCTGCTTTGGTGGATGATAAAGTGTTGTTGAAAGCAGATGGAATGCCTACCTATCATTTAGCTGTTGTAGTTGATGATCATTTAATGCAGATAACGCATGCGTTTCGGGGTGAGGAGTGGTTGCCAAGTGCTCCGGTACATATTTTATTGTGGAAGTATTTGTTCGGATTAGACAACATGCCGCAGTGGGCTCACCTTCCATTGATATTAAAACCGGATGGGCATGGTAAGTTGAGTAAAAGAGATGGAGATCGGTTGGGCTTCCCGGTGTTTGCAATGGATTGGAAAGATGCGAAAACAGGTGAAATGACTACAGGGTTTAGAGAAAGAGGATTTTTACCTGAAGCGTTTATAAACATGCTGGCAATGTTGGGTTGGAACGATGGAACCGAGCAGGAAATTTTCACATTGGATGAGCTAGTGGAGAAATTCTCGATAGAAAGAGTGCATAAAGCAGGAGCCAAGTTTGATTATGAAAAAGCGAAATGGTTCAATCACGAGTGGATCAAGAAAATGCCTGTAGCAAGTTACAAGTTACAGGTAGCAGGCATGTTGAAGGAAAAAGGGGTTGATGTGAGTGATGATGCAAAATTGGAAAGAGTGATAGGGTTGGTGAAAGACAGGTGCACTTTACTTAGCGATTTTTATGAACAAAGCATTTTTTTCTTTGTAGCTCCGGAGACAATAGACATAGCTTCAATTAAACCAAAGTGGAATGATGATAAGAGCGCTTTTTTTGAGATAGTGAAGGAAAAATGGTTGGTGGTTGAAGATTGGAATGCAGCTGCTCTTGAAGAGACTTTTAAACAAATTGCATCAGAGAAGGCAATTAAGATAGGTGAGCTGATGCTGCCGTTGAGAATAATGTTAGTAGGAGGGAAGTTTGGCCCGGGTGTGTTTGATATTGCGGAAGTGATCGGTAAAAATGAAACACTAAGCAGAATTGATAAGGCAGTGAGTTTATTGTAACCATTAGCTGAATAATACGTTTAATGAGCCGACGAACATGTCGGCTCGTTTTTATTTACTTTAGTTTAAAATACTCCCTATGAAATGGTTATTGGAAAATAAGCTAATCCTTTTACTGGCAGTAATCAAATTCTTACTTCCGTTTATTATAGTGGATGCTGTATGGGAGCTGCACAGGGATGAATACCTGTATTACCAACAGGGACAACATCTTGATCTTGGATATTTAGAAAATCCGCCATTGATCGGGTTGCTGGGCTACATCTCTTCTTTGCTAGGAGGAAGTGAATTCTGGATCAAATTCTGGAGTGCATTATTTGGTGCTATTAACCTGTTAGTAGCTTGTGCGATCGCAAAGGAACTTGGAGGCAAGCTGTTCGGACAATTCATCGCTGCATTAGGGATCCTGTTTTCTGCTTATATGCGGATACACTATTTGTTTCAACCCAACTTTCTTGAGATTTTCTTTTGGACGTTAAGTGCATATTATCTTTTTCGCTTCATCAATACCAATGAGAACCGCTACCTGTATTTGCTGTGCATTGCTTTGTCTTTAGGCTGGTGGAGTAAATATTCGGTGTTGTTTTTCATCGCTTCATTAGTGATCGCTTTATTGCTTACAAGACATAGAAAACTGTTAACTCAAAGACATTTTTGGTTTTCGGTTTTATTGGGAGTGGCATTGGTGCTACCTAATATTCTTTGGCAGTACCAGCACAATTTCCCGCTGGCGCACCACATGGAAGAGTTGCGGGAAACACAGTTGCAGTATGTAGATAAAGGCAATTTTATTAAAGACCAGTTGATCATGCTATTACCCGTTGCTTTCGTTTGGATAGGCGGATTGGCCTGGTTACTCCTCCATAATAAATACCGCATCGTTGCGTATATGTTTTTGGGAGTGATAATTTTATTGATGCTGGGCAGCGGAAAAAGTTATTATTCATTAGGTGCTTATCCAATGATCATCGCTGCAGGTGGCGTTTGGCTGGAAAAAATTTCTTTGAAGCAAGTTTGGATAAGATATGCTGCAGTAATAGTGATTCTCACTTTATCCATTCCGGCAATACCTGTGCTATTGCCTAAACAAGCTCCTGCTGCAATGGCAACCTTCAATAAGAAATATGATATTGGAGGAATGGGTTTATTGCGATGGGAAGATCAACAAGATCATCCTTTGCAACAAGACTATGCTGATATGCTTGGCTGGAAGGAACTAACAGTTAAAGCAGAAAATTTCTTCAATACTTTACCCGATTCTGTTAAAGCTGATGTTGTAATCTATTGTAGAAATTACGGACAAGCCGGCGCAGTGAAATACTATTCAAAAGAAAGATATTTCGCTGATAAGGTGATCTGTGATAACGGTACTTTTTTGCTCTGGATACCAGGCAGGCTCGAGTTCAGTCACCTGCTTTTTATAGGAAGAAATATGCCGGAGAAAGGTGACGAAGTATTCGACCATTTTGAAAAAGCAACGATCGTTGATAGTGTCAATAATCCTTTATCGAGGCAACATGGTGATAAAGTAATCTTCTTTCAAAATGCGGATGCTAAAGCAGCAAAACTTGCAAGAGAAGGATTAAAGGAGATGAAAATGAAATTCAACAGGTGATTGATGTTTTGGACCTGGGTGATGTCTCCTTGATCGGAACGATGATTGCGACGCGATCCCGTAATGGACTGGACTATGAAAAACTGAAGTTGGTATTTATCAATTCAATTGGGGATCGATAGGATAGTTGATCATTTGAGCATATTCGCCACCTAATGATCTGAGGGCCTCGCCCCAGATCATATCAGGTTGTTTATGAAAAACCAATTTTTTATTACCCGGGCAGGTGATCCAGGCTTTTTCTTTCATTTCATTTTCTAATTGGCCTTCGCTCCAGCCGCTATAGCCAATATAAAAACGAATATCAGTCTGCTTCAATTTTTTTTCAATCAGGAGTTTAATCACTTCTTCAAAATCACCACCCCAGAAAATTCCATCAGCGATCTCAAAACCGCCGGGTATAAGATCTGGACATGTATGTAAAAAATGAACGGTGTCCACTTGTACAGGTCCACCGTAGTACACAGGAAAATTGTTGTCGGTAAGATCAGTTATAAGTTCACCCAAAGGCTGATCGTACTGGCGGTTCAATACGAAACCGAAGGTGCCTTCTTCCTGGTGATCGCATATAAGCACTGCTGTCCTTCTGAAGTTGGGGTCTTTCAGAAAAGGGTCAGAGATGAGTATTATACCTGCCGAAATATTTTCCATAACAGGTTCAAATTAATACATTTCAATTCATATCAAAATATTTGTCATTATGCGTTAAAAACTTGATAAACAGTAGTACATATTTTTAACTACACTTGTGCTACTGCTATATTTGCGATCAAACTGGACCAGCATGGATAATCTATACTCTCTGCATTCTCTTTTACCGTATTCATCCGCATCTAATCTCAACTGATACGGATGAAAAAGATTTTCCCGGTTATTGTTGTGCTCATTTCTCTCTCGCTGCTGGGTATCATCGTCCTGCAGGTGTCCTGGTTTAAGAATCTGAAGACATTACAGGAAGAAAAACTTTTATTCAGAGTGCATAGAGCTGGTTTATCTGTCGCTGCAGATCTAAGCAAGCATACTTCCCCTCAAATAAAAAGCAAGAGTAGAATTTTGAGAGTAGACCCAGAGGAGGACTTCAAACCAATGACTTTATCTCAGCTATACTCTATTAGCGAAGTGAAAGAAAAGATTTTGAAGGCACTTGAAGAACAAGGAAGGGGAATGGAGGATGTTGACTTTGAATTTGCACTTACTTCTAATGCTAATAATTATGATGTAGGTCTTCAATCAAAAAATTTCATGGAAGAATATTTTGATTCTTCACAAAACAGGAGCAGTGTCATTCCCATTGGCCCGGGGAGTGGGACGGAGTATGAAGGCTTAGTACCTACTGAACACCTCGTGATCGTTATCAAAGACTTTAAAAAGCAGGTATATGAATCGTTAACGTGGATAATTGTTGCGGCTATTGCTTTCACGATAATTATACTGGCTGCCTTTTATCTTACCCTAAGGACGATGGTGACGCAGAAGAAATTGAGCGAGATCAAGAGTGATTTCATCAATAATATGACGCATGAGTTAAAAACTCCACTTGCGACCATCTCGCTCGCGGTTGATGCTTTAAGAAATGAAAAGGTACAATCGGACAGAGACAAAATGGGTTACTTCAGCGGAATCATTAAGGAAGAAAATAAGAGAATGAACAAGCATGTAGAAACTATTTTACAGGCTGCATTAATGGATAAGCAGGAGTTGAAGTTGAATTTTAAACAGCTCAATGCGCACCCGATAATAGCGAGAGTGGTAGATAATTTTAAACTGCAATTAGAAGAAAAGGGTGGCACGATCGAGCTTACATTAAACGCTAAGGAAGATATTATCACCGCCGATGAAACTCACTTTACCAATCTCGTTTCTAACCTTGTAGATAATGCGATTAAATACTCCAAAGAAAACCTTGCAATAAGAGTGTATACCCATTGTACCCACAAGCATTTTATTTTCCGTGTAGAAGACAATGGAATTGGAATGAGTAAAGAAACAGCAAAGCGGGTTTTTGAAAAATTCTATAGAGCACATACGGGAAACATTCATAACGTAAAGGGCTTTGGATTGGGAATGAGTTACGTTAAAACTGTTGTAGATGCGCATAAAGGAAGAATAAGAGTGGATAGTACGCTGGGGAAGGGGACGATCTTTACGGTTGAATTTCCGATAGGATAATAATTAAAAATTCAAAATTTAAAACTGCCGTTCTTTTTACTCTTTACTTTGACTTCCAAAGCAGGCTTCCATCTCCATAACTAAGAAATCTAAAATCGTTTTTCATCGCATGGTCATATATCTTTCTCCAATCATCACCAACGATTGCAGCAACCAACAATAATAAAGTCGATTGCGGTTGATGGAAATTCGTCACCAATCCTTTTGCAACTTTTAATTTATATCCCGGGGCAATAATGATCTGTGTTTTACTTATCAATCTTTGCATCTTCTCCTTCTTCATCCAGTCAACTAAACACTGCAAAGCATCTTTAGCACTTAATTCACCCTTCATTTCATAAGCATCCCACTGATGTATCATCAAGTCATCTGTATTACCTCCTGCCTCCTGCCTACCCCCTCCAGTCTCAACTTTAATTCCCATCCAATATAAACTCTCGATCGTTCTCAGCGATGTTGTTCCTACCGCCACAACATTATCAACGTGGCCGATCAATTTTTCAATAAAAGAAATTTCCACATCAATGAACTCTGCGTGCATTTCATGTGCTTCCATTTTCTCCGCCTTCACAGGCTTAAAAGTTCCGGCCCCAACATGCAGTGTTACAAAATCATGTTGAATGTTTTTCTTTCTAAGCCTTTGGAATAAACGTTCAGTAAAATGCAATCCGGCAGTTGGTGCTGCAACAGAACCTTCCTGTTCAGCATAAATAGTTTGATAGGTTTCTTTGTCTTTATCTTCCGCATCTCTGTGCAGGTAAGGAGGTAAAGGGATTACACCGGCTTCATGCAAAACCTCGGCGAAAGTGAGTTCAGGTTTATTCCAACTCAGTTCAACAATGAAAGCCTCAGATTCTCTTCCAGCAATACTTGCGGATAAAATAAGATCTCCTACAGGCTTATGCAACATCATACCATGCTTCCACTTACTCGCGCCGCCAATCAGGCATTTGTATTGCACTTTCTCTTTCTGCAACATCGCCGTCGTGATATCGGCATATTGCTCATGTGGTTCCAGGCAAAACACTTCTATGAAAGCTCCTGTAGGTTTTTGGAAAAGTATTCTAGCCTCAATTACTTTCGTATTGTTGAAAACTAAAAATGTATCTGCGGGTAAATGATCTTCCAGGTGAAAGTAAATGTCTTCTTTTATTTTTCCAGCTTTATATATGAGTAGTTTGCTTTGATCTCTCTCAGCTAGAGGATATTTAGCAATGCGTTCATTCGGCAATTCATAGGTATAGTCGAGAATGGAAATTTCTTTGGGGTGCATAAGATGCAAATATATTGATGCTTATCTGAGAGCTTTTCGCTTGACCATCTTCAATCCACTCCACTGTTTACCCACGGCACAAACATTCACATCAACCCAACCTGAGGGAAGCACTACTTCCCGAATTACATCTTCTGTAACATCTGTTGTAATGCCCGAGCTTTTCTTGTACCAACTCACCCATATTGCCGTCTCCAGTTCAAAATTTTACCAAAGTGGTAAAATGCTTTTCCAGATCCTTCCTGCTCTTTACAAATAAATGCACCAAGTCTGCGTCTCTTTCACTTTTTACCACCATATCACTAAAATCCGCTTCAAGCCAGTCAAAATACGCATCCGGGCGCTTATCAAATGCAATTTCATTTCAGGCTTAACGCCTAACTTTTTCGCCAGCCGAGTTCTGGAATAGCCTGTCATAATACTACTTTTTGAGGTTCATTTGGGTTTAATTCACATGAGTGTGAGGGGCTTCCACTGCTTATCCACATCAATTCACATCTTTGCTAAGGCTTTTACTGCTATATTATCCCCAAACCCGCATCAGCATTGCGTTTAAGCTACATTTAGCTATGTGCAAAAATATTAGACATCCCTTTAGCGTATGGAAGTGGGAAAAAGTGTTATTTTGTGTCAATAAATGAAATTCTTAGTCGCTAATGATTGTTTTCTACGGTGAATATGAAGCTACTGTCGACGCAAAAGGTCGTTTCCTGGTTCCTGGCGGACTCAGGAAGCAAATGCCTGAAGGTGACAATCGTTTCATGATCAATCGTGGTTTTGAAGGCTGCCTTAATATGTACCCGATCAAAAATTGGGACTTGGTTGTGGTAGATGTTATAGCCAAAAGCGATTACGATCCTAAAAGTAGGCTTTTCAAACGCCAATTCATGGCAGGAGCCACCATTGTGGAAATTGATAGTGCAGGGAGAATACTTATCCCACCCAGTCTGAAAGAACATGCTGGTTTGGGTAAGGACATTACGTTGGCTTCTATTGGACACAGGATTGAAGTATGGGATTCCGGTAAGTATAAAAAGCTCTTTGAAGAATCTTCAGCAGAAGAATTCAGTAGACTGGCTGAACAGGTAATGACGGGTAAGAATGTTGAATGATAAATGTTGAATGATGAATGAAAAAGACAAACATCAGAAAGAATCAACATCTAACATCCAGCATTCAACATCTGATTATCACGTTCCCGTTTTGTTTAATGAAAGCATCGAAGCGCTTAACATAAAACCAAACGGTATTTACGTTGATTGCACATTCGGAGGTGGTGGTCATAGCAAAGGCATTTTGGAAAAACTCGGTGCAGAGGGAAAACTGATTGCCTTCGACCAGGACGCAGATGCCCAACAAAACCTGCCAAAAGATGAGCGCATCATTTTTGTGCCGCACAACTTTCGCCACCTGCAGCGCTTTCTTCGTTTGCATAATGCGTTGCCGGTTGATGGAGTGCTCGCCGATCTTGGCGTAAGCAGTCATCAATTCGATGAGGCCGAAAGAGGTTTCAGTACACGTTTCGACGGACCGTTGGATATGCGAATGGATAAACGTCAGCCAAGAACAGCCAGGGATATTCTGCTTACTTACTCGGAACACCAGTTACACAAATTGTTTGAGCAGTACGGTGAAGTGTCCAACTCAAAAACACTTGCAAAACACATCGTACAAAATCGCCCGACTACTTCGCTGCAAACGATCGACGCATTCAAAGCGATGATCGCCCCTGTAGTGAAAGGAAATCCAAACAAATATTTAGCGCAAGTGTTCCAGACGTTGAGGATAGAAGTGAATGAAGAAATGGAAGCACTGAAAGAAATGCTGCAACAGATCCCGGACGTACTCAAGCCCGGCGGTAGAGTTGCGATCATCACATTCCATTCAATTGAAGACAGGCTGGTGAAACACTTCTTTAAAAATGAAACATTCGACGAAGTGCAGGATGAAAACCCGTTCACTACAACAGTAAGAGAGAAAAAGCTGAAGATCATAACTAAGAAACCGCTTGAAGCTTCTGCAGAAGAAACAAAAAGAAATTCAAGAAGCAGGAGCGCAAAGTTGAGAATAGCGCAGAGAGCGGAGAGTTAAGAGTTTAGAGTGATTATGAACCAGAGGCTAGTGCTACTATGAAGCTTCGTTGCGTCGCACTCTTGTACGTTTAGTTCTTTACGCGGCAGATTGAACCACAACGGCACAGAGACACAGCGAACCACAACGTTGTTATACGTTGAGTCGTTCTGCCGTTGTGGTTTAAAAGATGCTCAACGTTCGGAACGTACAAGTGAGTGACACAACAGGCGATGACCAAAGTGATACAGCCCACTAAATAAAAAATGTCAAAAGACCAGAACATACAATCAAAGTCTGACTGGAAAAAATGGTTAGGATATAAATGGATCCTCAACAACATTCCATTCTTCCTTTTCCTGGCGGTGCTTGCTGTGGGTTATATAGCAAATGGTCATTCGGCTGATAAGACGATAAGACAGATCAACACTACTGAAAAAGAAATTCAACGGCTGGAATTCGAATATAAAACTGCAAAGAGCGATGTAATGAAAGTGAGCAGTGAGGCAGAGATCGTGAATGCAGCATCGAAACTGGGATTGAAAATAGATACCGTTCCGCCTGTAAGGCTAACAATGGAAAGCAACTAATGGACGTAAAAAAAGACATACTGTGGAGAGTGTACCTGAGCTACATAATCATTATTGTAGTGTGCATGGTGATCATTGGTAAAGCTTTTTATATCCAGAATGTTGAAGGAAAAAGATGGAGAGCGCTAAGTGACAGCCTGCATGTAAAGATGATTGATGAAGAACCGCAAAGAGGAACAATTTACAGTGAGGATGGACAAATGCTCAGTACTAGTATCCCGCAGTTTGACATCTACATTGATTTTGCTGCAGAAGGTTTAAGAGAAAAGAAAGGGCAAAGGTTCAGAGATAATCTTGATTCGTTGAGTTGGTCCTTGTCGGGTTTATTCAGAGACAAAACTAAAGATGAATACAAAGAGTTGTTGAATAATGGATATAAAAGAAAAGACAGGTATTTCTCATTAAAGAAGAAGATCAGTTTTAAAGAATACCAGCAGATGGAAAAATTTCCGCTGGTAAAACTGGGAAGAAATAAAAGCGGGTTTATAGCTGAAGTGAGAAGTATTAGATTGAATCCATACCAGATGCTGGCGTACAGAACGATTGGTTTAGATAGAGAAAATGCACAAAAGATTGGATTGGAATTGACTTACGATAGTTTATTGAAAGGGACTCCCGGGAAAAAGATAGTTCGATACATAGCAGGCGGTGTTGCAATCCCGGTAGAAGGAGGAACAACTGTAGAGCCGCAGAACGGAAAAGATATTATCACAACACTCAACATGCACATGCAGGAAATAACTGAAAATGCATTAATGAAGATGATGGTTAGCAACGAAGCTGAGCATGGTTGTGCTATTGTAATGGAAGTAAAAACAGGGAAAATAAAAGCCATCGCTAACCTGGGCAGAAATAGAGACGGTAGTGTTACTGAATATTATAACTGGGCCTTGAGTGCAACGGAGCCGGGATCAACTTTCAAACTGGCTACACTTATTGCTGCGCTGGAAGACAAAAAGGTTTCTCTAAATAACGTGGTAAACCTGGAAGGTGGCTCATGGCAGGTGGGTGGAAGAACGGTGTGGGACAGTGAGCAACATGGCTTACATGAAGTGACCATCAAAACTGCTTTTGCTGTGAGCTCCAATGTTGCTATGGCAAAACTTGCTGTAAATGGTTACGGAAATGCACCGTCACAATTTATCCGCCACTTAAAACAATTGAATTTAGATACCACAACAGGAGTTGATCTGTATGGAGAAAGAAGACCTGTTATCTATAAGCCTGGAACAAAGTACTGGAGCAATACAACACTTCCGTGGATGGCGTTTGGTTACAACTTATTAGTTACCCCGATGCATACTGCAATGTTATATAATGCTGTAGCAAATGGTGGAAAGATGGTGAAGCCATATTTGGTAGGATCGATCATGCAGGATGGCAGAGTGATTCAGGATGTACAACCTACTGTACTGAATCCGGAAATATGCAGCAAAGAAACTTTAAAGCAACTGCATGAATGTTTGCTGGGAGCAACAACACTGCAAGGTTCAACGGGTTTTGCATTGTTTAAAAATTCACCATACAGGGTTGCAGGAAAAACCGGAACTGCATTAGTTGCGAATGGCAACAGGGGGTATGCAGATAAGATATATCAATCATCTTTTGCTGGTTTCTTCCCTGCTGAAGATCCGCAATACACAATAGTTGTGGTGATAAAGAATAAACCCCATGCGGCAAAGTTCTATGGAGCAGCAGTTGCCGGTCCGGTATGGAAAGAAATTGCTGACAGGCTTTACACCTTATATGTGAAGCAAGGCGACAGGCAGCAATATGCTTCTAAAGCAGATAGCGTTGCTTTTAGTTATGCAGCAACAGGCGAAGATGTAAGAGCTGTATTCAATAAGCTGAATGTTTCTTATTCAGGCTCAATAAACAATGATGGTGTTACAAGTGTGATTCATCAAAGCGGCAAAGCAAATGTTACCAGCATATCAGTTTCAAAAAAACAAATGCCTTCTCTAAAAGGAATGGGATTGAAGGATGTGCTGGATGTGTGCGAAAACATGGGTTTAAAAGTTGTAATAAAGGGCAAAGGGAAAGTTGTTGCACAATCAATAATTGAAGGAACTCAAATAGCGACAGGACAATTAATAAATATTGAATTCAGATAGTGGCAAAGCTGCAGGACATATTATATAAAGTACATCTCACAACAGTGATAGGTAAAACTGATGTGGAGATTAAAGATGTACAGATTGATTCCAGAAAGATATCTGAGGGTTCTTTATTCGTAGCGATTCGTGGTGTACAGTCTGACGGTCATCAGTTCGTCAGCAAAGCCATAGAACAAGGTGCCGTTGCGATTGTTTGTGATGAATTGCCTGCTGAAAACAGTGAAGCAGTTACCTACATACAGGTGAGCAACACTAATGAAGCTGTTGCTTACATCGCTCATAATTTTTACGGTGAGCCTTCCAGGAAATTGAAGCTGGTTGGCGTGACCGGCACAAATGGAAAAACAACAATTGCAACCTTGCTATTCAAGCTCTTTACAAGGCTGGGACATAAATGTGGTTTGATCAGCACGGTGCAAAATCAAATTGGCAGTGATGTTATTCCTGCAACACATACAACTCCAGATGCGGTGAGTCTGAATGCACTTATTAAACAAATGGCTGATGCGGGTTGTGAATACGCCTTTATGGAAGTGAGTTCACATGCTGTTCACCAGCATAGAACAACGGGATTGCATTTTACCGGCGGACTTTTCAGCAACATCACCCACGATCACCTGGATTATCATAAAACTTTTGATGAGTACATCAGGGTAAAGAAAAGCTATTTCGATAATCTTCCTTCATCTGCATTTGCTATTTCCAATGCTGATGACAAAAGGGGAACCGTGATGCTGCAGAATACCAATGCAAAAAAGTATTACTACAGCCTGAAAACGTTAGCAGAGTTTAAAGGAAAAATTCTGGAGAATAGCTTGACTGGTCTGCAAATGTTAGTGAATGATAAAGAAGTTCATTTCTTACTCATCGGTGAATTCAACGCATATAACCTGTTAGCTGTATATGGTGCAGCGATTTGTTTAGGTAAAGAGAGTAGCGAAGTATTAACTGCATTGAGTGAATTAACAGGTGCTGAAGGAAGATTCGATTACCAGGTAAGTAAAACGGGAATTATTGGCATAGTTGATTATGCGCACACTCCTGATGCATTGGATAATGTACTCGGTACGATCAAGAAGTTAAGGAAAGGACATGAACAAGTGATAACGGTTGTCGGTTGCGGCGGTGATAGGGATACGACGAAACGACCTGTAATGGCACAGGCAGCTTGTGACCTAAGTGATAAAGCAATTTTCACCAGTGATAATCCAAGAACAGAAGATCCTTTACAGATATTAAGAGATATGGAAGAGGGCTTGACCAGTGCAGCAAGAAGGAAACATATTTCCATCTCTGACAGAAAAGAAGCGATAAAAACTGCAGTCAGTCTGGCAAATAGTGAAGACATCATTTTGATCGCAGGAAAAGGGCACGAAAAATACCAGGACATCAACGGTACTAAACACCCCTTTGATGACAAAGAAGTATTACGAGAAATGTTTGAATTGTTAGGAAAGTAAATAATGGATCGACTAACTCTCCATTATTCACGATCAACTATAAACTGATATGCTGTATCATTTTTTTACATGGCTTAGAGAAGAATTCAACGTAACAGGTGCGGGAATATTCCAGTACCTATCGTTCAGAGCAGCGATGGCGATCATCTTGTCGCTTCTTATAGCCACGATCTATGGTAAGCGTGTGATAAGATTATTGCAAAGAAGACAAATAGGTGAGAGTGTAAGAGAGTTGGGATTGGCAGGCGAGCATAGCAAGAAAGGAACTCCTACTATGGGTGGCATCATCATCTTATTAGCAATACTTATTCCCACATTACTCTTTGCCGATCTGAATAAAGTATATATCCGTTTGATGCTGCTTTCAACTTTCTGGCTAGGCATTATAGGTTTCCTTGATGATTATTTTAAAATCAAGGCGAGAAAATCAGCGCAACAAAAGGGTGAAGCATATAAAAAGAAAGACAGCGATGGGCTGGCAGGCGTTTCAAAGATCATTGGGCAGGTAGGGCTGGGAATTATTATCGGCGTTACACTTTACTTCAATGATAATGTAGTGGTAGAAAGAGAATGGCTCTCAACAACACCACCAACGCATACTCAATACATAGTGAGAGAGATCGATGGTAAGGAAAGAATATTTGTTAGAGCACAGGAACCCATCACTACAATTCCATTTGTGAAAGATCATGAATTCAACTACAGCAAATTGATTAGCTGGATGGGTGATGGGGCTGAACAATACACATGGATCATTTACATCCTCGTGGTTACGTTCATCGTTACGGCAGTTTCTAACGGCGCAAATATTACGGATGGATTAGATGGATTAGCGGCAGGAGTTAGTGCCATCATCGGCGCGGCACTTGGCATATTCATTTACGCCAGTGGTAACTATCGTATCGCAGATTATCTCAACATCATGTACATACCCAATCTGGGTGAGTTAAGCATTTTCATTGCAGCATTTATTGGTGGATGTGTTGGTTTCCTGTGGTATAATGCCTATCCCGCTCAGGTATTCATGGGAGATACAGGAAGTCTTGCATTGGGCGGAATCATTGCATCGTTGGCAATCATCGTAAGAAAAGAATTATTGATACCAATCTTCTGTGGTGTTTTTCTCGTGGAGAATTTAAGCGTGATGATGCAGGTGGCATATTTCAAATACACAAAAAGGAAATATGGTGAAGGCAGAAGAATATTTTTAATGAGTCCGCTGCATCATCACTATCAAAAGAAAGGATATCATGAAAGTAAAATATCAGTTCGCTTCTGGATCGTAACAGTGGTGCTGGTAGTGCTTTCAATAGTAACGTTGAAATTAAGGTAACAAGCTGACAGCTGATAGCTATAATAAATGAAACATCGGTTAGTAATACTTGGAGCAGGTGAAAGCGGAATTGGTGCTGCATTGCTTGGGCGCCAGCAAGGCTACGATGTTTTTGTAAGTGACGCCGGGAAAGTGAAAGATAAATACAAGCAAGAGCTCTTTGATAATAATATAGATTTCGAAGAAGGCACACATACAGAAGAGAAAATTCTGAATGCAGATGAAGTGATGAAAAGTCCGGGTATTCCTGATAAGAATGAAATGGTGAAGAAGATACGGGCAAAGGGAATTTCGGTGATCAGTGAAATAGAACTGGCTTATCGTTTTAAAGGTGATAGCAAAATAATCGGCATCACAGGTAGTAACGGTAAAAGCACTTGTACTTCACTCATCTATCACATCTGTAAAAAAGCTGGTTTAGACTGTGCTTTGGTAGGTAACATCGGCTATTCGTTTGCCAAACAAGTTGCTGAAGCACCAAAGGAATTGTATGTAGCAGAGATCAGCTCATTCCAGTTAGATGATATCAAAACATTCAGGCCGGATATCGCAGTGCTGCTGAACATAACGGAAGATCATCTCGACCGATATGATTACAAATTCGAGAACTATATCAACAGCAAGTTTAAAATAATAGAAAACCAAAACAATGATGATCATTTCATCTACAACATGGATGATGAAGTGATCACAAGAAAACTGGAGTCATTAAATCCAAATACTAACCCATTACCATTTTCTATGAACAAGGAAGTAAAAAAAGGCGGCTACATCAAAGGCGACCAGATGATGCTGCGGATCCAGGAAGAGAGAGTTAGCATGAGCATATACGATTTTGCTCTGAAAGGGAAACATAACAATTATAACACTATGGCAGCAGGTATTGCAGCCGCAACACTCGGCATCCGCAAGGAGAAGATCCGCGAAGCAGTGAAAGATTTTCAAAGCCTGGAACACCGGATGGAACACGTAGCTACGGTAAGAGGTGTGGAGTTCATCAACGACAGCAAAGCAACCAACGTAAACAGCACGTGGTACGCTTTGGAGAGCATGAACAAACCAACCATCCTCATCCTCGGTGGAACAGATAAAGGTAATGACTACACGCTCATAGAAGATTTAGTGAAGAATAGGGTGAAGGCAATCGTATGTATGGGGTTAGATAATAAGAAGATCGTTGCGGCTTTCAAAGACAAAGTCCCTGTGATCGTAGAAACATCCAGTGCTAAAGATGCAGTAGATAGCGCATTCAAACTTGCGGTGAAGAACGATGTGGTATTACTAAGCCCTGCATGCGCAAGTTTCGACCTGTTCAAAAATTATGAAGACAGGGGAACACAATTTAAGGAAGCAGTTAAAGAATTATAATTGAGCGAATCAATAAACATAAAAGACATTTCCTTCGCTTCTCTCAACAGGCAAAACCTGTTTAGAACTAGAGGTGATAAATACATCTGGGGTATTGTGATACTGCTGGCGTTAACTTCTTTGCTGGTAGTTTACAGTGCAACAGGTTCACTTGCTTATAAGCAGTATAAAGGAAACACAGAGATATACCTCTTCAAGCAGTTGTCGTTTATCGTTTTAGGATTTGCATTGATCTACTTTCTGCACAGGGTTAATTATACGATTTACTCAAGAGTAGCAACTATTCTTTTTGTTATTTCTATACCATTATTATTATATACACTCATTTTCGGCGCAAAGATCAACGAAGGAAGTCGCTGGATAAAACTTCCCATCATCAACATGACATTGCAAACAAGTGACCTAGCTAAGGTTGCATTGTTCATGTATCTCTCAAGGCTGTTGAGTAAAAAACAAGAAGTGATCAAAAACTGGAAAGAAGGTTTTCTGCCCATGATCATTCCAACTGGAATCATTTGCGCATTGATAGCTCCGGCCAACCTTTCTACAGCTTTACTTACAGGTGCTACAGCAATGTTGCTCATGTTCATTGGCAGAGTAAGTGTTAAACATATACTCATCACACTTGCATTTGCATTAATACCTGTTTCAATACTCATCAGTGTAGCTGTAATGACGTACAACAAAGAAGAAGGTAAAAGCAATATCACTAAAGTTTCAAGTGTCGGTCGGGTAGGCACATGGATCAAACGTGTGCAGGATTTCATCTATGCAAAAAATGATGACATCCCTTACCAGGTGCAGCAAGCAAAGATCGCTATCGCAAACAGTGGTGTACTAATGGGTAAAGGTCCGGGCAACAGTACGCAAAGAAACTTTCTGCCGCATCCTTATTCAGATTTTATATATGCGATCATCATAGAAGAGTACGGTCTTCTCGGTGGCGCATTCATCATATTCATTTACCTGGTGTTTTTGTTTCGTTGCATCAGCATCTTCAAACGATGCCCGTATGCATTCGGTGCGTTTCTCGCACTTGGATTGAGTTTTACACTTGTCATCCAGGCGCTTGCAAACATGGCAGTCAATGTAAACCTTACGCCGGTAACAGGAGTAACGCTACCCTTGGTCAGCATGGGAGGAACATCTTTCCTCTTCACCTGCGCAGCCATCGGTATCATATTAAGTGTAGCAAGAAATGTAGAGCAGTTAGAAGGTAAAGCAGTGCCTGCAAAAGAAGAGAATAATAATGTACCCGGCTGAGGTACTACTATTCAACTTTCGTTGCGTCGCACTCTTGTACGTTCAGCTCATTACTGAACAGGAGTAACTCCGTAGGAGCAACCTGTTTATAGAGAAATACAGTTTCAAATAACGCTCCGTAGGAGCGTCCTGAAATAAACAAAACAATAGCTCCCATAGGAGCGCCATAAAATGAACAATAAAATAATAATAGCAGGAGGCGGCACCGGCGGACACATCTTCCCCGCCATTGCCATTGCAAATGCAATAAAGCAATTGCAACCTGCTGCTGAAATTTTATTCATTGGCGCCAAAGGCAAAATGGAAATGGAAAAAGTGCCGCAGGCAGGTTATAGAATCGAAGGAATAGACATCGCAGGATTCAACAGGAGCTCTTTGATAAAAAATATTGGATTGCCTTTCAAACTGGTGAAGAGCTTCTTCCAGGTAAGAAAGATCATTAACGACTTCAAACCAGGTGCAGTGATCGGCGTTGGTGGCTACTCCACTTTCCCGGTGTTGCGATATGCACAAAGCAAAGGCATCCCGACTTTCATCCATGAAAGCAACTCGTTTGCAGGAAAGAGTAACATGATGCTGGGTAAGAAAGCAACGAAAATCTTTGTTGCCACAGATGGAATGGAAAAGTTCTTTTCACGGGAGCAGATCATGGTTACAGGCAATCCTGTAAGAACCGCTATTGCACAATCCAATATCATTAAATCCGATGCATTAAGATTCTTCGGACTTGATGAAAACAAAGTCACCATCCTGGCGGTAGGTGGTAGCCTTGGCGCAAGAAGTATCAATGAAGCCATTGCCACACATATCGAAGACTTTGAAAGACATAATCTTCAGCTTATCTGGCAAACAGGTAAAACCACAGCAGCAGAATACATCGCTAAAGGCAAAGACAGGAAGAACATCTGGGTGAGTGATTTTATAAAAGAAATGGAAATGGCTTATGCAGCCGCGGATATAGTGATCAGCAGGGCAGGAGCAATGGCAGTGGCAGAGTTGTGTGTTGCAAAAAAACCCGCAGTGTTTGTTCCATTCCCATTCGCAGCAGAAGATCACCAAACTGTGAATGCAAAACATTTAGTGGAAAAGCAAGCTGCGCTAATGGTTAAAGACAGTGAAGCGAAAGATAAACTCGTAGCAACTGTTTTAGCCTTGGCGATCAATGAGCAATTACAAACAGAATTAAAAATTAATATCTCGTCATTAGCGATAACCAACGCAGATGAGGTGATAGCAAAAGAAATATTAAGAACAATCGCTTGAGTGAATTGACGAACATAGAGAACATTTACTTCATCGGTATCGGTGGAATCGGCATGAGTGCACTTGCCCGTTACTTCCACTCTAAAGGGGTAATGGTTAGTGGATACGATCGCACTAGAACTGAGTTAACAATAGAATTAGAACTAGCCGGTATTGTTATTCACTATACAGAAGATCTGAATCTTGCTCCGAAAGATGTAGACTTTGTAGTGTACACTCCTGCAATTCCTTCAGATCACAGGGAGTTGGTTTACTACCGTGCAAACAACTTCAGAGTATTGAAGCGTAGTGATGTGCTTCAGTTCATCACAGAAAATTCATTCAATATCTGCATAGGTGGTACGCATGGGAAAACAACAACTACTTCTATGATCGCTCATATTCTTCGCCATAGTGGTTATGGATGTAATGCATTCTTAGGTGGTATCGCAGCAAACTACAATACCAACTTCTGGAGCAGTGAAAAAAATGTATGTGTAGTTGAAGCAGATGAATATGATAGAAGTTTCCTGAAACTTGTTCCAGATGTGGCAGTTGTGACTGCCATCGATCCTGATCACCTGGATATATACGGAACGGCTAAGGCTGTAGAAGATGCGTTCATACAGTTCTCACAAAAAGTAAAAACAGGGGGTTGTTTGGTAAGTAAGAAAGGATTGAATCGGGAGAGTGAATTGAATGCAACGCATCACTACACTTACAGTTTTGAGAACGCGGATGCGAATGTTCATGCTGCAAACCGTAGAGTAGAACACGGATCTTATATATATGATGTCGTTGGCCACAACTGGATTATTAAAGATGTAGCTCTTCACATGGGCGGTTTACATAACATCGAAAATTCAGTTGCCGCGATAACTGTTGCAAAACACTTAGGAATTGAAGATGAAAAGATAAAAGCTGCAGTCGCAGAATTTAAAGGTGTAAAGAGAAGATTTGAGTATATCATCAAAAATGAAAAGCATATCCTGATTGATGACTATGCGCATCATCCGGAAGAGCTCAAAGCGTTGATCAGTGGTGTAAGAAGCATTTTCACTGGTGAAAAATTGGTGATGATATTTCAACCACATCTGTATAGCAGAACGAATGACCTGGCTGATGGATTTGCTGAGAGTTTAGACATGGCGGATGAAGTGATCCTGTTACCAATTTATCCTGCACGAGAATTACCAATGGAAGGTGTGAGCAGTGAAATGATACTAAACAAGATGAAGCTTGCCAATAAAATGATGTTGAATAAAGAGGAGATGAAGCAATGGGTGAAAACAAACATGCCGAAGCTCATCGTAATGGCAGGTGCCGGTGATATTGATGTATTGGTACATCCTGTAAAAGAAATATTGGAAAGCTAATGTGGAAGCAGCGAATCATACAAGCGATCTGGATCACAATCGGTGTAGGCACCATCGTTTTACTGGTAGCTGCTGTGCAAAAGAAATCGAATAGGAAATGTATTGGTGTAGAAGTAAGTATCAGCGGAATTAGCGAGCACATGTTCATCGATGAGAAAGATGTGATCCAGATACTCAACAGCAGGGGAAATATCATTGGCAGGGAAATAAGTGGTATTGATCTGAAAAAGTCAGAAGAGGCTTTAGAAAAAACCTCGTGGATCGCAAACGCAGAATTGTTCTTTGATAATAACCAGGTGCTGAATGTATCGGTGGTTGAGAGAGAGCCGGTAGCAAGAGTGTTCACGGTGAATGGAAATTCTTTTTATCTCGATACAGCAGCAATGCGGTTGCCTTTGAGTGAAAAGCTTTCGGCTAAGGTTCCTGTATTTACAGGTTATCCTTACGATAAAGCAATTCCTGATACTGCCTTGTTGAGAGATATGATAGAATTAAGCAAGTATATCAAGGCTGACAGCTTTTGGATGGCTCAGATTGCACAAGTAGACATTCTGCCGGGCAAGCAGTTCGAAATGGTTCCAACTATCGGCAACCACTCCATCTATTTTGGAAGTGTTGCTGATATGGATGCAAAGTTTAAAAAGCTATTCACGTTTTATAAGCAAGTGGCAGCTAAATATGGATTTGACAAATATGAAAAGTTGAACCTGGTATATAAAGATCAGATAGTGGCAACGAGAAGAGGGGCAATGAAAACAGTTATGGATTCAACAGCAGCGTTGCAGCAGTTGAATAATAGTTTGACAAGGGAAGTAGTAGCTGATAGTACAAATTCTAATTAAACAAGGTGACGTTGATAATGTGGAATGTTGATGAATGAAATGCTGATGATAATGCCGCAACAAAAGATGATGAGCAATGTTCTGAACGATGAAGTGAGTGACACAACAGGCGATGCCACGAAGTCATATAGCTGGTTACAAAAACAAAAAATAAACTATGGTCTATGGATAACAAACTATGGACTACAAAATGCAAACAACTAAAACACATATTATGAATCACAACGAAGCACCAATTATCGTAGGGCTCGATATTGGTACTACCAAAATTGCTGCGATCGCTGGCCGCAAAAATGAATACGGCAAGCTGGAGATCCTGGGCTTTGGAAGAGCACACAGTCATGGTGTGCAACATGGCCAGGTATTGAATATTGATCAAACGATCAAAGCCATCCAGGAGGCAATGCATAATTGTCTTCAAAGTAATCCTGACCTGGAAATCTCCGAAGTGTATGTGGGTATTGCAGGTCATCATATTAAGAGCCTTCAAACAAGAGGCGATATGGTGCGCAACGATCCCGATACTGAAATTCAGAGATGGGAGGTTGAGCAACTCATCGAAAATCAACGAAAAACATTTATTCCTGCAGGAGACCAGATCATTGACGTGATCCCGCAGGAGTTTCATGTAGATAATTTTCAAAACATAAAAGATCCTGTTGGATACAACGGCGTAAAAGTTGGCGCAAACTTTCACATCATCACTGGCGATAGAAACGCAATACGAAATATCAACCGCTCCGTGGAAAGAAGCGGATTGCATACAAAAGATCTAGTGCTGCAGCCACTGGCTTCATCATCTGCTGTAATGAGTGATATGGATATGGAAGCTGGTGTAGCGATACTGGATATAGGCGGTGGTACGAGTGATCTTGCTGTTTTCTATGAAGGAATTTTAAAACACACAGCGGTAATCCCATTCGGAGGTGAGAATATCACCAACGATATCAAGATGGGATTGGGAGTGTTGAAGCAACAGGCGGAAGCAATGAAGAAGCAATTCGGTTCTGCATTAGCTGATGAAACAAAAAGTAATGCCTTCA
This sequence comes from Bacteroidota bacterium, assembly GCA_023429825.1. Lineage (GTDB taxonomy): Bacteria > Bacteroidota > Bacteroidia > Chitinophagales > Chitinophagaceae > JAEZDC01. The sequence goes on along the minus strand of JAEZDC010000067.1, from coordinate 16,404 downwards.
TCACCATCCCTGGTTTAAGAGGAATGCCTGCTAAAGAGATCAGCGTCAAAAATCTTGCACATATCATCCAGGCAAGAATGAGTGAAGTATTAGACTTCGTTACATATCATCTTAAACAAGTTGGTTTAGATAGCAGAATATTAAATGGTGGTGTGATACTCACCGGTGGTGGCGCTCAATTGAAACATCTTATTCAACTTACAGAATATGTAACAGGATTGAATGCAAGGATTGGTTATCCTAACGAACATCTTGCAGCAAATCATATAGAAGAATTGAAGAACCCGATGTATTCAACCTGTATTGGTTTAATACTGAAAGGTTACAGCGATTATGAATTCAAACGTAAAGAGTTCCTGAACAAATTCAAGAAAGTAGAAGTGCCTGAAAGCCTTAAGACTGCTGCAATTGCTCCACCTCCAACAGAAGTTGCGAAAGAAGAAATCATCAATATGAAGAACAGGAAAAACATCAACGGCTTCTGGGACAAATTCAAGAACAACCTGATCGAATTATTTAAAGAAGAAGAAGATAAACATATATAGCTGTGACGTTACAGCGATCAGCTATCAGGAAAACTGACGCTGACTGCTGATAGCTGACTGCTTCTAACTAATCCATAAAAATTCAAAAATCCCTGACTATGATACACTTTGATCTGCCTAAACAAAAATCTTCCATCATCAAAGTTCTTGGTGTTGGAGGTGGTGGTAGCAATGCTGTGAACTTCATGTACGCACACGATATTGAAGGCGTTGACTTCATTATCTGTAACACAGACTCTAAAGCTTTAGAGCAAAGTAAGATCCCCAATAAGATACAACTCGGGCCACACCTTACGCAAGGTTTGGGTGCTGGTGCCAATCCTGAAGTAGGAAAGGCTGCAACCGAAGAATCCCTCGATGAAATAAAACGCATTTTAGAAGTAAATACAAAAATGGCGTTCGTCTGTGCCGGTATGGGCGGTGGTACAGGAACAGGTGGCGCTCCTATCATTGCAAAGATCTGCCGTGAATTAGGAATACTTACTGTAGGGATCGTGACCACTCCATTTGGTTTTGAAGGACCAAGAAGAATGGCGCAGGCTGAAGAAGGTATCAAGCAATTGAAGCCTTATGTAGATACTCTGCTTGTGATAAGCAACGATAAATTGAGAATGCAGTACGGCAATCTCAAAATGAAAGAAGCTTTCAATAAAGCAGATGATGTATTGGCAACTGCTGCAAAATGTATCACTGATATCATTAACAGCAGAGGTCATATTATCGTAGACTTTGCTGATGTATGCACTGTAATGAAGAATGGTGGTGTAGCCATTTTAGGTAGCGCTGCAGTGTCAGGTGAAGACAGGGCGCAAAGAGCAATTGAAGAAGCAATCAGCTCTCCATTACTGAATGATAGTGATATAAGAGGAGCGAAGTGGTTACTCATCAATATCAATTCTCCTGAAGGAGACTTTGAATGCACAATGGATGAAGTCGAAATCATCAACGATTACCTGCGTCGCCAGGCTGGTGAACAAACAGACCTCATCATGGGTATGGGTAACGATAATACGTTGGGAGAAAAGCTCAGCATCACCATCATTGCTACAGGCTTCGAACATAAAGATCCATTTGCTGCTCCGGTAGTGAAACCGGTTGCTGCTAAAGTGGAACCTAAGCCGGAGAAGATCGTAATGACCCTCGGCCTGGAAGATGAGGAAAAGAAAATGTATCAGCAACAGGCACTTCCACTTGAAGAAAAACCTGTTGATGCGATGGCGCCCAAACTGGTAGATGAAAACACAAGTTCACCTGTTCCTCCTGTTGAAGCAGATGAAATGCAGCCTTCATACATGGATGACAGAACCAGTTACTTTGAATTAGACGAAAGTCTCAAGCCGGTTGTATCATACGAACCACCAGCGCAGGAGGTAAAGCCCCAAACAGAAGAACCTGTTTTACGGTTTGAATTAACTCCTGAGATCACCGCTTCAACTCCTGCTCTACCTCAGCCAACACAGGAAACAAGAACAGAAGAAATACAATTCAACATAAGTGAAAAACCAGCGGTGCATGTAAGTGCGCCAGGGTTCCTGACCAAACCATCCAATATCTATGCAGAAGCTGATAATGTAAACCGGGTATCCGAACATCCTAAGGAAACCGTTCCTGCTGCAAAGCCCATTGAAGAAGAACCGGTCTTCGAAATGAAGCTTGTAGAAAAGGAAGATCTTCCAGAAACGGCGAACGAAGCGCCAAGGTTTCAAACTCAGCCGGCGGATCAAACAATTTCTGCAGAGGAGCCAGCTATGCTGGACGATGCAGAAGACCAAAAACGCAGGGCAGCGGAGAGAATACAGAAATTGCGTAATCTGTCATTCAACATCAACGCTGCTGATCCAAATAATGAGTTTGATTCTGTACCTGCTTACGTTCGCCGTAACATGGAATTGTTCGGTAACACACTCACCAGTGCTGAAAATTTTTACAGTAAGTACACGGTAAGTAAAGATGAGAATACCAATCAAACGAACATTTCGTCGATCAATACCTTCCTCGACGGTAAGAAGCCAGATTAGTCTTGTTTATATTCTGTTCTACCAAACAGAGAGTGTTTTTAGTTGTTACTCCCCTCTTTGCAGAGGGGAGTTGTTTTTTACTGTATCACGAATAGTTCATGAATTAATAATGCTTTACTTCGGTTCAATATTGAATTGATAAAGTGTATGGGGCAACTATCGGAAATGTTGCACGCTTCCTAAGGTTCGGGAATTGCACGTTCAGATCATTCAACCATATTATGCCGCCCTGCAATAAGAAAGTAATTGCGTTACTTCTTTTACAATAACATCATACTGTGCAGGTTTGGTCACAATGTTGATCCCGTACTTTTCCTCCAGATGAGTGTAGAAGTTTTTCGGTGAGGTAGTGAAGATCGCAATGGGTATATTATCCCACTCCTTATGATTACGTATTTCTTTAAGTGTTTCTTCTCCTCCCATGATAGGCATGTTCATGTCGAGAATGATGAGGCATGGAAGCATGTTTGCAGATTCAAGTTCTTTAAGCTTTTGTAAAGCATCCTTGCCATTGTCTGCAGTAACGATCTGTACAGTGGGATCTATCTTTGTGGCGGTTTCGCACATAAGTTCCCTGTCGTCCGGATCATCATCAGCGCATAATATCACCTTTGGTTGGGAAAGCATTCCCGCAAGGTAATAAAACCAGATATCTAAAGCATTGTCTTAGAATACAAATCGGTAGAAAGGCCTGATTTTCACCTGAGCGTAGCAATGAACATGAAAAGGATCATCAGCCAGAAGACGATCCTGATATGTTCTGGTGGCGGATATAGATTAGCTTGTTTCATAGGATCGGTAATCCGAATAGCGTGCCAATTGCGAGTTGAGGAAAACTGTGGAGCGGAATGCTTAGTAAAATCACAACTAATTATTAAACTTGTGCATGCACCCCCACAAACAACAACTGCTTCAATTCATTCTTGCTAATCAATCAATGCCTATCGAAAAGGCAATATTGATTGTAGAACGATTCACTGAAAGAACTTTCTACAAAAATGATCTCTTATTAAAGGAAGGCACACGATGCTTCGAGTATCATTTTTTGTGTGATGGCTTTATGAGGGCATGGACGATAGACCTGGAAGGAAGGGAAGTAACTACTGCGTTTTATCGTACAGGTACTGTAGTTTGTGAATTGTTCTCTTTCTTTAAACATGTTCCTGCAAGGGAGAACATACAGGCCACTGTGAATTGCAATACACTCTTCATTACTTTCGATAAGCTGCAGGAAGTATTTCATTCGATGCCTGAGTTCAGGGAATTTGGAAGAGGGATTTTGGTGAATGCGTATGCTACACTAAAGCAAAGAATGCTCTCTACATTACATGAAACCGCAGAACAACGATACAAGAACCTCCTATCTGCTGCACCGGATGTTTTCCAATTTGCTTCACTGAAACAGATCGCTTCTTTCCTGGGCGTTACAGATTCTTCTTTGAGCCGCATCAGGAAAGAGTTCGCAAAAGAAGGTTGACAGAGAACTTGTCATTTGGCAAGATTTATCTGCACAACGTATAATTCCTTTGCATCATAAAATCATTTTATATGCAACACTTACCCTTTTATGTCAGTTTGATATTTATACTGGCAACGATCTACACAGTATTTATGTTTTGGAAAGCAGCACGCTGCTCCAAGAAAGTCATTTTTATTATTGGTGGCTGGTTGCTACTACAGGGGATGGCAGGATACATGTTGTTTTATACCAACACGAATGCGGTACCTCCGAGATTTCTTTTTTTGATTGCGCCACCGGTACTTACAGTGACTATACTCTTTTTCACCAAGGGAGGAAGGAGATTCATTGATAAACTGGAGACCTCATCGCTTATTTTATTAAATGCAGTTCGCATTCCTGTTGAGATTGGCTTATTCTTTCTTTTTGTAAATAAAGCGATTCCGCAAGTGATGACTTTTGAGGGTCGTAATCTCGATGTACTGTCAGGCATTTCTGCTGTGTTCATTTGGTTCCTGTATAGAAAAAATCTCAGTACTTCAGTCCTGTTTGGATGGAATATTATATGCCTTGCCTTACTCGCTAACATTGTCACTACCGCAATACTCGCAGCACCTACGCCATTTCAACAAATAGCTTTTGATCAGCCTAACATTGGTGTGTTGTACTTCCCGATGGTGTGGCTGCCGTGTTGTATCGTTCCTTTGGTATTCTTCAGCCACCTTGTAATGTTGAGGAGAATAGTTTTAAAGCGAAGAGAAATAAAACAAATGCAATTGGCATCGTTATAGGAGCTTCAGCCTTCAGATCTCTTCAATGCCGGGATAGAATGTAAGAGCAACTAACGATATACACAAAAAAAGATCCCGCTTCAGCGGGATCTCTCTTCAAACAACTTTCATTTACTTGAACGTATCCTTCGAATCTACGATCTTCACACTCCTTACGTTCAGTTTATAAATCGCTACTTCATCATCTTCTGTTACTACAACTTTTGGTAATCCTGCTTTCACCAGGTTGGAATAACTCATTGGCGAATGAAGATTCTCTTCCAGGGCTTTCTTCAAAGGCTCAGCTTCACTGTCATCCGTAACGATTGTCACATACATATTATTTACCTGCCAGTACTTTCTGATGGCATTGTTTACATCATCAACAGTAAGCTTTGCAAGTAATGCATCCATTTCCTTAATGTAATCTGTTCTGCCATAGAATTTGGAATCCATCAAAAAGCCCAACTGTCTTTCAGGAGTCTGGATGTACAACTTGTTATAGCTGCGCAGGAAATTCCTGGTGGCTTCAAATTGTTCTTTAGTCATACCGTTTTTAATGAGATTGTCTATTTCTCTCACTACAAGACGAAGCGCAAATACTGCATGGCCCACCTCGATATCTTTCAACTCTGCATATTGCTGTTTTAATCCTTCAGCTATTTGCACCGGGCGTATCCAGGTAGAGAAGTAGTTAGAACTTCTGGGAACGCCTGCCACCGGTAACATATTACCGCCACTGTTCTCATACCATTCAATGTAACTGTAATCACCATAGTTCATCGAACGGCTGGTCCTGATCTTATCATACAACTTTCCGTAACTCTTCCTGTGTTCACCTAAAAACGAATTCGCTACCATCAATGCAGCAAAATCATTACTGCTCCGGCTGATGGCCAAAGGAGCTCCCGTAAATATTGCTGAACCCAATGCATCTTTCTTGCTGATGATCTCGACATGGATACCTTCAGGTGTATTCGGTTTTCCCGGTGCTGGTAATTTCGTTTTTAATGCAGGTAGCGAGTTCACATCATTTTTCAGCTGAGCTAAGAATGCAGGCGTATAATTTCCTGCAATACCAATGCTAAGATTGTCTTTGGTGAAGAAGTTACCGTAGTGTGCCTTTACATCATTCAACGTGATAGATGCAACCCCTGCACTGTTACCAGCTACCATGTGTTGGTAATTCGTGCCACGAAATAGTTGATCTTCCAATGCAAATTTGCTGTAGTCTTCATCACTGGATGCCCTGATCACCTGGTCAACATAATTCTGCTGGTTATTCTTCACCCTTTTGAAATCCGTTTCATCAAATGCAGGTGTCAATATCAATCCTTTCAATACAGGATAGAATTTATCCAGCCAGTCTTTATGAACGCTGAAAGTGAATGTTGTCATTTCCTTATCCACCTGTGCACTATAGCTCACTGCCATAGGGTAGATGAATTCCTGTATCTCCTTGGCAGTTTTATCTTTTGTGCCCCCTCTTATTACAGTAAGGGCAGTGGTATAAGTAAGACCTTGCTTACCTGAAGGATCAGTGATAGATCCATTTTTGAAACCCAGTTTAATGACCACTTTGTTGCTGAGCGGTTGCTTCAGCTCAACAACATTTTGTGCGCCTGATGTGATACACATCAACATCATACAAATGATCATTAGTATATTAATTCTTCTCATTTCAATTTGTTTTATGTTGATGAATTATTTTATGCCTCCCGTGTCATTCCCGCTAATGGTTCCCACTGTAAGTGTATTCGCATTAAAATACTTCTGCGCCACTTTCATCAGATCTTCCGGGGTGATCTTCTCATACAATGCATAAAAACGATTGATGCTTTCAGGGTCACCTGTAAGCCACACACTCTGAGACAATGCATTAGCGATCTGGTCAGGGCTATCCAATCCCATCGCGAAACTGTACTTGATCCTGCTCTTCGTATCAGCAAGTTTCTTTGCATCAACAGGATTGGTTTTAGCAGCTTCCAATGCCTTCATCAGTTCATCTTTTACATACTGCAGGTCTTCTGCTTTTATCACCGATGCGGTTACAGATAACAACAACGGATCTCTTGAAGGGAACGGGGCACCACCAATGCTTCTTGCTTTTTGTTCTTTTACCACCAGCTTCTGGTACAGGTCGCCACTCTCAACAAACAACAAGCTTGTGAGCAATTGCAATGCAGGGTAGTCGATGTCTTTATCCGAATAAGAAGGCCCTTTAAAATTCAGGCTCACATATGGTGGAAACGCAGGCACCTTCACATGCGCATACCTCGTTTCGGTTTGCGCAGGCTCGGTTTCAATAGTGGGTTGGTAATTTCCGCTCTTCCACATGCCGAAATATTTTTCTGCATAACGGTTCACCTCTTCTGCTTTTACATCACCCACTACGATAATGGTGGTGTATTCAGGACGATAGAACCTATCGAAGAAAGTCAATGAATAATCATACTGGTTAGGCATGTCTACCACGTCTTTAAAGAACCCCATCGTGGTATGACCGTAAGTATGTTTCGTAAAAGCAGTCTCCTGCACTTTCTCATTCAACTGCACATATGGGCTTGCAGAGTTCTTCGTGTATTCACCTTTCACCGCACCCGCTTCAGTTTTAAAATCATGCTCTGTGTATTTCAAATGTTGAAAGCGGTCTGCTTCTACTTCCATCATTTTTTCCAACATGCCCGCATTACCTGTCATGTGGTACACTGTTCTGTCGTACCATGTGTTGGCATTCGCCGAAGCGCCGATCGATTTCAACACTTCATCATACGCCTCTTTACTGTACTTATCCGTACCCCGAAACATCATGTGCTCAAAGAAATGCGCAAAGCCCGTTTTGCCCTGCTCCACTTCCTCTCTCGATCCTACTCTTACAACAATATAAAATGCAGCAAGACCGGGGCTGTTAAAAGGAACTGTCACCACGTTCAGCCCATTATTCAGCTTTTTTTGCTGGATCGGGAACGGGAGTATCTTATTGTTGCCCTGGGCCAGCAACTGCATACCCGTTACCAGGAACGCCATTAATACAAACACCTGTTTTTTCATGAGATCAATTTTTTTGGAGGCTAAATGTAATGATAAGCCGTCTATAAAGAAAGGTGAATGTTATACTGGATTGGTAAGGCTTGGTAGGGGTCTGGTAGGGTTCTGGTTCGGCCATCCTTCGTTTTTTCTTAGCGAAGCAGAGGCGAACCAGGTACGGCCCAGACCCGACGCAGAAGCGAAGGTGAGATAATCAAACTGTTCAAGAGCGATACATAATGCACAGCAACTTCACTGTCAAAATTCCAGAAGCAGTTCAAAATAGTATTCCTTTTACATTTGCTAATGACCTTTTTCATCAAGAATATGGTTTGTTATCGTTGCAAGCTTGCCGTAGAAGACCAGTTAAAAGCTGTTGGGCTCACACCTGTCAACATTCAACTCGGTGAAGCTACTGTTGAAGAAGATCATGTTTCTCCTGAACAATTACAGCAAGTAAGGAATCGTCTGCAACAAATCGGTTTTGAATTACTGGATGATAAAAAGAAAAAGATCATCGAACAGATCAAAGCTCTCATCATACATTTAACCCATCACAATGATGAGCCGGTCAATCAGAAATATAGCGCTATTATCCAGCAAAAACTTCATCACGATTACACCTATCTCAGCAAATTATTTTCAGAAGTGGAAGGCGTCACTATTGAGCATTATATCATCAGCCAGAAGATCGAAAAAGTAAAAGAGCTGTTGGTGTATGATGAGTTTAGCCTCAGCCAAATTGCTTTTCAACTCAATTACAGTAGTGTGGCTCATCTTTCTGCTCAATTTAAAAAGATCACAGGATTTACACCGTCGGAATTTAAGAAGCTCAATCCCGGCCATCGTAAGTCGTTAGACAAGCTCTAACCAAAATCTTATAAATCATAGCCATAGTTATATAACAGTTGCCGCTAAGTGTGCAGCTAGCTTTGCTATAAATATTTTGGTTATGACACACACTTATCATATCAGCAACATGACCTGTTCTTCATGTGAACAGAAAGTAAAAGACAAACTCTTCCGTATTCCAGATGTGCAAAGCGTAGATATCGATCCGCCTTCAGGTTTAGCTACCATCACCATGACAAAGCATATTGCAACAGCCAGCTTGCAAAATGCATTGAAAGAATATCCGAAGTATCAACTCACAGAAGCAGACCATCAAGCAATGAATCATGAGGAAATTGCAGAAGAAAGCAAGTCTTGGTTAGCTACATATAAACCTATTCTGCTGGTGTTCGCCTTCATCACCGGCATTACTCTCATCACTCAATTGCAACACAACAATTTCCAGGTGTTACATTGGATGGATGATTTTATGGCTGGGTTCTTCCTGGTGTTTTCGTTCTTTAAATTATTAGACATTAAGTCTTTTGCAGAAAACTATTATAGCTACGATATCATTTCTAAACGCTGGTTCGGCTGGGGCTATGTATATCCTTTTATTGAACTGGCTTTAGGTATCGCATACCTCATTGGGTTTAATGCACTCATCACCAATGCAGTTACATTCATAGTAATGAGCGTCAGTATTATTGGTGTATTACAATCAGTGCTCAACAAAAGAAAGATCCGTTGTGCTTGTCTTGGTGCAGTATTTAACCTGCCCATGAGCACCATCACCATTATAGAAGATGGTTTAATGATTGCGATGAGTGCCATCATGCTCATTAACATCATATAGCCTGGTTTTTGATTAATACTTCATCAGCGAAAAATACATTGAATAATGAGATACCTAATCTTAATAATATTCCTTTTCACCATCCATTTGTCGAATGCACAGCATCATCATCATGGTGAAACAAAAAAGACCACGACAAAACAAGCAACAAAGCCGGTAAAGAAAATCACTAAACCCACTACAAAAAAGCCGGCAGTAAAAGCAACCGCAAAAAAGGATACTGCGCATAAACAAATGCCTGCAGATACAACTGCAAAAGCACATACGCATCAGCTGGATGATTCCACCGTCATCACCCACGATGCAAACCATAATGAGATAAAATCAGCGAAAGACACAACACACAAAAATCATTTGCACACAGTAACAGATACTGTTCCGAAACATCATAAGCACACGCAGGATTCAACAAAACCACATATGGACCATTCCATGCAAGACATTACCAGGCATACTGATCATTCGACGCATCGTAATATGTCGCATGCATTCTCCTTAAATCTGCGTATGACAAGAAATGGTTCCGGTACTGGATGGCTACCTGATGCGTCACCAATGTTCGGCTATATGTTTCATTCACCAAAGTGGATGTACATGCTGCACGGTAATGCTTTTCTGCGATACAATAACCAGGACTTCACTAATAAGGGCAGCAGGGGAGATTCTAAGGTAGATGCACCGAACTGGATCATGTTCATGGGACAAAGAATGGTTGGTAAGAAAGGCTTGTTTCATTTCAATACTATGTTTTCATTGGATCATGTAATCGCTGGTGGATCTGGTTATCCTTTATTGTTCCAGTCGGGTGAGTTATACAAAGGACAACCTTTGGTAGATCGCCAGCATCCCCATGATCTTATCTCCGAATTGTCTGTTAGCTATTCGCATGCACTCTCAAAGAATACAGACGTATTTGCGTACCTCGCTTATCCCGGCGAGCCTGCCCTCGGTCCTGTTGCATTCATGCATCGTCCGTCTGCCCTCGCCAATCCTGATGCGCCAATTACACACCACTGGGTAGATGCCACGCACATCACTTTCGGCGTAGCTACCTTAGGTATTCGTTTAGGCAAGTTCAAATTAGAAGGCTCTTCGTTCACAGGAAGAGAACCTGATGAGAACCGATATAATTTCGATAAGCCTCGTTTCGATAGCTGGAGCGGTAGACTTTCTTTCAATCCCTCAGCCAACTGGGCATTACAGGTATCGCAGGCTTTCGTAAAAAGCCCTGAAACGTTACATCCTGATGAAGATATCACACGTTCATCTGCATCTGCTATCTACAGCAGGCCACTAAAGAAGGGCTGGCTAAACGCAACGATGTTATGGGGAATGAATAAAGCTAAAGGTCATGATGGCGAACATGCATTTCTCACCGAAGCTGCATGGATCAAGAACAGGCTTACACTGCATGGACGTTATGAGTTTGTTCAGAAATCTTTACATGAGCTGGTATTGGATGAAATACAATTTGGACACGACGCCATCTTTCCAGTGCATTCATTTACAGCGGGCTTCAACTACGATCTCTTCAACTGGGGCAAAACAAAATTTTCACTCGGCAGTCAGTTCACTTTATACAATGCAGATGACCGCCTGAATACTTTATACGGTAATACTCCAATGGCAGTGGAAGTGTATTTAAGAATATATCCTGAGTTGATGAAAATGTAAATTCTGGATGACGCTTACAGGTCGACAGGCGATTAACCTTACGGGATATTGCATGTGCTGACCAACGGAAGTATGCCTCCCGTAGCGGATTCTAGTTATAGAGCATAGATTAGAACGACAGCTTAACAAATGGAACAGTTGGTAATTGTTGCCATAATACAGTGGCCCGGAAGGATGAAGTTGCTAACTGCAATTCTTTTTCATTGAAGGCTGCTGTAACCGTTAAGTTCTCGAGATTCATATCTATTGCACTATTATCAGCTACGGACACAAACCGGGATATGTGTGCATCAGAAGGAAAAAGTAAAGTTGTTTTCATGAATCAAACGTAGCTTTTGTGATCTTTTTCCATAATGACATTTATCAGATTACATGATGATAATAGTCTTTTTGCTAGGAAGTGGTGCGGAGCTTTAAAAATAAAAACACCCGCATCGCTGCAGGTGTTCACTGATCGTTCTTCTCTTTAGTATATCACCAATGTGGTTTTGCCCGCAGTCTTCACTTTTTTCGCCCCCTCTTCAGATTTCAACCCGTAGCCACTAAACTGAACTCCCTGCAAATTCTTTAATGTACTTCCATCATCACTGATGAGCGTGCCTCCATCCAACCCGATCAGGGAAGTGATTCCTTTTAGTGCCATTTCGTTTCCGCCGGTAGCTTTTATCGAACCCGCATCGTTACCTATCAGGTCCGCTGCCGTCACTTTCCCATCTATTATGAATACTACAGCCATTTCTGCAACGGTCCTGGATGATTTTGGCTTCGCCATCTTCACTTCGATCCGGTTAGCAGCGAGTGCAGAAAAATAGTCTCGTATCCACTTCTTCAATTCATCATAATTACTCCAAGAACCGTTATTATAGTTTCGAATGTTTAATTCCCATCCGGTTGGTACACGATTGTATATTTCACAATACGCCTTGAAGATCCATGGGTCACCTTTTAAATGAGCGCCTGGTTTATTATTGTTGTATGCAGCTATATAACTCACCAGCTCGCAGTAATTATTCCACGAACCATTATTGTAGTTTTTAATATTGGCCTCATCTGCAGATGGGTTTTTCTGATACATTTCTTTGTAAGCTTTGGTGATCCAGGGGTCAACATTTTGAGCAAAGAGTGGTGAGCTACTTAAGGAAAAAAGCAAAACATAGAGCAGTAATCGTTTCATAGTGGCGGTTTTAAAGAAGGTTATTATTAATGCATATTAATGATTTTTTTCTTCCAGTATACTTTCAAGAGCGGGGTAAGTGCTCTAGCCAGATCGTTGAATATATGATTGGGCGCACCGCTTACCTTTGAAATATGCTTGAAATTGTTATCGAACCCCGCAGGGCTTCTATCGCTCCCGGTATGGATGTGAAACGTATTCTTCCGGTGCGTCAAAGAAGGATGGTAGGGCCGTTCATATTCATGGATCATGCTGGTCCTGTAAGTGCGCAGCCAACGATCAACACCAATCTGGATGTATTGCCACATCCACACATAGGTTTATCTACGGTGAGTTATTTATTCGGTGGTAAAGTAACGCATCGCGATAGCCTGGGAGTAGAACAAGTGATCAAACCCGGCGAAGTGAACTGGATGACCGCAGGAAGAGGTATCGCACACAGTGAACGCTTTGAAGATCCTGCTGTACTTGCAGGCGGTGAATTGGAAATGATACAGACCTGGGTGGCTTTACCTGAAAAAGATGAAGAAGCAGCACCATCCTTTGCTAATTATACTGTTGAACAATTGCCTGTATTTACAGATGCAGGAATATGGATGCGCTTGATAGCGGGGGATGCTTATGGTTTACATAGTGAAGTGAGCACGCATTCACCTATGTTTTACCTGCATGTAGTATTAAAGGCGGGCACAAAGTTCTCATTGCCCCAAGGGCATACCGAACGAGGGGCTTATATAGCAAAAGGTAGTTTAGAAGTGAATGGTGTTGCTTACACAGAAGGTAAACTGATGGTGTTTACAAAAGCTACTGATCCGCTCATCATTGCCAAAGAAGATAGTACGCTGATGTTATTAGGTGGAGAACCTTTGGGTGATCGCTACATCTGGTGGAACTTTGTGAGCAGCAGGCGGGATCGCATTGAACAGGCCAAGGAAGACTGGAAGCAGGGTAGGATCATCCTGCCACCAAATGATAATGATGAGTTTGTTCCTTTACCGGAAGATAAAAGCAAACCTGCCGGGGGACCTGCACCTGAAGTGTTATCATGATACTGGTCACAAAAAGAAAAAATGCCCTGTAGCAAACAAGGCATTTCAATCATCAAACTCAAAAAACCAAAACCTGTGTAGAGTTTATAAGGTGAACCCTTTATGTAATTCGAACGTAAGGTTATTGGATAGCTCAACTAAATATTTGTCCATATTATCGTTTTAAATTTTCTTTCCCAGGAAGATGCCGCTATTGGTGTGTATCTTTTTTGCAATGCCATACTCATCAGTAGTGATACCCGCACCCATTTGCCATGACTTGTATCGCAACCCTAACCTCAGTTGCTGGTAACTTCTGCTGTGATCTTGTTTAGTAATGCTGGACATGAATTGTATCCTACTATACCAACTGATCTTATTACGAAGATGCTTTGTGTATTCAGCGAGTGCGAAAACTTCGTAAGCACCATTCTTTGTAATGTCAGCACGGGGTGCGATGACGACAGTAAGATCCTTAAACTGATGATGCAATTGAACTGCCAGGGATGCTTTGTAACCTGATGCATTTGTATAAAACATGCCACCTTTCACAGTTAGCCCTTTGCTTATTGTATAGGCTACATAAGCCTGGTTCATGATCTCGTTACCCATTGCACCCGGCTTTTGTGAATGCTCATAGCGTGTAATGTAGGTGGCAATATGCTGTAACTGTACCTTCTTCACGAATGCATGCACTAATGAATGCTGGTAATGCAGGTACTTGTCGCCAGCCATCAGCTCTGCAGAACTATGTTGTGCAGTTACGTTGATGGAGATCAGGAATATTATCAAGGCAATTATTGTTTTCATCTTTCTCAATTGAATACATGATCGAAGTTTAGTTCGCCGGCTTCCATATCTGATTTATAAAATCGTAGCGTAAACGAGGCAGTGTTCCATGGCCTGTTATTGATCTGCTGTGGCAACGAATTGAAGAATGTATTATTAAAATAATTGCCATGTGCATCAATGCAACTGTTACAATCCCAGGTTAAGTTGCCAAGCAGGTTGAGAGTATTGGAAGAATGAAAATACCTCCTTGTTAATATCACCCGGTGCCGCCATACCGGGTCTATCTCTTTTAATTCGAACACAGGATCATTAGGCCTGGTACCTATAACAGCAGTGATATTGAAATTGGAACCGTTGTTACTTTGATGGAAGATGATTCGCGGCAACCAGTTCAGATCATCAAAGCTATTCGGAGCTGTTGTTGTATAAGTGATTCCATTTTGCAGGTTGAGGATCTGCTTTCTTTCAAACTGCAGAGACATCCCATTGATCTGGTGCTTCGAAAATATTTTGACGGCTATCTCTCCGTTGCCAGTTGTGAATGATGAGATGTTGGCTGTTAAATATCCTGTAGTGAGGTGCAGCTTTTGCATTGTTGCCGATCCGCTCATCCTCCATATTACGATAGCTGAATCTATTTTATCGGCAGGCAGGTAATTATCATGCAGTATTACACGCAGATGTTTTTCCTGTTGTTGGGACGGTATTTGTTGCACAGCATCTTTTTTGCAGGATAATAAGGACACTATTATCAGTGTAGCCGGAAATAAATATTTCATATGCTTTTGGTTTAGAGTTTTATGCCCGGGCCTGCGTTAACAGGTAGTCTGCCGTAATTGATTTTCGTGAAGATGTTAATAATGCTTTGTCAATAGAATATTTGCCTGAACCTGAGATGATCAGTGATGAAGACATTCCTAACATCAGCAGAAAATATTCCATTCCTTCGGTAGGTTGGCTGCCAAACCAGTTCATGAAGAAATACTGGGAGTGTTTGGTGATCACTATTCCGAGCATCAGGAAAAAAATGGCTATGCTCCATAATCTTGTAGCAAAACCCAATACTAAAGCAAATGGTGCCACGAATTCAATTAGGATTACTAAGAAACCCACTATCCATGGTAGTCCTTCTGATTGTGTGAAGAAGTTCATGGTTCCTTCGAATCCGTAACCACCAAACCATCCAAGTAATTTTTGTGCGCCATGCGGAAATAATACGATCGCTAAGAATAATCTGAGCAAAAGGGGGCTGGTGCTACCATTGGTAGCAAAGATCAACTGTTTCATTTTTTTGATTTTTTTTGTGATTGTTGTGTTGGTGTTTAGGGTTGAGGTAAACACCAACTCGTTGTTATGATGTCTTAATTGACAATGCAAATTTTCACCTTAAACAGGTGTTGCTCCAATCACATGAGATAAGTAATTCCATTAACCTATGTTAACGGGATGCCTTGTTGATTAAGTATTGCTTGCGTAGCCTGCTAAGACTTTGTGGCGTAATGCCCAAAAAAGAAGCGATCTGGTGATTTGGTACTCTTTGTTCTATTAAAGGAAATCTTTCCTGGAATTCTTTATATCGTTCCATTGCATTTTTACTGAGAGAAGAGCCTACCCTGTGATGATATGAGACAACCGAGTTGCGATACAAGTGCATGTAAAAGACTGCGAGCTTTGGAATTTCCCGTAATAGCTTTTCTGAATCTTGTTTAGTGATCTGCAACACGTTTGTATCTTCAAGGCAGTCAATGTTATGCTGTGTGGGTTTACCTGTATGGAAGCTGTAAAGATCACCAATCCAATAATCTTCGGGGTTGAATGAAATCACATGCTCCTGTCCTTTATCATCCAAAAGGTAGGTCCTTGCAAGCCCCGAAATCACATAAGTTTCATGACGTGCTATATCACCTTGTTGGAGGATGTATTGATTCTTACGATACTTACGATAAACGAACAGGCTCTGAACTAACGCTATCTCTTGTTCATTCAATTGAACATTTTTGCTGGAAAAGTTTTCAATTAGCCGGGTATGCATGAGTGAGATTGTACGACGAATATAAAACGAAGAAAGATCGATTGCAAATGCGCAGAATGTTAAAGAAATTGTTCAAAGAGAAGAATTATAGTCATTGCTGATGTTAGCTGACTTTATAATCTACAAGCCATGGAATCATATTTGATGATATTGTCTAAACAGTTCGGATAATGATTTTAGCGGGACCAGATAAAAAAG
>JAEZDC010000062.1 GCA_023429825.1 Bacteroidota bacterium | reverse complement strand
ATTCTGGGATACTAATGTTCCCAGGTTGTTTAGTATGCAGACTCTAAAAAAGCCGGGCTTTAAAATTCAAACCATTGCAGATGTAACTGATGATGCTTATGGAAGTGTACCATGCAATTTGGGCGATGCAACGATTGAAGATCCTGTGTACGGAGTAGATAAAATGAGTGGTCAAAAAACGGCTCCCTATTTACCAGCAAGCGTTGACGTGATGGCTGTAGGAAATCTTCCGAATGAACTACCCAAAGATGCGAGCCGGTATTTTGGCGAGCAGTTGATCAAATATATATTGCCGGATATATTGAAAGGAGGAAATGAAGCGATTGAGGGAGCTACTATTTTGAGAGAAGGTGCATTGACGAAGCAGTTTGAATATCTTTCCGATTACGCGTATCAATAGATAGGGAAATAACAAATGTGTTAATAGCAAATGAAGGTTAAAGGTTCAGGTAATAATCTTTCAGCAGATCGCTAAAATCTTCAGTGTATTTTCCTTTTTCGTTGTTAATGATGATCTCCAAATGTTTAGCTTGAGTTTTCGCTCTACCAAAAAAAAGCATACACCTGAAATAGGAATGCTTTGGTGTTTGTTTTACACACACTTCTTCTTCCAGATAAAAATCCTTTAATGATGCGTGGTTTTGAAAATTTGCTGAACGATGATAAGGAAGCAGCACAGCGAATTTCCCTAGTGGGGAAGAATGTTTTTGAACCACATCCAGCAGGTCATCTAACCCTAATGCTGAACTATGCAGAGCAAGATTTCGTTTGGCATCTTCACTCTTAAGATCGTTCTCATAAAATGGTGGATTGGAGATGATCAGATCGTACGTATTAAAACCAAACTGTTGTATAGGTGTGTGATGAATGTGCAACCTGTCGCGCCATGGAGAGATTTTAAAATTTTCTTTAGCCTGTTCTGCAGCAGATTTATCAATTTCCACTGCATCAATATTTGCAGCATCATTTTTTTGGGCGAGCATCAACGACAATAGCCCGGTTCCTGTACCAATATCCAATGTATGCAGTTTAGACCCGGTGCGGTGGAATTTCTCGGCAACATAAGCACCAAACAAACATGCATCAGTACAAACCTTCATCGCGGTTTTATCCTGGTGAATGATGAATTGTTTGAATTGAAAATACTTATTGCTCATGCAGCGAAATAAAGGCAAATACTTTAATCATCTGTTGATCTCCATCAATAAGTCTTCTACATCTAATCTTTGCGTGATCATCTGCAGGTTTCCTTCCGCGTCAAACGGCCATTGCTCTTTCGGTTTATCCCAATATAATTCAACGCCATTACCATCAGGATCGTCTAAATAGATCGCTTCAGATACACCGTGATCTGATGCGCCGCTCAAAGGATACTGAGCATCAGTCAATCTTTTCAGAGCTACAGCTAAATCTTTTCGTTTGGGATAAACAATGGCCGTGTGATATAAACCACAACTGTTCGGCGGGGCAGGTGCTGCATTTTTACTATGCCATGTATTTAAACCGATGTGATGATGATAACCACCTGCGGAAACAAACACAGCAGAGTTGCCATAGTGTTGCATCACTTCAAAGCCCAGAATATCCCTGTAAAAGGAGAGAGCTTTATCAAGATCAGAAACCTTGAGGTGAACATGTCCTATTCTTGTTCCTGCCGGGATAGTATAATCATCTTGCATTTAGTAAAATTCCATAAAAAAAGCCATTATCTGAGATGATAATGGCTTAAGCTTTTAGTTGTTACTATTATTTGTCAGCGGTTAACGCAGCGGTAAGATATTCCTTATTCAACCTTGCAATATTCGCAACTGAAATTTCTTTCGGACAAACGGCTTCACATGCACCAGTTAAAGTGCAAGCGCCGAAGCCTTCTTTATCAGCTTGTTCAACCATATTCAACACTCTCGTTTTTCTTTCAGGCTCGCCTTGTGGCAGCAAAGCCAGGTGAGCCACCTTTGCGCCCATAAACAAATTAGCAGAACTATTCTTACAGATAGCCACACAAGCCCCACATCCGATGCAAGCAGCAGCAGCAAACGCGGCATCAGCTTTATCTTTCTCAACCGGAATGGAGTTGCCGTCAACTGCGTTACCTGTATTTACAGAAACGTAACCACCGGCAGCAATGATCCTGTCAAAAGAAGAACGATCCGTTACAAGATCTTTGATCACAGGGAATGCTTTCGCTCTCCATGGCTCTACTACGATTGTATCACCATCCTTGAAAGCTCTCATGTGCAACTGGCAGGTTGTTGTTGCAGCCCATGGCCCGTGAGGCTTCCCATCTATGTACATTGAGCATGCACCACAGATACCTTCACGGCAATCATGATCGAAAGCGATCGGGTCTTTTCCTTCACGAACGAGTTGCTCATTCAGTACATCGAACATTTCTAAGAAAGACATTTCGGAAGAAATATCGCTTACCTTGTAAGTTTCAAAACCACCTTTATCGTTCGAATTTTTTTGTCTCCACACCTCTAAAGTGAGGTTCATATTATAATGCTCCATTCTCTGGAATTTGAATTGATTATTTATAAGAGCGCTGGCTTGGCTTCACTACTTCATATTTTAAATCTTCCTTATGCAACTGCCAGTTGTTGCTGCCTGAGTATTGCCATGCAGAAACATACATGTAGTTATCATCATCTCTCAACGCTTCACCTTCTTCGGTTTGAAATTCTTCTCTGAAGTGGCCACCACAGCTTTCATTCCTGTTCAAAGCATCCATGCACATTAATTCACCTAACTCCATAAAGTCTGCAACTCGGTTGGCTTTATCCAATTCAGGATTGAATTCCTTCACTTCGCCCGGAATTCGCACATCTTTCCAAAACTCTTCTCTCAAAGCTCTGATCTCTGTTATAGCTTGTTGAAGACCTTCTGCATTACGAGCCATTCCACATTTATCCCACATGATCTTTCCTAATCTCTTATGGAAACTTTCAACAGACTGAGAGCCTTTGATATTCATCAATTGATTGATCCTGTCTGCCACTTCTTTTTCAGCAGCCACAAAAGCAGGATGATCGGTTGCAATAGAAGCTGTACGAATTTCATCTGCCAGGTAATCACCAATTGTATATGGAATTACAAAATAACCATCAGCCAAACCTTGCATCAAAGCGGATGCACCTAAACGATTTGCGCCATGGTCGCTGAAGTTAGCTTCACCTAAGGCATACAAGCCGGGAACAGTGGTCATCAGATTATAATCGACCCACAATCCACCCATGGTATAGTGAACGGCAGGATAAATTCTCATTGGTACTTCATAAGGATTTTCACCTGTGATCTTTTCATACATGTCGAAAAGATTACCATATTTCTCTTTCACAACATCTTTACCCATTGCAGTGATCGTAGCTGCATCCACATTACTCATGTTGCGCTTGTTCGCTTCCCCACGACCGTAACGCTGAATGGCATCTGCATAATCTAAATAAACTGCCTGCTTAGATGATCCCACACCATAACCAGCATCACATCTTTCTTTCGCAGCTCTTGATGCTACGTCACGAGGAACTAAGTTTCCGAATGCAGGATATCTTCTCTCCAGGTAATAATCTCTTTCTTCTTCAGGAATTTCTCCTGGCCTTCTTGTATCTGCTTGTTTTTTGGGAACCCAGATTCTTCCATCATTCCTTAATGACTCAGACATCAAGGTCAATTTACTTTGATGATCGCCACTCACCGGTATACAGGTAGGATGTATTTGCGTCATGCAGGGATTTCCGAAATAAGCGCCTCTCTTATGTGCCTTCCATGCTGCAGTCACATTACTGCCCATGGCGTTTGTAGAAAGATAAAATACGTTGCCATAACCACCGCTGCACAGTAAAACTGCATGACCAAAATGTCTTTCCAATTCACCATTCACCAGATCTCTTGCGATGATACCTCTTGCTTTTCCATCGATCATCACTATTTCTAACATCTCATGACGCGAGTACATTTTTACATTGCCCAAGGCAACTTGTCTTTCCAAGGCCTGGTAAGCACCAATCAATAACTGCTGACCTGTTTGCCCTGCGGCGTAGAAAGTCCTTTGTACCTGCGTACCACCAAAAGATCGGTTACTTAACAATCCACCATACTCTCTTG
This sequence comes from Bacteroidota bacterium, assembly GCA_023429825.1. Lineage (GTDB taxonomy): Bacteria > Bacteroidota > Bacteroidia > Chitinophagales > Chitinophagaceae > JAEZDC01. The sequence continues at coordinate 27,274 of JAEZDC010000062.1, read as the reverse complement.
CAAACGGAACACCTTGCGCCACGCACTGATCAATAATATTCGCACTCACTTCTGCCAAACGATGCACATTCGCTTCTCTTGCTCTATAGTCACCACCTTTAATCGTATCGTAGAATAAGCGATAAGTTGAGTCTCCATCATTCTGGTAATTCTTTGCAGCGTTAATTCCGCCTTGTGCTGCGATGGAGTGTGCTCTTCTTGGAGAATCCTGGAAGCAAAACGCTTTTACTTTATAGCCCAATTCTCCTAATGACGCCGCTGCTGAAGCTCCGGCCAAACCCGTTCCAATGACGATGATTTCCAGCTTTCTTTTATTCGCAGGATTTACCAGCTTACATGTGCTTTTGTATTTACTCCATTTCTGGTCTAATGGTCCGGTAGGAATTTTAGAATCTAACATAAATCAGTTTATGAATTATGAGTTTGAATTATTTATTTATAGTCCCAGCTTTCTATCATTGGTCATCGCCTGTTGTGTCACTCACTTCAACGTTCTGAACGTTTATGGTGTGAGCCTTCAGCTATCAGGTATGAGCTTGTGTTCTTCCTGAAAACTGACTGCTGATTGCTTTCCTGCAGTACAAGAGTGCGACGCAACGAAAGTATCATCGGAGTTACTTCACTCTGTCTACAAATTATTCGATCCAACCCAGGTACATACTCACAGGCATCATTGCAAAAGCCAAGGGAACTATAATCGAGAATGCATAGCCAACACCTTTGATAAGACTATAATACCTGCTATTGTGTACACCAAACGTTCTGAATGCAGCTTTGAATCCATGTGCAAGATGATAAGCAAGACTGATACACCCTAACACATACAACACCACGATCAAAGGATCCTGGAACACCTCTAACATTCTTCCATAAAGATTATGATGACCTTCGTTATAATCAGCAGGTGACAGGTCATGTGTTATTCTTGAAGGCACCCAGAAATGTGCAATGTGCATGATGAGGAATAATAAGATCAAAGTGCCAAGCAAGCCCATCGTTCTGCTGTACCATTTGCTGCCATAACCTCTGTTCACCCTGTAGCCTGTGCCACGACGACTATTATTATATGCAGTAAGAATGTAACCTTGTATAATGTGCAGTAAGATACCTGCAAACAAACCTATTTCCATAATGCGGATGACAACCGTTCCACCCATCCAATGAGCGCCGCGGTTGAACATTTCGCCGCCATCATCTGCCCAAATGGTAGCATTTAAACCCACATGCACCACCAAGAAAGCAATCAGGGAAAGACCGGTAAGACCCATGATAAATTTCTGTCCAATCGTAGAAGTAAAGACTTGTTTCCAGGTCATAAAGCAAGTTTGGTTCTTTAAAATCGCTGCAAAAATAGCACACGAACGAATGCCAATTTTAAAAAAGAAATGTTTTTTGAAAACTGATAAATATCAGCGGTTCCAATTGTTCAATTGCAAAGCCTAAATTTGGTGCATGTTTAAAGTGCTAGGCATTTTATGGAATAGTTTTAAAATGGCTCTTGGCGAGTTAAAGAATAACAAGCTGAGAACCTTTCTTTCTTTATTTGGAATTACCATAGGAATTTTTTGCATCATTGGAGTGTTGGCTACTGTAAACAGCCTTGAACATAAGGTACAGAGTGATATAAAAACTTTAGGAACTAACACCATCTACATTGATAAATGGGAGTATGGTGGTGGTGGGGGTGCTTATCCCTGGTGGAAATTTATCAATCGTCCTGCGCCAAGAAATGAAGATGTGGAGTTTATTAAGGCAAAATCTTCACTGGCTTATGCAGTATCTCATTTTTTAGAGACCACCGCAAATGTTTCTCATAAAAATATTCAACTGAATGGTTCGAATATATACGGGGTAACAGAAGATTTTAATAAAATCCAGACCATTGACCTTATTCCGGGCAGCCGTTATTTATCGGAAGCAGATTTTCAACGCGGAACGCCTGCCACTGTGATTGGATATTTATTGGCAGAGGATCTCTTTGGAAATCCTCAATATGCTATTGGAAAGCAGATATCTATCAATGGAAAGAAGGCTCAGGTAATTGGAGTGATACAAAAAGAAGGAACCAGTTTGGCAGGTGGGTTTGAATATGATGATTGTTGTATCCTGGCATACAGGTATTATGCAACCATGTTTGACTCAAGGCCACAATTTGGCAGTAACTTCATTATGGTGCAGGGTAAGCCTGGTATTAATTCCAAAGTATTAAGTGAAGAATTAAGAGGAGTGATGCGGCAATTGAGAAGATTAAGCCCGACACAGGAAGATAACTTTGCTTTGAATGATATCAATATGTTCAGTGAGCAGATAGGATCATTCTTCGGAATGGTGAACCTGGGTGGATGGCTGATTGCCGGATTATCATTAATAGTTGGCGGATTTGGCGTTGCCAATATCATGTTCGTTACTGTTAGAGAAAGAACGAGTCAAATAGGATTGAAAAAAGCCATAGGAGCAAAAAAAGGGGTGATACTTACTGAGTTCCTTCTTGAAAGCGCTTTCCTATGTTTAATTGGCGGATTGATCGGTTTAGGGCTTGTAGCCGGTCTTACTACTGTGCTTAGTAGTATTCTTCCATTCCCAATTTTTATAGCAGGAGGAATTATTATACTCGCATTTTCAATTTGCATTATCCTTGGCGTTCTTTCAGGAATAATCCCTGCCTTTATGGCTGCGAAAATGGATCCTGTAGTTGCCATAAGAACGAAGTAATACGGAAGTCAAAATTCAGATCAAATTTTTGATTTTTACTTTTTTACTTTTGACTTAATGCCTACCGTTTTAGCAATAGAATCTTCCTGTGATGAGACCTCAGCATCTGTTTGTGTAGATGGAAAAATATTGTCCAACTTCATTGCAAATCAAAAAGTACACGAGCAGTATGGTGGAGTAGTTCCCGAATTGGCGAGCAGAGCTCATATGCAGAATATTGTTCCTGTAGTACATACGGCATTGTCATCTGCCAATTGCTCATTGTCATCAGTTGATGCTATTGCTTTTACTCAAGCTCCTGGTCTTATCGGAAGTCTGCTAGTAGGTGCTCAATTTGCAAAATCGCTTTCCCTTGCGTTAAATAAGCCTTTGATTGCAGTACATCATATGCAGGCGCATGTATTAGCAAATCTGATAGATGATCCAAAACCCGAATTTCCTTTTTTGTGCTTAACAGTGAGTGGTGGACACACGCAAATAGTTCAAGCCAATTCTCCTTATGACCTGAAAGTAATAGGCGAAACGATTGATGATGCTGCAGGTGAAGCTTTTGATAAAAGTGCAAAATTGTTAGGATTACCATATCCCGGTGGACCTTTAGTAGATAAACATGCCAAAGAAGGAAATCCTAAAATATTCAAATTTGCTGAACCTCAAATTCCAGGGCTCAATTTCTCATTTAGCGGGTTGAAAACTTCTGTACTTTATTTTTTAAATGATAAGAAAAAGGAAGATGAGCAATTTATAGAGAAGCACCTGGATGATCTTTGTGCTTCTATCCAGTATACGATCATCAATATTTTAATGAAGAAGCTGAAGAAAGCCGTGCAGGAAACAGGTATCAGAAATGTTTGTATCGCAGGTGGGGTAAGCGCTAATAGCGGGTTGAGAACTGCTTTGAAAGAGATGGGAGAGAATCAACATTGGAATACTTTCATTCCAAAATTTGAATACTGTACTGATAATGCAGCAATGATAGCCATTGCGGGATATTATAAATATCTTCAAAACCAGTTCGTTCAATTAGATTCAAGCCCTACGGCAAAAGCTGGCTGGTAATTTATTTATTTCTCTCAAAATTTATGTAATCGGGTCGCTGATGGCATCAGCCTATAAGCCGAGCTATGTCCGGGCTAAATCATATCTCAGAATCGCGACGTATCACATTTTTGAAGAATTACTAATGAGACAAAAAGGTTCATATGGGTATTTATTATGCTGAATGAGTAGATCAAAATAGGTATACGTAGCGTTTCTTTAAGTACGAGGTCTGCTTTCTAGCAGACCTCTTTTTATGCTCCATAATGAACAAGGCGTTGAAGAGTGCGACGCAACGGAAGCCTAATTGAAATGCCTCTGTTTGCTACATAATACCATTAAGTAGTAGAATACCAGCCCAACCCTTTTTTGCCTTAGTTTTGCCGCCTTCAATCTTAATTATGAAAGCATTACAAATGGTAGATCTTAAGACTCAGTATCAAAAGATCAAACCAGAAATAGATAAAGCGATAATCGATGTTTTAGAAAGTACGGCGTTCATTAACGGAAAGCCTGTTCAGGAGTTTAGCGATAATCTTGCTAAATACCTTGGATCAAAGCATGTTATTCCTTGTGCTAATGGTACTGATGCATTGCAAATTGCGATGATGGCTTTAGGTTTAGAACCTGGTGATGAAGTAATCACACCTTCATTCACATATATAGCTACAACGGAAGTTGTGGCTTTGTTGAGGTTAAAACCCGTCTTTGTAGAAGTTAACCCTAAAACTTTTTGCCTTGATCCCGAAAGTGTAAGAAAGGCTATTACGCCAAAAACCAAGGCTATTGTGCCTGTTCATTTATATGGTCAGCCGGCTCCGATGGAAGCGATCATGAAGATTGCAGAGGAATATAATTTGTTTGTTGTGGAAGATGTTGCTCAGGCAATTGGGGGTGATTATACTTTTACTGATGGAAAGAAAGTAAAACTAGGAACTATTGGAACTATCGGTTGCACTTCGTTTTTCCCTTCTAAAAACCTCGGATGTTATGGCGATGGGGGAGCCATATTTACTAATGATGATGCTTTGGCAAATAAATTGAAGATGGTAGCGAACCATGGTCAAAGCAAACGCTATTACCATGATGTGGTGGGATGCAATTCCAGGTTGGATACAGTACAGGCCGCGGTGTTGAATATTAAGCTGAGACATTTGGATGAATATATTGCTGCAAGAAGAAAAGCTGCAGATTTTTATGACGCTGCTTTTGCAAATCATCCAAAGATCACAACTCCATACAGGGCAGATTATGGTTACCATGTGTATCATCAATACACATTGGTGCTGGAGGGGGTAAACAGGGACGGATTGGTAGAATTCTTAGCCTCCCGTGGAATTCCTTCAATGATCTATTATCCTGTGCCGGGGCATAAACAAAAAATGTTTGAATCGTTCAATTTGCAAACACCACCACTTGAGATAACAGATTGGTTAACGGAGAGAGTAATCTCACTGCCAATGCATACCGAATTGGATGAAGAACAATTGAATTTTATTACTTCATCTGTTTTAGAATACATTAATAAATAGAAATATGAAGATCTCTGTAGTTGGAACCGGATATGTTGGACTTGTAACCGGAACCTGCTTTGCTGAAACAGGAAACTACGTATCCTGTGTAGATATTGACCCGAAAAAAGTACAGAGTTTGTCCAATGGCCAGATAACTATTTTTGAACCTGGTCTTGAGAAATTATTCGCCAGGAATTTAAAGGAAGAAAGATTAAAGTTCACTACAGACCTTGCTGAAGGTATTCAAGATGCTGATGTGATTTTTTTAGCGTTGCCTACCCCTCCCGGTGAAGATGGTTCCGCTGATTTGAGTTATATTTTAAAAGTTTCAGAAGACATCAGTAATCTGCTACAGGATTACAAGATCATTATCGATAAAAGCACCGTTCCTGTTGGTACTGCTGATAAGGTTAGAAAAGTGATCGAAAAGAATTACAAAGGTGATTTTGATGTCGTATCAAACCCTGAGTTTTTAAGAGAGGGTATGGCAGTGGAAGATTTTATGAAGCCTGATAGAGTGGTGATCGGTACTGAGTCTGAAAGAGCAAAGAAGATTTTACTTGATTTATACGCGCCTTTTGTACGCCAGGGAAATCCGATCATTTTTATGGATGAAAGATCAGCTGAGCTTACAAAGTATGCTGCAAACTGTTTCCTTGCTGCTAAGATATCTTTTATGAATGAAATTGCTCAGCTCTGCGAAAGGTTAGGCGCCGACGTTGATATGGTGAGAAAGGGAATTGGCAGTGATGAAAGAATTGGAAAAAGGTTCTTGTTCCCTGGTATAGGTTACGGGGGAAGCTGTTTTCCTAAAGATGTGCAGGCATTGGCAAAATCAGCTGAGGATGTGAAGTATGATTTCCAGATATTAAAAGCGGTAATGGATGTAAACAAGAAGCAAAAGCTTCATCTTTTACCCAAGATCAAAGAATACTTTGACGGAGGTTTGAATGGAAAGCATTTCGCTCTTTGGGGATTGGCATTTAAACCGAATACAGATGATATAAGAGAAGCACCTGCATTGGAATTGATCAACGCTTTAACAGCGGAAGGTGCTACTGTCTCTGCTTTTGATCCGGAAGCAATGAAGAATGTAAAGAATTTAATAGGTGATAAGATCCAATACGCCGAAGATCAATATGAAGCTTTAGAAAATGCTGATGCATTGATCATTGCTACCGAGTGGAATGAATTCAGAACACCTGATTTTGAAAAGATCGAAGCCCGGCTGAAAGATAAAGTTGTATTTGATGGTAGAAATGTTTTTGATGTAGCACAAATGGAAGAGAAGGGATATTATTATGTAAGCATCGGACGACCATTAACACAAAAGCAATTTGCATGAGCAATAAAAGAATTTTAATTACAGGCGCAGCAGGGTTTCTCGGTTCACATCTTTGTGACAGGTTTATCAACGAAGGCTATGATGTTGTGGCGATGGATAACCTGGTAACGGGTGATCTGAAAAACATCGAACATCTTTTTCCACTCAAAAATTTCGAGTTCCATTTTCATGATGTAACGAAATTCATTCATGTTCCTGGTAAAGTGGATTATATTTTACATTTTGCTTCACCTGCCAGCCCCATTGATTATCTCAAAATACCTATACAAACACTAAAGGTTGGCGCATTAGGTACGCACAATTGTTTAGGATTAGCCAAGGATAAGGGAGCAAGGATATTAGTGGCATCTACCAGCGAAATATATGGCGATCCTTTGGTGCATCCCCAAACTGAAGAATATTGGGGTAATGTAAACCCTGTTGGTCCAAGAGGTGTGTATGATGAGGCAAAACGTTATCTCGAAGCTATTACCATGGCGTATCATACATTCCATAATGTAGAAACCAGGATCATAAGAATATTCAATACATACGGACCGAGAATGCGCCTCAATGATGGAAGAGCATTACCTGCTTTTATAGGGCAGGCTTTACGAGGCGAAGACTTAACAGTATTCGGAGATGGCAGCCAAACAAGATCATTTTGTTATGTCAGTGATCTTATCGAAGGAATATATCGATTATTGATGAGTGATCATGCCCAACCCGTGAACATTGGTAACCCTAACGAAATCTCATTGAAAGATTTTGCTGAAGAAGTTTTAAAACTTACCGGCTCAAAGGTTAAGATAGATTACAGGCCATTACCCGTAGATGATCCAAAGCAACGCAAGCCTGATATTACCAAGGCAAAAAACATACTTGGCTGGGAGCCAAAAGTGGATAGGGCAGAAGGACTAAAAACTACTTACGAATATTTCGCGTCACTTCCTAAAGAAGAATGGTATAAACAACCCAAAGATTTTAATAGTAAAAAATGATATACGATTCCCTACTTAAAAAAGAAGTAAAACTGGCAGTTATAGGTCTAGGCTATGTTGGCCTTCCTATCGCACTTGAATTAGCTAAAAAAATATCTGTTATAGGATTTGATATTAATGAGCATCGCGTTAACCTCATGAAGCAGGGCATAGATCCAAGTAAAGAATTGGACAAGTCTGCTTTCGATGGTTGCGATATTACATTCACAACATCTTTGGATGTTTTACGTGAAGCAAAGTTTTTCATCGTAGCCGTACCAACTCCTGTTGATGAACATAATGTACCCGATCTTAAACCGGTTACAGGCGCCTCAACTACTATTGGCAAGGTTCTGAAGAAAGGAGATTATGTGGTATTTGAATCAACGGTTTATCCAGGATGTACAGAAGAAGACTGCTTACCGATAATGGAAAAGCTGAGTGGACTGAAAATGTGTGATGATTTTAAACTTGGCTACTCACCAGAGAGAATAAACCCAGGAGATAAAAAGCATACTTTAAGAACCGTCATTAAAGTTGTTTCTGGTTGTGATGATGAATCACTTGACCAAATTGCGAAAGTATACGAGTTGGTTGTTGATGCAGGAGTACACAGGGCATCTTCTATTAAAGTCGCAGAAGCAGCGAAGATCATCGAGAACACACAAAGAGATCTCAACATTGCATTAATGAATGAGCTGTCTATCATCTTCGATCGTCTTGGTATCAATACGTATGAAGTGCTGGAAGCTGCAGGCACTAAATGGAATTTCCTCAAATTCCAACCTGGGCTTGTAGGAGGGCATTGCATTGGGGTTGATCCTTATTATCTCACCTATAAAGCAGCAGAACTCGGGTTTAATTCAAGAGTGATATTGGCGGGCCGTTACATCAACGATAACATGCCTAACTACTTGCATAAAAAGATACTTCAACATATCATCAAGAATGCAGGTAATGTACGAGAATCAAGGGTGTTGGTAATGGGAGCAACGTTTAAAGAGAACGTGAGTGATATACGTAATTCGAAAGTTGCCGATGTAGTAAACAACCTTCTTTCTTATTACATCAATGTAGATGTTACTGATCCACATGCCGATTCAGAAGAACTCAAACATGAATATGGTTTTGGATTGGTTGATAAAATTGGGAAAGATTATGATGCGATAGTTGTTACTGTTCCGCATAACGAATATGCACAATTTGATGATGCCTATTTCGCTTCGATCACTAAGCCCGGTGCTTTAATTGCTGATCTGAAAGGCACTTATAAGGGAAAAATAACTTCTCGTTCTTATTTCAGCTTTTAATTTTTTTGTGACGAGCAACAGGATTTCTATTGAAGTCCTGTTGCGTCGCACACTTCAACACCTTAGCTTTGGGCAACAATGAAGCCCTCAATTCTCGTTACAGGAAAAAATGGACAATTAGGTTGGGAACTGCAACAGGTCGCTCTAAACTATTCCAACTACAATTTTATTTTTTGCGATAGAACCGAGTTGGATATAGCAAACAACTCATCTCTTGAAAAATTCTTCTTTGAAAATAGGATATCAATTGTTATAAATACCGCAGGATATACTGCTGTAGATAAAGCAGAAGCAGAACAAGAAGCCGCTTACAAAACAAATGCTGAGGCAGTAGGTAATCTAGCCAGGCTGTGTCATCAATATACCGCAACACTTATTACTTTCTCAACAGATTATGTATTTGGCGGTAATGGATCAGCTCCATACAAAGAAGAACATAAAACCGATCCCATCAATTATTACGGGTATACTAAATGGTTGGGAGAAAAACTTGCATTAGAAAACTGCGAACGCAGTATTGTAATTCGAACATCATGGGTTTACAGTACGCATGGAAATAATTTTGTAAAAACGATGATCAGGCTGATGAAAGAAAAAGATCAACTGAATATCGTCTCTGATCAAATCGGGTCACCTACTTACGCGAAAGATCTTGCGGAAGCAACCATGCACATCATTGATCAACTTTCTGCAAATGATCTTTCAATCCGCGATATATATGGTATATACCATTATAGCAATGAGGGAATCATATCATGGTTTGATTTTGCTTCCGCAATAAAAGAATTAGGGGAGTTGCCATGTACAGTAAATCCAATCCCAACATTAGCTTATCCAACACCTGCTAAAAGACCAGCATATTCAGTTTTAGATAAGCATAAGATCCAATCAACTTTTGGAATCGAACTCAAAGATTGGAAAAGGAGTTTGAAAGAGTGTATCGATAAAATGAAATAATTATTCCACCTTTCTTCCTTTCAACGTTCTTGTACTTTTCGAAGTTTTATTTAAATCACTTTTCTTGATCATCAATTTAACATCACCTACATTCCCGCCATTAGCTGTTTTAGCTCTGAATTCGTTTCCTTCATATGTCACCACAGCTGTGCCGTTTTCCCATTCCTTACCAAGTAATACAAACTGATCTGTCGCATTTGCTAAGCCAGGGCCGAATGCAATATTGCTTCCTTCTGATTCAAAACTTATGTGTAAAGTTCCATTTGACGATGCCTCACAAACACCAGGCGTTAGAGCAGGAATAATGATCTGGTTTGTATACTGCCCATTCTCAAACATCACTTTACCAGATTTTACCTCCGCCTTGCTTGAACCAAGCGATCTGCTGAGAATGATCCGCTGATCAATAAAAAACTGCACTTTATTCAGTTCAATGCTATTGCTATCCAGCCTGTCTTTCATATCTGCAGTGAATGTGACCAGGTCTTTAGCTGTGATAGCCTTTAAAGCTTCGCATGAACTCAAGTTTGCTCCAATTAAAATGATCAGTAAAGGATAGATTAGTCTTTTCATATCTGCGGTTTAGTTCAATAAAAGAACGAACTTCCATGAGTTACACTTGCCATAAAATGTTAAGCTTTATCTTAATAGGTAACACTTAACAAACATTAAAGAAATAGTACAGAAAAGGCTTGCTGAAATCACTTTCATTTTCTAACCATATTCAGCTATTTTTGCCCACTTAAAACCAGGACAGTATTATGCGTCAAATAGCTTTCAGGGAAGCCCTTCGTGAAGCAATGAATGAAGAAATGCGTAGAGATGAAAGAGTATTTCTAATGGGTGAGGAAGTGGCAGAATATAATGGTGCTTACAAAGTAAGTCAAGGTATGCTGGCAGAGTTCGGCCCCAAGCGAGTGATAGATACACCTATTGCAGAACTTGGATTTGCTGCTGTTGGTGTAGGTGCTGCACAAAATGGGTTACGCCCTATAGTGGAATTCATGACCTGGAACTTTGCAGTGTTAGCAATGGACCAGATACTTAATACTGCTTCCAAAATGTTGGCAATGAGTGGCGGACAAATCACATGTCCTATAGTTTTTCGTGGACCCAATGGAAGTGCCGGGCAACTTGGTGCGCAACACTCAACAGCTTTTGAGAGTTATTATGCAAACATCCCGGGTGTAAAAGTGGTGTCACCATCTAATGGATACGATGCAAAAGGCTTGTTGAAGCAAGCCATCCGTTATGAAGAAGATCCCGTAATGTTTATGGAAAGCGAAGTGATGTATGGTGATAAAAGTGAAGTGCCCGAAGAAGAATACTACATACCGTTAGGAAAAGCAGATATAAAGAAGCAGGGAAGAGATGTTACAATTGTTTCATTTAATAAGATGATGAAAGTTGCATTAGGCGCCGCTGCAGAATTAGAAAAGGAAGGCGTAAGTGCTGAAGTGATTGACCTAAGAACAATTCGCCCTTTAGATTGGAGAACAATATTGGAAAGCGTTAAGAAGACAAATCGTCTGGTCATCGTTGAAGAGCAGTGGCCGTTTGCTTCTGTTAGCTCAGAAATTTCATATCGTATCCAAAAAGAAGGATTCGATTATCTCGATGCTCCGATCAGGAGAATTACCAGCGCAGATGCTCCAATGCACTATGCTCCTAATTTAACAGCACTTGCAATTCCTGATGTAGAAAGAACGGTGAAGTTGGTTAAGGATGTGATGTATATGAAGAAGTAATATTATTTCAAGTTATTTTTATAATCCTTCTGGTTGATTTTCGGGAGGATTTTTATTTAGCCATCGTTTTGTTCTCTAATCATCGCCTGTTGTGTCACTCCCTTCAAGGTTCCGAACTTTATTCAACAGGTTAATCAGTTATCTTAAAGGCATCTGGTTCAGATTGCGTATATGCCAGGCACAAGCCTTCAAAAATTTTATAGTTGATAAGTAAAGGTATTTGCACATCGTTCTTACAAAAGAATGCAGAGAATTTTCCTTCGTTTCCAAATTGAAATTGTTTGATCCTAAGTACTTCACTGAAGTCAATATCGCCCCATCCCCACCACTTAAACATCGCTTCCTTTGCAGACCAGAGTAGCGTTGAGAGTTTTGAGTCTGTAAGCTCATCTGTATTGACTAATTGAAATTGCTCTAGCTCTTCACTATGCAAAAATTTATGAAGTATTTTAAATACACGTGTAGTGGGTTGTTCAATATCAATTCCCACTCTTTCTTCTGTACTTACAATAGCTGCCGCATAATCTCCGCAATGAGAAATAGAAAAATGATAACGTTCATCTGGCAGAAATGGTTTCCTCGTATCCGCTATCATGATCTCTTTATATGGGAAATTCGGATACAGTTGACGCAATAAAAATCTGCCTGCCAGGTGTTGAAGACGCTTATGCGGATGTGCAATCGTTCGCATCAAAGGCACTTCCTGCCTGAAAAAATCCTCAGGCTCTTCAATCTTCCAAATCCCCAGTTTAGTGTATTCGTTGATATCTTGTTGATAAAACAAAGCCATATCTTCTGTACGATTTATCGGTCTCCAATTACGATTTATATTGCATCTGCGGTTTAAAGAAGTGTGCTAAGGTAGGAAGTTTACAGCCAGCGGGGATACCACTCAAATTACAAACCATAACCAATGATATTATCTGATCAGCGCATCTTGCAGGAGATGGAGAAGGGAACCATCATTATCAAACCATACAACCGTGAATGTCTTGGCAGTAATAGCTACGATGTACATTTAGGTAAATGCCTGGCTACTTATCGGGAGCATATCTTAGATGCAAAGAAGCATAATGAGATCGAATATTTTGAAATTCCTGAAGATGGTTTCGTTTTGTATCCACATATTTTCTATTTAGGCGTAACGCAGGAGTATACTGAAACGCATGCACATGTCCCTTTCCTTGAAGGAAAATCCAGCACAGGCAGATTAGGGATCGACATACACGCAACAGCTGGTAAGGGTGATGTTGGTTTTTGTGGTAACTGGACGTTGGAGATATCAGTTAAGCAGCCTGTAAAAGTATATGCAGGTATGCCGGTAGGCCAGCTCATCTATTTTCCTGTTGAGGGTGATATTGAGATCAAATACAACGAAAAAAAGAATGCGAAGTATAGTCACCAACCCGATAAACCTGTTGAAAGTATGATGTGGAAGAATAAATTTTAAAGTGAGATTCTTTTATTACATAAGCGACCTTGACAAGAAGCCATCTTTAACCATAAGATGGCTTCTTGTTGTGTTAATGCTGTTATTTGTTCCTCACCTATACTATAGTTATTTGTACCTGGATCAGTCGATGTGTCCTGATCTTTTATTGCGTATCATTGGTTCAAGGTTACAAGAGGCCGGGAAAGGTATTTATTCTTACAAATGGCAACCCGGAGATACTACTGCATGGCTTAATTTATATCCTGATAACCGGGAAGGCTTAAATGGAGTTACATCAACGCCATTGTTCCTGCAAATGCAGCAACCCCTCGCTAAAATGAAATACTGTGATATAAAGTTGGTTTGGTGGATCATCACAGAAATATTTCTATTCTTCACATTATGGATGAGTAGTTCAATCTTTAAAACAAAGGGAAGACAGTTTCGTTTTTTGTTGATCGTTTCTTTTTTCTTTTTGTTCGATCGCAACTGGCTGCTTCATGTCTATAACGGACAGGTATATGTATTATATGCTTTTGCGTTTGCATTGGTCACAATAATTACATTAAAAGCCAAAAGACAACGATGGAATTTATTGATATTGGCTTTAGTTAGTGTACTGCGACCCTTTTTTATAGTAAGCGCTATTGCTTTTTGGGAATTCCGCTGGAAACATTTTCTGGTATTATTCGCAGGTGTTGCTGTTGCAGGTATAATCATATTTACCACTACTGACCTTAGCGAATGGAAGCAGTATAATGCTGCCATGCAGATTCATGCAAGAGAGGCTACTGACAATATTGCAATGGATGATGCATACAAACGAGTAGATATTAGCAAAGCCGATCCCTGTATAATAAATTCCAATGCTTCTTTTCTGAATTTTGATGCAGGTTGTCTATTCAGTATTCAGCATTATCTCAATCTTGCAGGTATTAAGATTGATGATGTAAGATTTTTTCAAATTCTTCTGCTTGCAGCTGTATTGTTACTATGGTTTATTGCGTATAAAAAAGATTGGCTTCAATCCATCCACCACCAGCTGATGCTGTGTTTTCTTTTTTACCAATTGTGTGAACTGATCACACCAGCATCAAGAAATCCATACAATATGATACAGTGGCTACCGGTGATGGCGTGGCTTACAGCATTTGCAAATAAGAAGGTCATTGCTATAACAATCCTTGGACTTTGCTTCAACCACAATTTTCCATTTTATTTCGATTATCAGAGAGAGATAGGAGAGATACTCATGTTCTCGGCTGCGTTTATATATCTATTTCAATTAAAGCCTTCCAAACTTCTTTCGATACGCTATTAGCCAGCCAACAACTTCATTATAGCTCTGCATACCTTTTGCCTGCGCATTGGCTTTGAGATACTGATCGTAAAAAAGTTTTACAACGGGTTCAAATGGATTTTTATACTTTTTTAAAAAAATCCTCACCGCCATATAATCCTGCTTCACCAATGTATCAAGTTTTTTATAGTTATCTCTTGCAGCAGTTGAGTCGCGATAGAACAACTCCCTGTTCGCATAATTGAACATGTCGAAATAAACAGAGTAGCGCAACGCGGTATCAGTTGAAGCGGTGGCAGCAAGATATCCCACAAAATTGGCTTCGCTCTCACTGGCATATCCTAACTGGTGACCGATCTCATGACACGCTACGTAGGATTGTTGAAAAGGGAGATATGCTGTATTAACCTGTGCTTCCCCGGTAAAAGGATTGTAGTATCCCAGGAACCCCATATAATTTCCAAGCCTTCCATAGCCTGACTTTTTTATGGAAGGACTTGAGTATTTCAAAAATGGATATTCATTCTTCACTTTCTTGTAAGCCGCTACTGCTGTTATAAAATATTCTTTATGATTAGGGAAGCGGTAGTCATGCCCCAATGCAAGTCTCGACTCATTTACTTTTAGTATCAGTTGCTGTGTAAGATCAACCAGCACTTCTTTGCTATATATCTCGGGTTTGAGCTGCAGTTGATAAGAGATACCCAGCCGGTGATAGTTCCATCCCCACAACACATTAAAAAAAATATACACCCACAGTAACAGGCGTATCAGCCGTAACAGTTTGTGAAACGTACCTCTCCAGGTAGCATTTCTTTTGACGAGGATCTTTATGCCATTATAAATTCGGATCAACAGCCAAATGTTCACGAGCAGGTACAGAATATCGCCGACACTTATGAACAGCCATCCTGTTAACGTTCTTTGAACCAATGCGATATACGTATAAATGTAGGGGATGTACACTTCTTCAATCCAAAGCGGGAACCGCGTTACAATAGTCACAGCAATGGTTAAAACCACCGGAATGATCCATTTCATCTTCTTTTTCAGCGAACTTTGGCCCGGGATTGATGGGTTTTCCATAACAATTTGCCAAATAACGGAAGTTTGGTCTCAAAACCAACTTTCCTTTTGAAATCCTATTGCTAAGCCTTACCTTTGCCCACCCTAAAAAACCGGCGATATGAGTAAGAAGAGGGAATACGAAATACCGTTTGTTGGGTTAAAGCCGGGTATTCATGTTTTTGAATACAGGGTGGATGATAAGTTCTTTACAGAATATGGTGAACAGGACTTCCAGGATGTAAATGCCGACGTAAAGCTTACACTGGAGAAGAACACCGGCTTTATGATGTTGAAGTTTGATGTGGGTGGTTCAGTTCAAAGCTGGTGCGATAGATGCGGAAATCCATTAACCGTTCAGCTTTGGGATGAATTCAACATCGTGGTAAAGATGGTGGAAGAACCACAGGTGATGAATGACCAGGAAGAAGATCCTGATGTATACTACATTAGTCACACAGAAAGTCATTTGAACGTTGCCGACTGGATCTACGAGTTCATCAATTTAAGCTTACCCATGCAGAAGCTTTGCCCTGAAGATGCCAAAGGAGAATCTACATGTAATCCTGAAGTATTGGCCAAGCTGAAAGAAATGGAAGAAAACGATAAGAACACAACGAACCCGATCTGGAAGGGATTGGAGAAGTTTAAAGATTTAGAAAACTAGTTTTGAGTTTTGTGTTTGAGGTTTCAGGTTTTATAACTCGAGACTCAAAACAAGAAACTTCGAACCCGATTGAAATAATTTATTTAACAAGGATAAAAATTAGGTTATGCCAAATCCTAAACGCAGACACTCTCAGCAGAGAAGTGCAAAAAGAAGAACTCACTACAAAGCTGAAGAAGTGACACTGAGCAAAGACACAACAACAGGTGAAATTCACCCACGTCACCGTGCACACGTAAGTGAAGGTAAGTTGTACTACAAAGGAAAATTAGTAGCTGAAAAAGCACCGCTTAAGGCTTAATCTTTCTACAACTATATTTGAACCCCGAAGGCATTAAACCTTTGGGGTTTTGTACTTAACTAAACTGCCGCACATGAATATTGCGATCGACATGATGGGTGGAGACTTTGCACCACTCGAAGCTGTTAAAGGTTTACAACGCTACATGTCGGGAAATAAAGCTCCGGCTACTTTATTCTGTGTAGGCGACGAAGAGCAACTTCGCAAGCTGTTAAGCGAGCATGATGTAATTACTCCCAACATCCACGTGGTCCATGCTCCTGAAGTGATCGGTTATAACGAACATCCCACCAAAGCACTTAAAGAAAAGCAGAAGTCTTCCATTGCAATAGGGTTTCATTTACTGGCTACCGGCAAAGTTGATGCATTCATCAGCGCAGGTAATACCGGTGCCATGCTGGTAGGTGCGATGTTCAGCATCAAAGCAATTGAAGGTGTACAACGGCCAACTATCGCTACCGTTATTCCTAAGCTCAACGGCAAGACTGGTTTATTGTTAGATGTTGGATTAAATGCTGACTGCAAACCGGAGCATTTAGACCAGTTTGCTATACTCGGTGCTCTCTACGCAAAAAATATATTAGGTGTTGACGATCCTAAAGTAGGATTGATGAACGTGGGTGAAGAAGAAGGAAAAGGTAATCAACTTGCAAAAGACACTTTCCCTTTATTAAAAGAAAATAAGCAAGTCAATTTCATTGGTAACATTGAAGGACGTGACATCTTCGGCGATAAAGCGGATGTAATGGTCTGCGATGGGTTTACCGGTAACGTTATTCTCAAAATGGCGGAGAGCTTTTACGATGTGGCCTACCACCGTAACATTCACACCGATGAATATCTCCAGCGCTTTCACTATGAAAATTACGGCGGCACACCTGTATTAGGTGTAGCGAAGCCTGTAATCATTGGACATGGCATCAGCAACGCCACTGCATTCTGGAACATGATCCGTTTGGCAGAGCGTATGATCGAAACAGATGTATGCGCACAAATGAAACAGAGTTTTTCTTTGGTAGCCAGCGATAGTAATTCTATTTAGCATCGTTGCGTCGCACACTTGTACTGCATATCTTATTTCATCTTTTTTTTGAATCGGTTAGTCGTCACCTTCCTACACTTTTGATAAACTATTAATCTCTCCCTTTAGCATTTCCTTCACTTTTCCTTGTACACTTCTTGCCTAGTCCGGCAAAACCTATGCTAATGGACCTCCACGTTACCCGCAACATCCAGTTCACTCAACTCATTAAAGCACCAATGCAAAACAGGGAATTCAACTTTCGCCGCATTCCCAACACGCCTGAAAAGACATTCCATGTAGATGTAAGCGACGACAAAGCCAACCGCATCATCTTCCGCATGATCAAGCCTGAAGGCAGTAACTGGAAGATCAGTGAGCAATGGCTGCCGAAGTGGATCGTGGATGTTGAATCCAAACTCAATGAAACTATAGACCAGGTGATGGTAGAAAAATACCCGGGAGAGTGAGGGTGTTTAGTTTGCGTGGCATATACATCTCTTTTTTTTTGATTTAAAGCAAAATTGTATTTTCATTTAAAACCTTTATGAAAACAATTATCCTGGCGCTATGCCTGTTATTTACCTGTTCTGTATTTTCTCAAACCCCTGACCTGAAGTTTGTGAGTACAGGAGCAAAGGTTAAAACCATAGATTACCTTTTGCTCTTATCCAATATTTCAAATAGGAGCTTAGGTAATACCTACAAACCAGATGAAGAAATAAAGCAGGCGGAACTTCCGAATAGTTTTCTTTCCTATGATACTTTAATTTCAAGATTTGACGGTAATAAAGATGGCAAGCTGCAGGTGAATGAATTAGTAACCTCATTTTCTTCAGGGAAAAATTTTTTGTATATCAAAAGATACCCTGCAGTGCTATTTCTCTTGCGTTATGACCTGGATTATGACGGATACATCAGCACTAAAGAAATGCCGATCAATAAGACTGCTGTTACAAACATTGAAAGAGCTCCGTATCACGATAAATACGATAACGAAAACGGGAACCTTTTTCGAGATGACAAGGCTTCGGTTCGAAGCACACAGGAAATCAAAAAAGACAATAAACTCAGCATTTCCGAACTTGCTAATGCTTTTGCAGAACAGAAGCTGGCAGTAAGTGGTCTAACCCTATATGAAATTGTGGATGCGATCCAAAAGTAAGTCCGTCTGGAAAATCAGGTGGCTTTAACCCGCTTCTTCTTCCCGCAAAGACTATTGAATTTTCCCTGAGGCTCCTGTAAACACCACAGGGGCTATTGTTTTTTCCACAGAACCTTGTGGAAGTTCCGCGGGCGCTACTGAATTTTCCCGCAGCCTATTGCAAATACCACACGAGCTTTTGAAAGTTCCACAGAGGCTCTTGCATTTTCCGCAGGGCTTCCTGAAAGTTCCGCAGGCGCTCCTGAATTTTGCCGCAGCCTATTGCAAATACCACAGGAGCTTCTGAAAGTTCCACAGAGGCTCTTGCATTTTCCCGCAGCCTCCTGAAATTGCCACAGAGGCTTCTAACGTTCCCTCAATCAATTTTCAATTCTGTACAGGCAATTTTTCATTTTCTACCCTATCTTTAAACAGAACTGCTGCATATGAGAGAAACGATTGACCAGCTTGCTGGTATCCTCGGTAAGTACATACCGCTGTTAAATAAATTGTCTGAAGCACAACTTTTAGCTCGTAAAGCTCCGGATAAGTGGAGTAAGAAGGAGATACTTGGTCATTTGATTGACTCTGCACAAAATAACATCCGCAGGTTTGTGATAGCCCAATACCAGGAAAATGAAAAGATCGTATATGCACAGGACGAATGGGTGAAAGTGGCTAACTATCATAATTATCCTACCCCACAGTTGATCCGTTTATGGACGTTACTCAACCAACACATGCATATTATTTTACAGAATATGCCCGAAGAGAAGTACAGGAACATTTGTGTAACCGGCGAACCTCATACCATCGAATGGCTCGCTGCAGATTACAACAAACATTTATTACATCACCTCAACGATATCTTGGAACTGGAACCTGTGGCTTATCCCTGATGCATACACGTGGCAAGTTCGAAAATTCGGGAGCGACGCAACAGTCGGTGATCGTTTTTCAAAAGCTGGCTAACAAAAAATTATTATTTTCACTGAAACGTTTAAGGATATGGGATTACCTACAAACAATAAGAACAACAAGCAGGGTTCTAAGAACCAGAAAGCAAACAACCAGTCGAAGTTTATTCCCAAGCCTGGTAAGGCTGCAGGTGCAGTGATCAAGAAAGCCAACCGCACAGGTGGAACAAGAGGTAGTTAACGGTTTGACTATTTGCAATAAAAAAGCTCCTTCTTGTAAGGAGCTTTTTATTTGAAGAATGCCTGGCACCCGGTATTAACTTAATTCCCTTTCCACACCGGAACTCTTCCCGGCGTATAAGGCGCACCAGCTTTTTCCAGTTGGTCTTCAATTTTCTTTATCTCTTCACCTATGGCTTTGATCTCAGCCAGCAACGGTGCAAACTGTTTTGAAGCAAGCTGGTAAGACTGTTCCATTGTTTGTGTTGGCGCTGATGTAGTGCTCCACAATGCACCTGTAATGTTACTGATACGTCCATTCAAGGAAGGCAAAGTTTCAAATTCTCTTCTCGCCAGGGTGGCATCACCATTCATTTGTGTATTCACTGCATTCAATCGCTTGTCAATCGCATATACACTTTGTGATACGCTCAGCGGAAGGTTTGGCGTTTCCAGCATTGCTGCCTTAATGTATTTTATCTTATCAACCAGTTCACCTCTGTATGCTTCCGCTGCGGCAGATACTCTTCTCAACTCTGCTATCTTTTTACTGAATGCATCCAGCGCTTTTCTGTCGGCCACAGGAATAGATGAATGATTCAGCGCCACGGCTTTAAAGCTTTGCGGCGCTACCAGTTCAGTATATACACCATCTTCAAACTTGCTGAGTGAAACTTTATAAGTTCCGGGCATGGCTAGATTTCCCACCTCACGTGAGCTGAATACGAAAGATTCTTCAAAAGGAGTGAAGTCAATAGCGCCGTATGAGGGGTAACGGAAATCCCATACGATACGATTCATTCCTTTCTTCGCATTGGTCTTTATTCTTCTTACCACGTTACCGGTTTCATCTGTTACAGTGAACAATAAATGTGGGGCTGGTTGTTCGTCCTCTACCCTTAAAGAATCTATTGAAGGATAGTAAGGTGATTCATTTCGCTTCGCCTTTTCTTTATCAGCTTCTTTGCGCTTATCCTTAAGCGTCTTAAGATTATCTTTTAAGTAATAAGTAAACACAGCACCCACCGGTGGATTATCTGCTGTATAGAAGCTTTCCCCTAAAAATCCTTTTCCTCTAACGCCAAGTGGAGTAGAAGGAATGTACATCAAAGCATCTTTGATAGGATAGATGACAGCCTGCTTATCGAGGTCTTCCTTTTTTAAATTTCTCAGTGGTGTATAATCATCTAAAACATAAAAACCTCTTCCGAATGTACCGAGTACCAAATCATTTTCTCTTTTTTGAATTTCCATGTCTCTTACGGCGATAGTGGGTAATCCGCCTTTCAGTTGTGTCCATCTTGTACCGCCATCTATCGAAAAGAATACACCGAACTCAGTTCCTACGAATAACAAATTTGAGTTCACATGATCTTCGGCAATCGAATAAGCTGTTCCTCTCTCGGGTAAATTATTTTGAATGGCAGTCCATGTTTTTCCGCCATCTCTCGTACGATATACATACGGACGAAAATCGCCATAGCGATGATGATTGAAAGTTGCGTAGGCAGTATTCTTATCGTGCAAGGATGTGATGATCTGGTTCACATAGGTCATATCAGGAACGCCGGCGATCTTGCTAACTTTCGTCCATGTTTTTCCGCCGTCAGTTGTTATTTGTATCAATCCATCATCCGTTCCTACATACAATAAGTTCTCATCGAATTTTGACTCTGCAATAGCCGTGATGTTGCCGAAAATATCTGTCGATCCATTCTTTGCGATAGCATCTACACTCCAAACCTTTCCCATTACCGGTAATTTATTCCTGTCAATTTGTGCAGTCAGATCAGGGCTGATGATCTTCCATGTATTACCACGGTCATCTGTTCTGTATAATTTATTCGATGCGATGTACAATCTTTTATTATCGAATTGAGAGATGAGCAATGGTGCATCCCAATTCCAACGATTCGCTTTTTCACCTTCCATTTCCACAGGACGGATATCGAGCATTTCACCTGTACGTTTATCGTAACGCACCAAACCTGCATATTGTGATTGAGCGTAGATGATATTTGGATCAGATTGATCCACCTGTGTTTCAAAGCCATCACCAATGCTTGTAAAATACCAGTCAGAATTGAAGATGCCATTACTGCTGAGTGTTCTCGATGGCCCGCTGATGCTGAAGTTGTCCTGCGTACCGCCATGTATGCCATAGAACGGTGTGGCGTTATCCAAAGCAACTTTGTAAAATTGTGTAACAGGAATATTCGGTTTGAATTCCCAGTTGGCTGCAGCATCCCATGATTCATACAAGCCACCGTCACTGCCCACCATCATATGTTGTGTATCGTCCGGATCTATCCATATTACATGGTTATCGATGTGCTTATTTTTTTCGCCGAGTATTTTAAAGGTCTTGCCACCATCAGTGCTCACCACCATGTACGCATTCACAGCAAACACTTTGTTTACATCTTTTGGATCAGCGAATATTTCCTGGTAATAATTTCCGGAAGAAACATAACTGCTTTGCTTTTCCCAACTGTTGCCACGATCATTGCTTCTATACACACCTGCACCTTCGGCAGCTTCAACAATTGCATATACCACATCAGGATTTGCAGGAGAAACTGCCAAGCCAATTCTGCCTACATCACCGGAAGGCAAACCACTCATGATCTTATTCCATGTGTTTCCACCATCTGTGCTTTTATATAATGCAGATTCAGGTCCGCCACCGATATAAGTAAATACTTTTCTCTGGCGCTGATGAGCTGCAGCATATAACACTTTCGGATCACGTGGGTCCATGTGTATCTCATTGAACCCTGTATGTTCACTTATATTTAAAATTTGCTTCCATGTTTTTCCGCCATCGGTGGTTTTATAGATACCTCTTTCTCCACCCGAACTCCATACAGGGCCGTAGGCAGCCACGTACACTATATCAGAATTGGTAGGATCGACTACAATACGGCCAATATGTTCAGAATTTTTCAACCCTACATTCTTCCAGCTTTTACCACCATCCTCGCTTTTGTAAACGCCATCACCGTATGCAACACTGCGTTGGTTATTGTTTTCGCCGCTGCCTACCCAAACAACATTCGTATTGTTAGGATCGATAGTAACGCAGCCGATAGAATATGATCCTTCATTATCGAAGACAGGCGTGTAGGTCAACCCTGCATTCGTTGTTTTCCAAACACCGCCTGAGGCTACGGCTACATAATACTCTTTCTTATTGTTTGGATTTACTGCCAGGTCGCCGATACGGCCCGAAGTGATAGCAGGGCCCACACTTCTAAACTTCAGCCCGCTAAGAATGGATGAAGTAAGCGGATCGCTTTCTTTTTTTTCCGGTTCGGCAGTTTTCTTTTGTGCGAAGAGAGAAGTAGAAGTAGAAATGCAAAGCACCAATACGATGCGTAACAAAGTTCTCATGGGAGCAATTGTTTTGATTGAAGCGTGAAAGTAATAAAGAAAGCTTTCTAAAGAATGATTATTGATGAACGGAGGATATTTTGCCACATAACTTAGATGAGTTTACAAACCGAACGTATAAGTGTGCGACGCAACGGAAGCGTCATAGTAATACAGCAGCTTGGCTCATAACAATTTCCTTAACAATTGGCACATTTATTTATTGATTGTCTGCATGATAGTAACGGAAGAACAGCGCCAGGCTTCGCAGGAATTTTATAAAGAAGCACTGGATCTTTTAAAGGAAAGTGGCGTTGAGTTTATGTTGGGTGGGGCTTTTGCGATGTTTCATT
Organism: Bacteroidota bacterium; assembly: GCA_023429825.1. Taxonomy (GTDB): domain Bacteria; phylum Bacteroidota; class Bacteroidia; order Chitinophagales; family Chitinophagaceae; genus JAEZDC01. Next base: position 3,900 of record JAEZDC010000062.1, on the reverse strand, counting down.
ATACAGGCATTTACAGGGATACGAAAGACCTTGATATTTTTTGCAAGCCTGCTGATTATCCAAAGATCTTAAAATTCTTTTCGGAAAGAGGTTACGAAGCTGTCACATACGATGTGCGATGGCTGGCTAAGGTATTCAAGGGAGAATATTTTATCGACATAATTTTTGATACGGTCAATAATATTTGTCGTGTGGATGATACCTGGCTGGAGAATGCGCCCACTGTTACTTTTTTGGATAGAGAAGTAAAAATATTGGCAGCGGAAGAGTTGGTGTTTTGCAAAGTGTATGTTCAGAACAGGGAACGCTTTGATGGTGCTGATGTGAATCATGTGTTATTGAAAGCGGGAAAGAATTTTGACTGGAACCGGGTGATGCGAAGAATGGATCCGCACTGGCATATACTGCTGGCATCGTTGGTGATGTTCCAGTTCGTCTATCCATCTGAGTACAGGGAAATAATTCCGCAAAGCTTATTTGAAGAGCTGCTTGAACGGGCAAGGGAACAATATGATATTCCCGCCCCGTTTGAAAAAGTTTGCCGTGGCCCAATCATTGACCAGACACAATATGCTATTGATGTAAAGGAATGGGATTATAAAACTGTGACCATCAAAACAGTTTAGTAATGGAGAATAAAACAACAATTGCCGCCATTGCTGATATTCATATTCGGGAAACCGATAAAGGCAAATGGGTGGAATGCTTTAAAGATGTTTCGCAGGCTGCAGATATTTTGCTTATCTGCGGCGATCTTACTGACACAGGCGATGAAGTAGAAGCACAGATATTAGCTGAGGAATTGCGTTCATGCACCATACCGGTTGTTGTAGTGCTAGGTAACCATGATTATGAAAAGGGCAGGCATAAGCTGATCAGGCAGATGATACAAAATGCCAATGTTCATGTTTTAGACGGAGAAAGTATTGTGATAAAGAATATTGGCTTTGCCGGTGTAAAGGGTTTTGGTGGGGGGTTTGACAATCACGTACTTTCTATGTTTGGTGAAGGAGCAATGAAAGCATTTGTGCAGGAAGCAGTGGATGAAGCATTACATCTTGACAGAGCACTGGCACGACTTGATCAGGAACATGAAGGCATACAGAAAATCGCAGTGATGCATTATTCCCCAATAAAGACCACAGTTTTAGGAGAGCCGGAGGCGATATGGCCATTCCTCGGTTGCTCACGGTTGGCAGAGCCGCTTAGCCGCCGCGGTGTTGTGGCTTGTTTTCACGGTCATGCGCATGCAGGAACACTTGAAGGTGAAGCGCCTAACGGCGTTAAGGTATACAATGTTGCCAAACCTGTTTTGACTAAAGCAGGTATTAACTGTCCTTTCTTTTTATTTCATGTAGATCATACTTAGGCAGGTATAGTAGTTGCTATATATCCGAGCAATAAATACTCTATGGCCTCTCAGCTGAAAAGAAACGTACATTTTACAAAGCTTTTAAAGGTAACCGGCAAATTGAAGGAATTCAATTTTCGTCAACTGAATACGGAATTATTTCACGTAGATGTGAGCGATGACCGTGGTAATCGCATTGTTTTTAAAATGAAGAACGAAGGCGGTTGGAAGATCGTTGAAGAAACAGTTCCTGACTGGGTACAAAAACAGGAAGATCTTATTGCCAGGTCAATTGAGGAAGGAGAGGATTAGTTCCTCTTTTTTTAATTGAGTTAATCTCACTATACATTGTAGTAGCGATAAAATAAAAAAGTGAATGCATATTACTACACATTCACTTTTTCTCCGTCATTGCTATTGCTACATAATTATCCGTGTGCTGTTCTATGTCCTCTAGACGCTCTATGAGAATCCATAAAACTGTGTTCTCTTCTGTGCTTTGTATTCTCCGTAGCAGGATGCGTTCTCGTCATCAACGCTGCACCTACTTCAGTAATACCCAATATAAGATGCGGTAGATACACTACATCAGCAAATCCAAATAACCACGGTGATACTGCGAGTAATACACCAGACATTAAGTCGAGTGTTAAGTGCGTGCGCATAGATATGGAATCACTTAATCCCAGCTCATAATCTGTCATCAAACTATACAGTAGTGCACCCATACCCAATATCACTGGTACCCAAACTTTCATACCACCACCTTCAGCAAAACCAAACAACCACGGCGATGCAATTAATAAAATACCCATCATGTAGTCCAACACTCCGTGGACCTTTGTTGATATAAACCTCATAACCTTTCGTTTTTTGTTACAGTAATAAGTTTCAAAATCATGCCCTCACTGGCCGGTTTACTGTTAAAAAGCATTTACATTTTTCTATCCACCTCATTTCTATCTGCTTATTCAGGCCTATTGCCTTTGTCCTTTACTCTTAAATTGGTCACTATAAAAATGGCGATGAGGGCCAATACCACAAGTACCACAGGTATCATCATCATAACTCCAGTTTATTATTTTGTAATTCTGTTTTGTACATCTCCATCTTCAGGTGGAGTTTGCAATGTTTCATTTTGCTGATCATGATTTGTTACAGGTAGCACATCAGCATCTTCTGTTGGCATGCCTGCTTGTTGGCGCTGAATGTTTTCATCCAGGTTATCATTCAGGCTTCTTAATTCGTTAGAAGATGGCTGATGCATATGCCTGTTGTGTTGTTTCATAGGAATATATTTTAGTGCCTACTCTGATTTTGGTTTTCCTCCGAACATTCCTGGTTGGCATTGGGGCAGCCCTGTTTTGCTTTAGCTGCATAATAGCCACTACCACCGGCATAGTTCTCTTTTCCTTTATGTATCCTTATCCCGGCTGCCTGCTCAAAATTTTCATTAACACCTTTCTTGTTCTGAGAAAGATTGTCTTGCTGGTTATGTTTTCTAAAGTTTTCCATAACTGTTTTCATTTATAACTATGTAGAAAACAACAATCGTTCTAAAAGCTTATGCTTGCAGAATCATGTACTTATCTTTAGTGTGGAGTGGGTAATGAAGTGTGGAATGGTTGAAGAAACTACAGGTTTCCAGTTACATGTTACAGGTTTGTGAATACTTCAGCATGTAGCCACCTGAAACTTGGAACCTGAAACCATCAACATCATTATCTTAGCAGCCCTAAAAACTAAAATATGCCAAGTGGAAATGTTTTGATCATTGATGACGAGAGATCAATCAGGAATGTCTTAAAAGATATATTGACTGTAGAAGGATATAAGGTGGATGAAGCCGCAGATGGTGAAGAAGGTTTGAAAAAGATCACTGGCAATTATGATGTAGTGCTGTGTGATATCAAGATGCCTAAAGTAGATGGTATAGAGTTTTTAGAGAAGGCCGCTGATATCAATCCCGAATTGCCCATCATCATGATCAGCGGACATGGTAATATTGATACTGCAGTGGAAGCGGTTAAGAAAGGTGCCTTTGATTATATTTCTAAACCACCAGACCTGAATCGACTTTTGATCACTATACGCAATGCAACCGATAGAAATAAACTTTCTAAAGAAACGAAGACGCTTAGAAAAAAGGTGGCTAAGGTGCAGGAGATGATCGGCGAAAGTGATGCAATAAAAAAGATTAAAGATACTATTGAAAAAGTCGCTCCGACAGATGCAAGAGTTTTGATTACTGGTGAAAATGGAAGTGGTAAAGAACTGGTAGCAAGATGGCTCCATTATAAAAGTAACAGGGCAGAAGCAGGACAGTTAATTGAAGTGAATTGTGCTGCCATTCCGAGTGAATTAATAGAGAGCGAATTGTTTGGGCATGAAAAAGGTTCATTCACATCTGCAGTAAAACAACGTATAGGAAAATTTGAATTGGCAAACGGAGGTACTTTATTACTGGACGAAGTGGGTGACATGAGCTTGAGTGCATAGGCGAAAGTGCTTAGGGCATTACAGGAAGGTAAGATCACACGAGTAGGAGG